>DASUBV010000358.1:0-3357 GCA_035763085.1 Streptosporangiaceae bacterium | reverse complement strand
TCCACCAAGCAGGCAAGACACTACGACGTTTCACGACCTCGCGGCCGCGATGCGCGTATGGGCGAAGGGCCTGCTGTGCCTGGAGGCAGCGGTTGAGCTGCTGATCGGGCACGGCACGCGGCTCACGCGCGCAGACTTCGCAGCCGTTGCCCTGTCGTCCGGCCGGGACGGCATCACCGGCGCGACGATGGTGCCGGTGGACTTCGAGGCGGCGCTGGACGCGCGGCGGTCAGGCCGGCTCCCGTGCTCCTCGAGCGAGGAACAGGTCCTGGCGCTGGCGGCGAGCATCGCCGCCGGGGTGCCGGCGGCGCTGGGCGATCTGATGTGCAGGCTGGATGAGGACAACGCGATCCGGGTCGCGATTGCGGTGCTGCACGCTGCCGGGTTCGGCGGGCGCAGCGTCCTGGTCACCCGCGGGAGCCGGCGGTGACCGGCAGCGCGCATGACGGGGCGCATCCGGCAGGCACCGGGCGGGAGACGGTGCGGGTGGTCCGGCCGGGGCATCCGCTGCACGGCCTGGACCTGCCGGTCTGGGGCCGGCTGCGGCTCCGCGGCGTCGCGATGGTGGTCCTGGTACTGCCTGATGGCAGCAAGAAGCGCATCCCCGCGGCCTGGGCAGGCGAGGGCGGCAGGGGGAACCCGGGCGCGCCGGCCGCCGCGGTGGTCGCGGGGACGGCGGATCTGCTGCGCCTGCTGCGGGTGATTTCCGGCGTTCCCGCCACCGCCGGGAACCGCGCGGAGCAGGCTGCACGGCAGTCACCAGGCAAGGAGGACGACCGTGCAGCCCGCACAGCTCAGTCTGCTGCCGGACCAGGTTCCGGCGCCACCATCGGAGCTGGCCAGCCAGCTACCCGCGCCTGTCGCGCGAACCGCGGCCGCGATCGTAACGCGGCTGATCATCCAGACGGCGCAGCCTGGATCGCCGGCCGGGCCCGCAGCGCCAGTCTCGGCGCAGCAGGGAGTGAGCGGCGGTGAGTGATCCCAAGGTAACGGCGGCGCACCTGCGCCGTGCGGCGGCCGTCTACTGCCGCCAGTCCACCCTGGTCCAGGTCGAACGCAACCGTGAATCGACCTTGCGTCAGTACGACCTGGCCAGCCGGGCCGGCGCGCTGGGCTGGCCGCGCAGCGCGGTCCGGGTCATCGACGCCGACCTGGGCGTGAGCGGGTCGGGGCTGGCGGCCCGGGCCGGGTTCACCGAGCTGACCGAGCAGATCGCGCTCGGGCAGGTCGGTGTCGTCCTGGCCCTGGAGGTTTCCCGGCTGGCCAGGTCCTCGGCCGAGTGGTACCGGCTCCTGGACCTGTGCGGGATCACCGATACCCTGATCGCCGACGAGACCAGCGTCTATCATCCCGGCATGTTCGATGACCGGCTCATCCTGGGCCTCAAGGGAACCATGGCCGAGTCTGAGCTGCAGGTGCTGCGCGCCCGGATGCTCGGCGGGCTGCGGAACAAGGCCGCCCGCGGCGAGCTGCGCATCGCGCTGCCGGCCGGGCTGGTGTGGGGCGAAGAACCCGGGCAGGTCCTGCTGCACCCCGATGAGGCGGTCCGCGGCGCGATCACCGCGGTATTCGGCCGGTTCGCCGTGTCCGGGTCGGCCCGGCAGACATGGCTGTGGCTGCGCGAGAACGGCCTGAAGCTGCCGTCGCTGCGGGACGGGCAGCTGGCCTGGGTCACGGCCGCCTACCCGGCAGTGCACAAGATCCTCACCCATCCCGCCTACGCGGGCGCGTACGTCTACGGCCGCACCCGCGCCGAGCGCTACATCGACGCATCGGGGACCCCGGCCGGCAAGCGGCGGGCGGTGCCCCGGCCGGCAGACTGGCAGGTCCTGATCACCGGGCATCATCCCGGCTACATCGACTGGGACACCTACCTGGCCAACACCGCCCGGCTGGCCGCGAACATGGCCCCGGTCCGCGGCGCCGACGGGACCGGCGCGACCCGGGAAGGCTGCGCGCTGCTGCAGGGCCTGGCGGTCTGCGGGATCTGCGGGCGCCGGCTCGGCGTCTTCTACCGCGGCACCGCCAAAAGCGCGCCTGGCTACCAGTGCAACGGCGGCGTGCTCGTAGGCGGCGGGCAGGGCCGGCGCTGCACCCGGGTCAGCGGCGTGCGCGTCGACCCGGCCGTCGCCGGCCATGTCCTGGAGGTCCTTACCCCGCTGGCACTGCAGGCCGCCCTCGACGCCGCGGACCAGATCGAGGCCGGGCACGACGCCGCGCTCGATCAGTGGCGCCGCCAGGCCGAGCAGGCCCGCTACGCCGCGACCAGGGCCGAACGCCGCTACCGCGCCGTCGACCCGGAGAACCGGCTGGTCGCCCGCGGCCTGGAAGCCGAATGGGAAGCCTCCCTCCAGGCCGTCCGCGACGCCGAGGCCGAACTGGAGCGCCGCCAGGCCGCCCGGCCCGTCCGGCTCAGCGCCGACGAGCGCGCCAGGATCCTCGCGATCGCCACCGACCTGCCCGCGCTATGGGACGCGCCGTCCACCACCGACCGCGACCGCAAGGAACTCCTGCACGCCCTGCTCGACGACGTGGTCGTCACCGCCGATGACACCAGCCGCACCGCCCGCCTGGTGCTGCACTGGAAAGGCGGGCTCACCAGCGAGCTCACCGCAGACCTGCCCAGGCCGAAACCGCCATACCGCACCAGCGAGGACACCGTCTCCCTCATCACCCGGCTCGCGGCCCACTACGACGACTCCATGATCACCAAAGTGCTCAACCAGCAGAAACGCCGCACCGCCACCGGAATGTCATTCACCCCCGCTAACGTGGCCACCATCCGCAAGCGCCACGGCATTCCCCCTTGCCAGGGCGGGAATGCCCCAGACCCCGACGGTGAGGCGATGAGCGTGCACCAGGCAGCCGCCGAACTCGGCATCACCGCCTCCACCCTCTACCGGTGGCTCAACGACGGAATCGTGCCCGGCGAGCAGATCACCCCCGGCGCCCCCTGGCGCATCCGCCTCACCCCGTCCATCCGCGAACTCGTCGCCGACAATGCGCCCGCAGGCTGGGTTCCCGTCCAGGTCGCCACCGCCGCCCTCGGCGTCTCACGCCAGACCGTGTTGCAGCGTGTCAAGCGCGGCGAGCTGCGCGCCGTCCACATCCGGGCCGGACGCAGGAAAGGCCTGCGTATCGAGCTGCCAACCCCCCAAGAAGGCCTCTTCTAACCCCACGCCAACAGTCAAGGAGCAGTGTGATGTCCGATCGACCGGGTGCGGGACGTGACTTACCTGGAAGACAAATCGCTCGTAAGGACAGGAAACGCTCCCCGCGTGATGGCGACGCTGCGCAGCCTGGCCATCAGTCTCCTGCGCCTGGACGGCCACGGCAACATCGCCGCCGCCAGCCGCC
>DASUBV010000357.1:0-9996 GCA_035763085.1 Streptosporangiaceae bacterium | reverse complement strand
CCGGGCGCGCTGACGGGAGGCAGCGGATGCGTCCGGGGCAGCGGGGTGATGGCGGCTGATCGAAGGGACCATGACCGGCCGCGCTGCGTTCCTTGCGGTGCGTAGCAGCTGATGGCGGCGGGCGCCGGCCGGGCGGGCGATAAAGCGAATGCTCGCGGCCCTGGTTCTGCGTAGCCTCGAGGCCGTGAACCTTGATGATCTGCCGCGGCTGGAGTTCGCCGATCCCGGGCCGGTGCGGGACCAGGTGGTCGCTGCGATCCTGGCCGGCACCAAGACGACAACCACCGGACTGGCGCTGGAGTACGAGCGAGCAGGCAGGCCGTATCCGGAAGCTGGCCAGCGATTCGCCGTGGTCGACTCCGGCGGCCGGCCGGCCGCGGTGATCGAGCTGACCGAGGTGCGAGTAGTCAGGGCGGGCGAGATCGACCTGCGCCATGTCCTGGATGATGACGACGAGTCAGTGGCGCAGTGGCGGGCCGCGCATGAAGAGTACTGGCACAGCGCTGAGATGCGTGAAGTCCTGGGCGAGCCCGGGTTCACTGTCGATGACCAGACCGCGGTGCTGGCCCAGCGCTTCCGGCTGGCAGGGACGCGCTAGTCGGGCAACTCGCATGATCACGCGGCAGCCGCACCATTCACCCAGGTGACGCCGGGGGTCACGAACTGACGCTGCTGTCCTAGGGCCGGGCGACGACCGCGCCGGCGGCGTCGCTGGCGGCGCGGACGGCATCGCTGGCCGCGCGTTCCGCGTCCCTGGCAGCCCGCTGGTCGGGCACGGCGGCCACCTCATCGCGGGTGGCCGGCGACCGGGGCTGGGCCTCGCCGAAGGCACGGGAGACGCCGTGCAGCGCCGCAGTGACCTCGCCGGGAATGACGAAGAACGAGCTGCCGGCACCCTGGGCGAGCTGCGGCAGGGTCTGCAGGTACTCATAGGCCAGCAGGCCGGGATCGGGGTCGTTGCGGTGCACCGCCTGGAAGACCTGGTCGATGGCCCGGGACCGGCCCTCGGCCTCGAAGACCCGCGCGGTCCGGTTCCCCTCGGCGCGCAGTACCGTGGACTGCTTGTCGCCCTCGGCGCGCAGGATCTGAGACTGGCGCTGCCCCTCGGCCTCGAGGATGGCGGCGCGCTTGGCCCGCTCGGCGCGCATCTGCTTCTCCATCGCGTCCTTGATGGTCATCGGCGGGTCGATCGCCTTGATCTCGACCCGGTTGACGCGCAGCCCCCACTTGCCGGTGGCGTCGTCCAGGACGCCGCGCAGCTGGCTGTTAATGGTGTCCCGCGAGGTGAGCGTGCGCTCCAGGTCCATGGAGCCGACGACGTTGCGCAGCGTGGTGACGGTGAGCTGCTCGACGGCCTGCAGGTAGCTGGCGATCTCGTAGGCCGCCGCGCGGGGCTCGGTGACCTGGAAGTAGAGCACGGTGTCGATTTCCACGACCAGGTTGTCCTCGGTGATGACCGGCTGCGGCCGGAACGAGACGACCTGCTCGCGCAGGTCGATGGCGGGATAGACGCGGTCGACGAACGGGATGACGAAGTTCAGGCCGGGCCGCAGCGTCCGGTGATAGCGGCCGAGCCGCTCGATGTTGCGGGCGCGCGCCTGCGGCACGATGCGCACGGCGCGCAGCACGATGACGACCGCGAGCACGGCGATCACCAGCCCGGCGATCACGGCTGCAGAGACTTCCATGGTTCCTCCCCCGGATAGACAACAGCGGTGCTGCCGGCGATCTCCATGACATCGACCTTCGCGCCGGCCGGGATCACCTGGCTCTCGTCGTAGGCCCGGGCGCTCCACTCCTCGCCGCCGATGCGGACCCGGCCGCCCAGCCCGGTCACCTCGCGGGTGACCAGCGCGCGGCTGCCGATCAGCGCGTCCACCCCGAACCGGCCCCGCGGCGGGCGGCGGGCGCGCCGCCGGGCGACCCGGCGGCTGAGCGCGACGCCCGCCGCGGCGATGACGGTGAAGGCGGTCAGCTGGGCCGGCAGCGGCAGGCCGGCCGCGGCCAGGCCCGCGGTGGCCAGCGCCGCCACGGCCAGCATGCCGAGCGCCGCGGTCAGGGTGAAGATCTCGGCGAGGCCCAGGGCGGCGGCGAGGATCAGCCAGATCAGCCACTCAGCCATCTGCGCCCAGGTCATGGCTCGATCAGGCCGGCCCGGATCGCGTACCGGGTGAGCTCCAGCCGGTCCCGGAGCCCGAGCTTGCTCAGCAGGTTGGCGCGGTGGCGCTCGACGGTCTTGGCGCTGATGACCAGGATGGCGGCGATCTCCTTGGACGAGTGCCCCTCGGCCACCAGCTTGAGGATCTCCTCCTCGCGGTCGGTGATGGCCCGCTCCGGGAGTTCCTGGCCGTCACGGGCGCGGTCCAGGTAGTTGCGGATGAGCGCGCTGACCGCGCCGGGGTACAGGAACGGCTCGCCGCGCATGGCCGCCCGGCAGGCCTCGACCAGGTCCCGGTCGGCCACCGACTTGAGCACGTACCCCGACGCGCCCGCCTTCAGTGCCTCGAAGAAGTACTGCTCGTTGTCGTACATGGTCAGGATGAGCAGGCGCAGGCCCGGCTGCAGGCGGGACAGCTCCCGCGCGGCCTGCAGGCCGGTCATCCGCGGCATGGCAATGTCGAGGATCGCCAGGTCCGGCCGGCTGGCGCGGGCCAGCTCGATGGCCTCGGCACCATCGCTCGCCTCGGCCACGACCGTCAGGCCCGGCTCGCCGTCGAGGATCAGCCGCACGCCGCGCCGGACGAGGGCATGATCGTCGGCCAGCAGGACCCTGGTCTCGCGCTGCTCAGTCACCCTCGCTCCTCCCGGCGCGGGCCGGCACGCGCAGCCGCACCTCAGTCCCGCCGCCCGGGCCCGGGCCGAGGCACAGGTCCGCGCCGATGAGCAGCGCCCGCTCCCGCATGCCGCGGATCCCGGCACCCTCCCCGGCCGGGCCGATGCCGCGGCCGTCGTCGCGGACGCACAGGTCCACGCCGCCCGGGCTGGCCGTCAGGGCGAACTCCAGGTGCGCGGCGCCGGCATGGCGGACGGTGTTGGTGATGCTCTCCTGCGCGACCCGGTAGACCACCAGCTCGGCCTCCGGGTCGAGCCGGCTCAGGTCGTGGTCGAACCGGTGCCGCACGGCCAGGCCAGAGCGGGCCGGGATCTCCGAGGCCAGCTCGCGCAGCGCGCTGACCAGCCCGAGCTCTTCCAGGACGCCGGGCCGCAGCCGCCGGGCGATCCGCCGGATCTCATCCAGTCCCTGGCGGGTCGCCTCCTGAGCCTGGAGCACTTCCTCACGGACGCCGGGCGGCGAGTGATCGGCCGCCCGCTTGAGCTCCAGCAGCACCGCGGTGAAGGTCTGGCCGACCTCGTCGTGCAGTTCCTGGGCGATCCGGCGGCGCTCGGCCTCCTGCGCTGACAGGGCCCGGGCGCTGCTGTCGCTGCGCTCGGCTTCCAGGCGGTCCAGCATGGCGTTGAAGGTGGTGATGAGGCTGGCGATGCCGGCGTGGCCGGCCACCGGCAGCCGCGGCCCGGGGCGCAGCAGGTCGGTGGTGGTCATCACCCGGACCAGCCGGTCCAGCGGGGCGAGGCCGACCCGCAGCAGGATGGCGTTGGCGAGCAGCAGGACGGCCAGCCCGCCGACCAGGATCAGGGCCTCGGTCAGGCGGATGGGCGCGGAGACCGTGACGGGCCCGAACAGCAGCAGCACCGTCGCCGCGACGAGCACCGCCGCATTAAGCAGGCAGATCCGCCAGAACAGGGACACAGTACGCGGCCTCCTCTACGTGGATGCCCCTGCGCCGGAGGCCCGCGAGCCCTTGCTGGCACCCGCCTGACTGCCCCCGGCACCGGTGCACGACTCCAGGCTGCCGGACAGCCCCGCAGGCGTCCATCCGTACTGACACCCACATCGCCGCTACACGTCAGTCCCCGCCGCAGATGGGTGCTGCGCCCGATAGCCGCGGCCACCGTGACCGCCAAGACTAGCTATACCCGCTCGTTGCCGCAGGTCAGAAGCCAGCGGGCCGGATCCCCCCAAGACCCGGTTACCGTGCTCGCTGGCTTCTGCCCTCCGGCGGCGGGCGGTCCGCTTCACCGACCCAGCCAGCCGGGCGAAGGGATCACCGACATGGCCGCCGGCCGCATCTCGATGACCGCCGACGCAGCCAGGCCCGGCCCTGCCCCGCGGGCGGCACCATGACTCCCGCCCGCCAGCTCGACCAGCTCGCCGGCCAGGAAGGGATCATGCACGCGAGTGACATCGCCGTCGGCGTCCCGACTGTCACCGCCGGCGACCTGGTCGCCCGGGCGCTCCGGGTCCTGGCGGTCAGCCGCCTGCCCGGCCTCATCGTGGTCGATGACCGGCAGCGGCCCCGGTACGTGCTGCCCGGCACCCAGGTGCTGCGGCTGGCCGTGCCCGGCTCCTACCAGGAGGACCCGGCCCTGGCCCGGACGCTGGATGAAGATCACGCTGACCGGTTCTGGGAGCAGGCCGGGAGCCTGACGGTGGGCCAGTGCGTGCCGCGCCAGCCGTCCCGGCCGGCCACCGTGCGGGCCGGGGCCACCCTCCTGGAGGTGGCCGCGCTGATGGCCCGCGAGCACACCCCCGTGGTCGCCGTCACTGATGACGCGGGCGCCCTCACCGGCGCGATCACGCTCGAGCGCCTGATCACCAGCCTGGCTGTACTCGGCCCTGACGAGTAGCCGTGGCCGCCGCCGCAGCCCTGGCGATCTTCTGCGCGGCCATGTTCTTCATTGCCACCGAGAAGGCCGGCAAGGTCAAGGTGGTGCTCATCGCCGCGGGCGTGATGGCCGCCCTTGGCCTGGTCCCGGGCTCGGAGGTGTTCTTCTCCGAGCACGGCGGCATCGACTGGAACGTCATCTTCCTGCTGCTCGGCATGATGATCATCGTCGGGATCATCAAGCAGACCGGGATCTTCGACTACCTGGCCATCTGGTCGGCCAAGAAAACCCGGGGACGGCCGTGGCGCCTGATGGTGATGCTGATGGGCATCACCGCGGTCGCCTCGCCGTTCCTGGACAACGTCACGACGATCATGCTGGTCGCCCCGGTCACGGTGGTGGTCTGCGACCAGCTGCGGATACCGGCCCAGCCTTACCTCATCGCCGAGGTGCTGGCCTCCAACATCGGCGGCGCGGCCACCCTCATCGGGGACCCGCCCAACATCATCATCGGCAGCCGCGCCGGCCTGACCTTCACCGACTTCCTGGTGCACATGACACCGGCCGTGGTCGTCATCTTCGCGGCGTTCGTCCTGGTCACCAAGGTGCTGTTCCGCAGGTCGTTCCAGTACAACGCCGAGCGGGTCGCGGCAGTCCTGGCCCTGCAAGAGCGCCGGGCCATCACCGACCCGGTCATGCTGCGCCGCTGCCTGGCCGTCTTCGCGCTGGTGGTCGCCGGGTTCTGCCTACACTCCGTGCTGGACCTGGATCCGGCCATCGTTGCGCTGACCGGCGCCGGCCTGATGCTGCTGGTCACCCGGGCGGAGGTCCGCACCATCCTGGCCGAGGTCGAGTGGCCGACGCTGGTGTTCTTCATGGGCCTTTTCGTTCTGGTCGGCGGTCTTGCCCACACCGGCGTCATCGAGGCCATCGGCACCTGGTCGGCCGGGCTGGCCAGCAGCGACTTCATGACCGCGACCGCGCTGCTGTTCGGCTCCAGCTTGCTGGGCGCTTTCTTCGACAACATCCCCTATGTCGCGACCATGGCCCCGATCGTCGAGGACCTGGTCGCGGGGGCCGGGGACCCGGCGGCCGGGCAGGCGCTGTGGTGGTCGTTCGCGCTCGGCGCGGACTTCGGCGGCAACGGCACGGCGGTCGCGGCCAGCGCCAACGTGGTCGCCATCGGCATCGCGGCGCGCACCGGCCACCCGATCAGCTTCTGGATGTTCACCCGGTACGGGATCGTCGTCACGGCCGGGAGCACGATCCTGGCCTGGGCCTATGTCTGGCTGCGCTACTTCCTCTGAGACCGGGGCTGCCGCGCCGGGCGGCGGGCCACGGGCCGCCGGACGCCGGGCGGGTGCTGTGGGGGCCGATGGCCTTGCGCTGAGCCGCGCACCGCAGCGGGTTCCCCGGCCTGGAGACCCCAGAACCAAGCTGCGGGACGGTCGAACCCGCCACGGCGTGACACCGTGTCCCGCCGAGAGCCTGCCGCTCTCATCTTCTGCGTTCCAGGTCCTGCGTCCGGCACGTCATCTGCCGGTAGCGTGGGGCGCATGGCGATGCCGCAGGATCCTGACTGGTCGTGGCTGCGCGCTGCGGTCGAAGCTCCTGAGATGACCCTCGAACTCTACGAGGAGCTCCCCGAGGACATTGCCCGGCAGATCGAGGTATCGGACGGCACGATAATTGTCGGCCACTCGCCCAGCGACAAGCACCTGGCAGTACAGCATGCCCTGCTCAACGCGCTCGCCGAGGCTGCCCGCAAGCACGACCAGCGCAAGGGAACCTGCCACCGGGTCCGCGCTGACATTGACGTCCTGCTCAGCGAGGTACCGTTCCACTTCCGCCGCCCGGACTTGGCGCTCTTCCGGTGCCTGGACGACTCGCGCGGGGACGATGGAAAGGCAAGCCAGCCGCTGCCGACACGCTGATCGCCGTGGAGATCGTGTCGCCTGGCTCCGTCTCTGATGATCTGCTCGTCAAGCGGGTCCGCTATGCGCGCGCAGGCATCGGCCATTACTGGATCATCCGGCTTGCCCAGAACGACGGCCCTGCCGTGTCCGTCGAAATGCTTCGCCTAACGTCGGATGGCACATATGCGATGGAGCAGGTCACCTTTCGGAAGAAAGACATTCTCGCCATCGACGTCATCGACCCTATCGAGGTCACCATGACCTGGGATCAACTGGACGAATGGCTTTAGCGGAACGGCTCTGCCCACGGCTGCCGGTACCCGCGAAGATGCCGTCCCTCGCGCCGGGATCATGGCGGGCGGCCTGTCACGCAAGCCCTGACCTGACGGGCTGTGGCTGCGGCCGGACCGGCCCGATGGCCGGCGGGGCTAGCGGGCCGGCGCCGGGCGGCGGGGCGCCCAGAGCCGGTCGGCGTCCCCGGCGGCGACCCGGCCCCGGTAGACGTCGATCTTGTGGTCGATGAGCCGGAGATTCTCCTCCAACTCGGCCAGCCGCGCGGCCACCTCGGCGCGGTGCGCCTCCATCAGGGCCAGCCGCTCGTCCTCGTTGCCGTGCCCGGCCGCTACCAGCTGGGCATAGCGGCGGATGGCCCGGATGGGCATCCCGGTGGCCCGCAGCCGGGTGCAGACGTTGATCCAGTCCAGGTCGAGCTGGTGGTAGCGCCGCCGTCCGCCGGCGGTGCGGTCGACGCTGGTGACGACCAGGCCGGCCCGCTCGTAATAGCGCAGCGTATGCACACTGACCCCGGTGCGGCGGGCGGCCTCGGCGATGCTCAGGCCCGCCTGCGGGCAGGCGTCAGCCGGCCGGGCACCGGGCTGCCGCCCGCGGGAATTCAGCTTGACTTCGAGCACGCTCTAAATTTTACCGTCGGGAATCATGAACTCCGCAACACTCCCCCGGGCCACGGCCGGCGGCCTCAGCCAGCGCCGCCGCCTGCTGATCCTCGCGATCTGCTGCACCAGCGCATTCGTGGTCGTGATGGACATCTCGATCGTCAACGTCGCGCTGCCGGCGATCCGCCATGACCTGCACGCTCCCGAGTCCGGCCTGCAGTGGACCATCGATGCGTACACGCTGGTGCTGGCCAGCTTCCTGGTGCTGGCCGGATCTACCGCCGACCGGCTCGGCCGGCGCCGCGTCTTCCAGGCTGGGCTGGCCGTCTTCGGGCTCGGCTCGCTGCTGTGCGGCCTGGCGCCGGGCATCGGCTGGCTGATCGCGGCCCGCGCGCTGCAGGCCGCCGGCGGCACGATGCTCAACCCGGTGGCGATGGCGATCGTCGCCACCACCTTCCCCGAGCCCGCCGAGCGCGCCCGGGCTATCGGCACGTTCGCCTCGATGACCGGGCTGGCCCTGGCGCTGGGCCCGATCCTCGGCGGCGTCCTGGTGGACACCCTCGGCTGGCACGCGGTCTTCTGGGTCAACGTGCCGGTCGTGGCGGCCGCGTTCGCGTGCGCCGGCTGGTTCGTGCCCGAGTCCCGGGCCGCCCGGCCGCGGCGGCCCGACCCGGTCGGCCAGCTCCTGGTGATCGCGATGCTGGCCAGCCTCGTCTACGCGATCATCGAGTCCCGGCGGCTGGGCTGGACCTCGCCCGCCATGCTCGGCCTGCTCGCCGTCACGGTGCTCAGCGCGCTGGGCATCGCCGGCTACGAGCGGCGCCGCACCGACCCGCTGCTCGACCTGCGCCTGTTCCGCAGCGTGTCGTTCAGCTCGGCCATCGTGATGGCGCTGTGGGCGCTGTGCGGCTTCGGCGCGTTCCTGTTCGTGACCACGCAGTACCTGCAGAACGGGCGCGGCATGACGGCGCTGGTCGCGGGACTGTGCCTGCTCCCGGTCGGGTCGCTGGTCGTGGTGCTGTCCCCCGTCACCGGCCGGCTGGTCGGGACGCGCGGCCCGCGGCTGCCGCTGATGATCGCCGGGGCCGCGCTCGCGCTGGGCGGCGTGGCTTCCCTCTGGCTCGGCCCGGCCACGCCGCTGCCGGCCGTGCTCGCGGTCTACCTGCTGTTCGGGATCTTCCTGGGCACCGTCAACCCGCCGATCACCAGCACGGCTGTCGCCGGGATGCCCCGGTCGATGGCCGGGGTGGCCGCCTCGCTGGCCTCGGCCGGCCGGCAGGCGGGGACGACCCTCGGCGTCGCGATCGCCGGGGCGATCGCCGGGCCGGCCCTGACCCGGGGCGGGACGGCGTTCACCAGCGCCGCGCACGGCGTCTGGTGGATGGTGCTCGCGCTGGGCGTGGGGATCGGCGTCCTCGGGCTGGTCAGCACCGGGCAGCGGGCCCTGGCCACTGCCAAGCGGGCGGCTGCGCTGTTCCCGGAACTGGATCAGCCGACCGGCCGTCCGCCGGTCCCGGCCGGCCAGCCCTGACAGCCGACGCCCGGCCCGGTCAGCCGTCAGGCTGCCGCGGCTGGCGCGCTCCGCGGGCTGGGCGGCGCGCTTGCGGCGAGGCTGCGCGCCTGTCACCATCGCGGCCATGCCACGCTTTCACGCCGCCGACGGGACCGAGCTCGCCTACCACGTCCGGGGCACGGGCGCCGCGCTGGTCTGCGTGCCCGGCGGGCCGATGCGCGCCTCGGCCTACCTGGGTGACCTCGGCGGCCTGTCGGCGCGCCGGCAGCTGATCATGCTCGACCTGCGCGGTACTGGCAGCTCGGCGGCTCCCGCCGACCCGGCGAGCTACCGCTGCGACCGCCTCGTCGATGACGTCGCGGCGCTGCGGGACCATCTCGGGCTGGACCGCTTCGACCTGCTGGCTCACTCGGCCGGCGCCAATATCGCCGTGCAGTTCGCGATCCGGCACCCGGGGCAGCTGAGCAGGCTCGCGCTGATCACGCCGAGCGGCCGGGCCGCCGGCCTGGAGCCCGGCAGCGAGCTGCGGCGCCAGGTTGTGCTGCGGCGCCAGGGCGAGCCCTGGTTCGCCGCGGCGTCGGCGGCGTTCGGGCGGATCACCGATGGCACGGGCACCGAGGCGGACTGGATGGCCCTGTCACCGCTGTTCTACGGGCGCTGGGACGACGCCGCCCGGGCGCACGACGCCGCGGGCGAGACGCAGACCAACGAGGAAGCCGCCGAGGCCTTCGGCGCTGCTGGCGCGTTTGACCCGGCGGCCGCCCGCGCCGCGCTCGCGACGCTGGCCGTGCCGGTGCTGGTTCTCGGCGGGGAGCTCGACCTGCAGCGGCCGCCGAAGATCACCGCCGAGTTCGCCCGGCTGTTCCCCGCGGCCCGGCTGGTGATCCAGGATGGCGCCGGCCACTATCCCTGGCTGGATGATCCCGGCCAGTTCGGCGCGGCGGTGACCGCGTTCCTGGACGACTCCCGCTGAGCGACCCGGCCGGCCCCGCCGGGGCACCCCGCTGAC
>DASUBV010000356.1:0-3405 GCA_035763085.1 Streptosporangiaceae bacterium | reverse complement strand
GGAAAGCGTGGAGGCGACCTGGACATTCATGCCGGTGGTCTTGTGCTTGCCGGAGTACAGGTCCGGGTGCTCGGCCCAGGACCAGCAGGGCAGCAGCGTGCCGTCGACCACGTACTGAGTGCGCTCGTCCACGTCATCGACCGTGGGAATGTAATCAGCCAGCGCGTCAGGAAAGCCCTCGACCGGGCCGCTCACAGTAAGCGGCCGACCGAAGCGGGCGGTAGCTGCTGAGCGCCAGCCAGCTCGAGCGACTCGCTCCCGCCGCTGCCGCCGCGCCCGGTGCCGGCTGGACCGCGGACGGGCAGGCCGCCTTCGCTGCAGCCAGTACAGCAGGGATCAGCCCTTTCCGCCGTCCTTACCGCCCGGCTCTGAGCACCGAGGGTGCTCGTCTCCGGCGGCTGCGCGCTGCGGCATCTAGCCGGCCTGTGCGTACCTGGCCAGCCGCGGGCAAGTTGCCGCCGGGGTCATCGTCTCCCAGGTCGGCGAGCAGGAGCACCATCTCGATATCGCCCAATTGGGTCCGCCAGCATCCCAGGAGCAGGACGGCCCGGCCCGGCGCTGATGAACTCGCGCAGCTCGCCGAAGCGGTGATGGCCGGCGAGCCACTCGGCTAGCTCGCTCAGGGCATGGTCATGGCCGGCGTCGGCGCGCCGGCGCAGCTCAGCAATCTGGCCGCAGTCGGCCAGCCAGCGGGCCAGCCAGAGCTGGGCGATATCGTCTCCGGCATCGGCGAGCGGGCGGATCACCGCGACCGCTTCCCGGGCCCGGTGCCGCTCGGCCAGCCAGCAGGCAAGCTGCCGGCGGGCATGATCGTCGCCGCTGCCGGCCCGCCGGCGCAGCTCATCAGCCTCGTCGCTGCCAGCCAGGGCGGCGTCCAGGTCATGACGCTGCCGGCTGAGCTTGACCACGGCAGCGCAGAGCAGGCGGGCACCGCGCTCGCGAGAGCCCTCGCGGGCGGCGCTACAGTGCTGATCGCGGACATGACCGCCACTGCCTACTGCAGCCTGGAAGGCGTCCACGCGCTGCTGCGCGCCCGGGCTGCCGCCAGCGCAGCCGGGGCACAGCTTCGCCTGGCAGCCGTCCAGCCCGTCGTCCGGCGCGTCCTGAAGGTGACCGGTGCGAGCATCCTGCTGCACCCGTTTCCCACCGTCAGCGCAGCACGCGCAGGAACGCTGAATCCGGACTCCCCCCGGTAAGCGGCCCAGACCGCCGGACCTCCTGCGCGGCCCCGGGCCGCCGCCACCCCGGCCGTCCGGGCGCAGAGGCAGTAGGGGTGGTCTGCGGCCGGGCGCCTCAACGGCGGCCCTCCGCGGCCCGGGCCTGGGTCACCGTGCCCTGGTCGGCCTGTGCAAGCGCCGCGCGCAGTTCCCCGGTGCCGCACCTGCCCGGGGACCGAGCCGGTCCACCTGGCGGGCCGTTGGTCAGTGGCAGACGGCTGGCCGGCGGCGGCAAACGCCGGCCACCGGCCGGAACCGGACACCCGATTCTCGTGCTCGACGCGCTCGCCACTGCAGAAGGCGTCCAGGCACGGGCCCTCCTGGACGCGCAGCTCGAACAGATTTCGCGTCTCACTGCTGGGTATCGGCGGGCTTGGGGCGGCATCAGGTGACGTCCCGCCGGATCGAGGTGCGGACCGCGATGGCGGTGATGATGATTGCGTACCCGATGATGACCGCTGCGGCGGCCCAGGGGCTGAGCAGGATGGCGCCGGTCGGCGACCCGAAGGCACGATGGCCGCTGAAAGCGAGCGACTGGACCGCTCCGCCGGGCAGGTACGGGTAGGCGGCGCGGGTCGCGGAGATGTTGTTGATGGTCTGCTCGATCGCGAACAGGTACACCAGCAGCGCGCCGACAGCGACGATCTGGTTGCGCAGCAGCGCGCCGACCGCGACCCCGACGGCGGTCATGACGGCGATGGCGGCAGTGCCACCGATGACCGCGCGGGCCACCCCGGAGCTCGTCAGGGTGCCGTTGAGCAGGTGCTGGGCTGATAGCCAGGGTGCGGCAATCGCCGAGCAGATGCCGACGACCATCACGCCGACGATGAGACCGTAACCGGCGAGCACGAGAAGTTTCGCGCTGATCAGCCGGCCGCGGCGGGGTATCGCGAGGTAGCTGGAGGTGGCGGTGCGGTGGCGGTACTCGCCGGCCACCGCGGTGATCCCGACGATCGCGGTGATCATGTAGGCGGTCTGGACGCCCCCGATGAGCGCTCCGGTGAAGATTTCCAGCGGGGCGTGCTGGCTGCTGCTGGCCCCGGCGACGGTGAGCACGGTCACCAGCACCGCGACCGCGATCGCGACCAGGCCGAGTACCCACCAGGTGCGGGTCGTGGTCAGCTTGCGGATCTCGATGCGCAGCGCGGCGCCCATCCCGGAACCACCGCCACCTGTCATGCCTCGCCGGCCGGGCAGCTCGTCGAGTGTGACTGCGGTCATGGCTCCTCCATGGTGGGTGCCGGTTGTGCGCCTGCCGGGGCGGCCGAGCCCAGGTCGCGGCCGGCCCCCGTTTCAGTTTCGGTAAGGCTGAAGAACAGTTGCTCTAGGTTGCCGGTCTCGGTGGCCAGCTGGGTGAGCGGAACCTGAGCACGCAACGCGATCCGGCCGAGCTGCTCGGCGCTGACGCCGCGCACGAGCAGGGTGTCCTCCCCGGCGGGCTGAACCCTGACCGTGTCGCCGGCGCGGCTCGTGATCGCCTTGTGCAGGGTTGCGGCGTCGGGCGAGCTCACCCGGACGGTGGCGCTGCCAACGGCGCCGACATCGCCGTCGTAGACCACCCGGCCGTGGCTGATAATCACGACCGAGTCCACGATCTGCTGCATCTCGGCGAGCAAGTGGCTGGAGACCAGTACCGTATGCCCGCGTCCGGCCCGCTCGCGCAGCAGCCCGCGAAGCCACCGGATGCCTTCCGGGTCCAGGCCATTGGTTGGCTCGTCGCAGATCAGTACCGGCGGGTCGGTCAGTATTGCTGCGGCGACCCCGAGCCGTTGCCGCATCCCCAGCGAGTAGCCGCGCACATGCCGTCGCCCGTCCCGGGCGAGCCCGACCCGGGCGAGGACCTCGTCGATACGGGCGTCGGCCACTCCGGCCGGTCCGGCGTAGGTGCGCAGGTGGTCCCGGCCGCTGCGGCCGGGGTGAAAGCCCGCTGCCTCCAGCAGCGCGCCGACCGTGCGGCCGGGCGAGCCCAGGTCCTGGTATTTGCGCCCGCCGATCAGCGCGGCGCCCTGCGTCGGAGTGACCAGGCCAAGCAGCATCCGCAGGGTGGTGGTCTTCCCGGCGCCGTTCGGGCCGAGGAACCCCGTCACCCGGCCGGGCTGGACGGTGAAGGTCAGCCTGTCGACCACGCGACGGTGGCCGAATTGCTTGCTCAGCTCGCGGACATCGATCTCACACGATGACTGCTGTG
>DASUBV010000355.1:0-37874 GCA_035763085.1 Streptosporangiaceae bacterium | reverse complement strand
GCCGGGCCTGGGAGCCGACGTGCAGCCCGAGCCGGCTGGCCGTGATGGTCGTCACCGCCGTGTCCAGCCGGACCGCTCCGTGCCGGGCGCCGGGGCCGGGCGGCAGTGCGGTCGCCGCGGCGGGCAGTGTCCCGCTGACGGTGCGGGCGTAGCTGGGCAGGTCACTGCGGTACATGATGGCCACCGTCGGCGGCTGGTCTAGCACCGACCTGGGCGCCGGGTTGGTGATCGCGAGCGGGGTGGTGAACACCGACGTCCACCCGCCGCCGGCGGCAACCGGCAGGGACCGGGCGCTGCGGGCCAGCCGGCTGGCTACGGCCTGGCCGCCGGCCACCGGCAGGACGTTGCTGCCCTGCCGGTCCTCCTGCCAGGTGGCCTGGGCGGTGATGCCCAGGTTCAGGGCGGGCAGCCGGGCCAGCGCGCTGCGCAGCGCGGTGTTCTGGATCGCGGACAGCTCCCGCGGCCCGGCGACGGCAATGAGCACGATCAGCAGCGACACCGCGGCCAGGGCCCAGGCCGCGCCGGGCCCGGCCTCGCCGGTCAGGGCCCGCCGGGCCCGGCCCGGCCAGCTCGCGCGTGCCCGCCCGGCACCGGGCGCGCCGCGGCGCACGGCTGGCGGCGCGGTCACGTCTCCTCCTGGGTGCGCAGCATGGCTGCCACAGCCAGGCTGCGCAGCGCGGGCAGGCCCGCGGTCAGTACCGGGATGGCGGCGATGACCAGCGCGATGCCGCCCGCCAGCAGCCAGGGCACCTGCACCAGTACCGGCGGGTTCGGGCGGGCGGCCTGGGCGGTCAGGCTCATCGCGGGCACGATGAGCTGACTGAGCAGCCCGCCGATGGCCAGCCCGGCCGCCGCGGCCGGTACCGCGGTCATGGCCTGCTCCAGGCACAGCATCCGCATGACCTGCCGGGGCCAGGTGCCGAGAGCATCCAGCATGGCCATGTCCCGCCGCCGGTCCTGGCTGGTCGCCGCGCTGACCACGAACCCGGCACAGGCCAGGATGATCGCGGCGGCGGCGATGGCCAGCAGGGCGACTAGCGGCGCCACCGACAGCGGGCGCTGCACCAGGGCCCGGGCCACGGCCGCGCTGCTGGTCACCGACGTGCCCGCGGGCAGCCCGGTCAGCCGCAGGCCGGGCCCGGTGCGCAGCAGCCACTCGGTGACCGGCACCGGCGGGACCCCGCGGGTGCGCAGCGCGTCCTGCAGGGCGGCCTGGTCGATGACCAGGCCGCCGGCCGGGCCGGTGATGGTGGGAAACCGGGTGACCTCGGCGGCCAGCCGGACCGGGATGCTGACCCCCTGTACCTGGACCTGCACGATCTGGCCCGGCGACGTCCCGCTGGCGGCCAGGAAGGCCCGCGTCGCCAGCGCGGGCAGCGGGGCCGGGCGCGGCCCGGGGGTCACCTCCAGCGAGGTGTACGCCGGGCCGCCGCCGACGCCCGGCTGCGCCCGGCCGGTGCGGAACGACACGGTCAGGCCGGTCCCGCTCAGCCGGGCCGCGGCCTGGCCCGGCGCGGCCGCCGACTGGTCGCCGACGACCAGCAGCGGGTGCCCGGCAGCGGCCGCCGTGACGACGCCCGCCGGGCCGCCGGCCGGACCTGCGGTGCGCACCGCGCCGATCGCCAGGCTGGCGGGCGCGGGCTGCAGCCCGCGCTGCAGGTACTCCAGGAAGAACCCGGTCAGCCGCAGCGGGTAGTCAGCCCGCAGGCCGGGCGCGATCTCGGCGGTCAGCTGGTGACGGCGGCCGTCGGCGGGCAGCGTCCCGGCGGTCACCTGGTAGGCCACGCCCGCGGCGTCGGTCAGCTGGACCGACAGCGCCGGGGCGGCGATGGCCGGCCCGCTCCGGTGCCGGGGCAGGGCCGACCGTGCCACCCGCAGCCGGGCCGTGACCAGCAGCCGGGCCGGGCGGCCGGGAACCGGCGTGCCCGGCGGCGGGCCAGCCGGCCGCAGCCGGGCCAGCGCGGCCGTCAGCCGGCCCGGGCTCAGCCCGGTCTGGGCCGTGTCCAGGGCCAGGGCGCCGCTGGCGGCCGGGCCGCTGATGGCCAGCACGTCGGCGATGACTCCCTGCGGGGTGCTGGCCTGGGCCTGCACGGTCGGCGTGCTGGCCCGCACGCCGCGGGCCCGGGTCACGGCCGCCACCTGCCCGACGGGCAGCGGGCTGCTGGCGGGCAGCGATACCGCGGTGTCGGCGCCCACGCGGAAGGCGGCCTGGGCGGTGGCCGAGGAGCGCCAGCTGCCGTTCATGGCCAGGGCCACGACCGCAGTGGCGACGGCGAACATGGCCAGCAGGGCCGGGCCGGGATGCCGCAGTGGCCGGCGGCTGAGCTGCCAGGCGGCCACCGCGCCGGTCAGGCCGCGACTGCGGGAAGCGGCCCGGTCGGCCAGCCGGGCGGCGAGCGGCAGCAGCCGGAGGGTCACCAGCGACCCGGCCCCGATGGCCAGCACGGGGGCGGCGACCAGGATCGGGTCCGCGCCCAGCCGGCCATCCAGGCCGGTCGTGACCGGCGCCGAGAAATGCGCGAGCTGCCAGGTCGCGGCCGCGGCCAGCACGAGCAGGGCGAGATCCGCCCCGGCCGTTACCGCGGCGCCGATGGCCCGCTGACGGCCCGCCTGGACCCGGCGCAGCACCGCCGACGGCGGGCGGCGCAGCCACGGCAGCGAGATGATCACCGCGCAGCCGGCCGCCACGACGACGGCCGTCAGCCACGCGGCGGCGGGCTGACCCGGCGGCAGGCTCAGCCTGCTGCGGGCCAGCGGCCCGGTCCGGGTGAGCAGTGCGAGCAGCCACCCGGCCAGGAACGGCCCGGCCACCGCGGCCGGGATGGCCAGCGCCAGCGCGTCAGCCAGGCCGCGGGCGGCCAGCTGGCGGCGGGCCGCGCCGCGGGCGGCCAGCAGGGCCATCTCGCCCTCGCGGGCGGCCACCAGCAGCCGGACCGCCACCGTGATCGTGGCGCCCGCGATGACCAGCAGGATGAGCAGCCCGATGAGCAGCTGCGACCGGGACACGACGACGGCCGTGGCCAGCCCGCTGAGCAGCGCGGGCAGCCGGGTGGTGACGGTCGCGCCGCCCAGCGCGTTGGAGCCGGCCAGCTGACTCACCGCCGCCCTGAGCCGGGTGGCCAGCGCGGGCAGCCGACTGGCCTGCAGGGCGCTGACGTCAGGCACGGCCCGCAGCCGGGCGGCCTGGACCGGGATGTGACGGGCGGTCAGCTCGGCCCGGCTGGTGACCAGCGGGCCGTACAGGACCGACCCGGCTGAGCGCTGGGTTCCGGTGGCCGGCAGCGGACTCAGCGACCAGTACCCGCCGCCCGGCTGGCGACGCGCGAACGTGCAGCTCACCCGCGCGGTGATGGCCGAGTTGTCGGTCACGTCGCGCAGCGTGACCAGGTCCCCGGCAGCCAGGTGCAGCCGCCGGGCGGCCGGGCCGGGCAGGCATGCGGGCACGGGCCCGCGGCTGTCCGCCGTGGTCGCCGGGCCGCCGGGGCCGGTCATCCCGGCCGGCCAGCGGCCGGTCAGCAGCACGGCATGCCGGGGCAGCTGGGTCAGCGAGATGACCTGTGTCTCGGCCCGCCCGCCGGGCTCGCCGCGGCCGGGCAGGCGGTAATAGGAGGACTGGCGCGCGGTCGCGATGCTGAGCGGCAGGCCCGCCGCTGCCGTGGTCAGGCGGCGACCGACCCGGTCGGTCACGGTGGCCGGCCCGGCCGCCCCGCCGATCACGCTGACGCTGATGGCGGTACCGGCGTCGGCAGCCAGCGACCGCCGCACCGCGATGGCGGTCACCCCGCTGGCGAACGAGGCGGCGGCCGCCGCGCACATGGTCGTGAACAAGACAGTCAGCGCGACGACGGAGAAGGCCAGCGGATGGGCGGTGATATGCCGAACAGATGCGGGCGGCCTGCGCATGTGCAGCACCCCACCTCCCGCGCGCTCCCGTCCGCCTCGCGAGCGCATCATCACCAGCATGCCGTGCAGGTATCCGGGCTTTCGAGACATCCCGGACGTCATGACTAGTTTCGTTACCGAATTGTCGGCAGCTGGTGATCAGCGTGCGCGCCGGCCGGCCGCCGCGTTCGCCGCGCTCTTCTAGACTCTGCTGCCGTGAGCACCGCAACACGCAGACAGCTGCCGCCCCAGTACGCGCCCGGTGAGGTCGAGACCCGCCGCTACGAAGGCTGGGTCGAGGCCGGCTACTTCACGCCGGACCCGGGCTCGGCGGCTCCGGCGTTCGCGATCGTGATCCCGCCGCCTAACGTCACCGGCTCGCTGCACATCGGGCACGCGCTGGACCACACGCTCATCGACGCGCTGGTCCGGCGGCGCCGGATGCAGGGCTATAACGCGCTGTGGCTGCCGGGCATGGACCACGCCGGGATCGCCACCCAGAACGTGGTAGAGCGCGAGCTGGGCAAGCAGGGCCTGTCGCGGCACGACCTGGGCCGGGAGGCGTTTGTCGAGCGGGTCTGGCAGTGGAAGGCCCAGTACGGCGGCGCGATCCTGGGCCAGATGCGGCGGCTCGGCGACGGGGTGGACTGGACCCGCGAGCGGTTCACCATGGACGAGGGTCTGTCGCACGCCGTCCAGACCATCTTCAAGCGGCTGTATGACGACGGCCTGATCTACCGGGCCGAGCGGATCATCAACTGGTGCCCGCGCTGCCTGACCGCGCTGTCGGACATCGAGGTCGAGCACACCGACGACGACGGCGAGCTGGTCTCGATCCGGTACGGGGACGGCGCCGGCGAGGTCGTCGTCGCCACCACCCGGGTGGAGACGATGCTGGGCGACACGGCCGTGGCCGTGCATCCTGACGACTCGCGCTACAGCCACCTGGTGGGGCGCGAGGTCGAGCTGCCGCTGACCGGCCGCCGGATCCCGGTCGTGGCCGACCCGCACGTGGACCCGGAGTTCGGCACCGGGGCGGTCAAGGTGACCCCGGCGCACGATCCCGATGACTTCGAGATCGGCCGGCGGCACGGCCTGCCCAGCATGGTGATCATGGACGAGCGCGGAGTGATCACCGCCGCCGGCCCGTTCGCGGGCCTGGACCGCTTCGAGGCCCGCCCGGCCGTCCTGGCCGCGCTGCGGGAAAGCGGGCGGATCGTGGCCGAGAAGCGGCCCTACGTGCACGCGGTCGGGCACTGCTCCCGGTGCGGCACCACGGTCGAGCCGCGGTTGTCGCTGCAGTGGTTCGTCCGGGTCGAGCCGCTGGCCAAGGCCGCGGGCGACGCCGTCCGCGACGGCCGGGTGCGCATCCACCCGCCCGAGCTGGCCGCCCGGTACTTCGACTGGGTCGACAACATGCACGACTGGTGCATCAGCCGCCAGCTGTGGTGGGGGCACCGGATCCCGGTCTGGTACGGGCCCGGCAACGAGGTCATCTGCGTCGGCCCCGGCGAGCAGCCGCCGGCCGGCGAGGGCTGGCAGCAGGATTCCGACGTGCTGGACACCTGGTTCTCCTCGGCGCTGTGGCCGTTCTCCACCCTGGGCTGGCCCGACGACACCCCGGACCTGCGCGCCTTCTACCCGAACTCGGTCCTGGTCACCGGCTACGACATCCTGTTCTTCTGGGTGGCCCGGATGATGCTGTTCGGCCTGTACGCGAACGCGGGGCTGGGCCCGGACCGGGCCATCCCGTTCCGTCAGATCGCCCTGCACGGCCTGGTCCGCGACCAGTTCGGCAAGAAGATGTCCAAGTCCCGCGGCAACACCGTCGACCCGCTGGACTGGATCGACCGGTTCGGCGCCGACGCGACCCGGTTCACCCTGGCCCGCGGGGCCAACCCCGGCGGCGACGTCGCGGTCAGCGAGGACTGGGCGGCCGGCTCGCGGAACTTCTGCAACAAGCTGTGGAACGCCAGCCGGTTCGCGCTGATGAACGGCGCCGTGGCCGACCAGGGTCTGCCCGCTGCCGGGCAGCTGAACACCGCGGACCGGTGGATCTGCTCCCGGCTGGCCGCTGTCACCGCCGAGGTCGACGAGCTGCTCGAGCAGTTCGAGTTCGCCAAGGCCTGCGAGGCGCTGTACCACTTCGCCTGGGATGAGTTCTGCGACTGGTACCTGGAGCTGGCCAAGACCTCGCTGACCGGCGGCGACGAGGCGGCCGCGATGGCCACCCGGCAGGTGCTGGGCGTGGTCCTGGACCGCCTGCTGCGGCTGCTGCACCCGGTCATCCCGTTCGTGACCGACGAGCTGTGGACCGCGCTGACCGGCGGGGAGTCGGTGGTCGTCGCCCGCTGGCCGGGCGTCACGGCGGCCGGCTCCCGGGCCGAGCCGCAGCTGCCCGCCGACCTCGCCGCCGAGGCGACCATGAGCGCGCTGATGCGGCTGGTGACCGAGATCCGCAGGTTCCGGTCCGACCAGGGGCTGCGCCCGTCGCAGCCGGTCCCGGCCGTGCTGGCCGGGATCGCGGGGACGCCGCTGGCCGCGCACGAGGCCTGGATCCGCGCGCTGACCCGGCTGACCGCGCCGGACGGCGAGTTCGCGCCCACGGCCTCGGTGCAGTCCGAGGGCGTCACCGTGGAGCTGGACACGGCGGCCGGCCTGGACGTGGCGGCTGAGCGCCGCCGGGCGGAGAAGGACCTGGCGGCGGCCCGGGCGGAGATCGAGGCGGCGCAGCGCAAGCTGGGCAACCCGGCGTTCGTGGCCAAGGCCCCGGCCGAGGTGGTGGAGAAGAACCGGGCGCGCCTGGCCGCCGCCGAGGAGGCCGTCGCCCTCCTGGAAGAGCGCCTTGCCTCCCTGCCCGCGGGCTGAGCTCCCGAAGCACGGGCTGGAGTGGTGCGGGACGGGGGACCTCGTGGTGGTCAGTAGGCTTCTGGGGTGAGCGGAACAGGGATGGCCGGCGGGGTGGCGGGGCGGCTGGCGCAGGTAGAGCAGGAGATCCTGGCCCGGCGGCCCGAGCACAGCATTGATCCCACGCTGGACCGGATCAGCTCCCTGGTCACCCTGCTGGGCGACCCGCAGCGGGCCTACCCGGTGATCCACATCACCGGGACCAACGGCAAGACGTCCACCGCCCGGATGACCGAGCGGCTGCTGCGCGCCCGCGGGCTGCGCACCGGCCTGTTCACCAGCCCGCACCTGAGCTCGTTCCGGGAGCGGATCCGCGTGGACGGCGTGCCGGTCACCGCGGAGCGGTTCATCGAGGCATACGAGGAGCTCTCGCCCTACCTGGACCTGGTTGACTCACAGCAGCCCGCCCGGCTGTCCTTCTTCGAGGTGCTGTGCGGCATGGCCTTCGCGGTCTTCGCCGACGCGCCGGTCGACGTGGCCATCCTCGAGGTCGGCCTGGGCGGCACCTGGGACAGCACCAACGTGGCTGACGGGGCGGTGGCGGTCGTGACCCCGATCGCCCTGGATCACACTCGCTGGCTGGGCACCACCGTCGAGGAGATCGCGACGGAGAAGTCCGGCATCATCAAGCCGGGCGCCATCGCCGTGCTTGCCCAGCAGCCGCCGTCGGTGGCCGAGATCCTGATGCGCCGGGCCGCCGAGGTCGGCGCGACGGTCGCCCGCGAGGGGCTGGAGTTCGGCGTGCTGGACCGGGAGCTGGCCGTCGGCGGCCAGCAGGTGTCGGTCCGCGGGCTGCTCGGCGACTACGAGGGGCTGTTCCTGCCGCTGTTCGGCGCGCATCAGGCCGGCAACCTGGCCTGCGCGCTGGCGGCGGTCGAGGCATTCGCGCGGGCCGAGCCGGTGGGCACTCCGGCCCTCGAAAACGCCGAGCTCAACGGGCACGATCCGGACGAGGAGGACGGCCCGGCTGCCGTCGCGCTGGACCCGGGCCGCGGCGCGGACGGCGAGGCGGGGCCGCTGGACGTTGCCCTGGTGCGCGATGCGGTCGCCGACGTGCGCTCGCCGGGCCGGCTGGAGGTGGTACGGCGCAGCCCGGTGGTGATCGTCGACGCCGCGCACAACCCGGCCGGGATGGCGGCCACCGTGGAAGCGCTGGAAGAGGCGTTCAGCTTCACCGAGCTGATCGCCGTGGTGGCCATCAGCGAGGACAAGGACGTGCCCGGCATCCTCGACCAGCTGGAGCCGGTGGCAGCCCGGCTGGTGGTCACCCGCAACTCCACCGACCGGTCCATGGACCCGGCCGGGCTGGCCGAGATAGCCGAGTCAGTCTTCGAGCCCGACCGGGTCAGCGTGGCCAAGCGGCTGGACGATGCCATCGAGCTGGCCGTGACCCTGGCCGACGAGGCTGATGCGGGGCATGGCGGTGCTGCTCCCGGACTCGGCGAGGCGGTGGTGCTGATCACCGGCTCGGTGATCACGGCCGGCGAGGCCCGGCTGCTGCTGACCCAGGCCGGCCCCGACAGCGGCCCGGCGGAGGAACTGGCATGAAGCGGCTGTGCGCCACCGTGCTGATCATGGAGGCCATCGTCATCGGACTGGCCATCCCGGTCGCGATCCAGATCAGTCACCTGCACCCCGGCGCGGCCGGATGGGCCGGGGGCGTGGCGGCGGTCGCCGCGGTGCTCTTCGCCGCCCTGGCTCGGCCACTGCTGCCGGCGGCGCTGGTCGGGGGAAGCCTGCTGCAAGTGTTCGTGATCGTGGCCGGCGTCGTGGTGCCCGTCTTGTATTTCCTCGGTGCCGTCTTCGCCGCCTTGTGGCTCATCGGGATCTGGCTCGGCGTGCGTATGGAGCGGCCGGCCCAGCCGTAGCTGCCAAAGCGCCCGGGCCGGGTGGCCAAAGCGGGCGCGCCGGCCAGGCTATGGACCGACGCCGAAGTGGTGCCCGATCTCTGGCCGCGCGGCGTGCCTTGGCGTGGTCGGCTGGGCCGGCCTGTAGGCTTTTCCCCGGCGACGTCCAGCTCGCGATCCGTTACTGCGGGCAAGCGGCCGATAGCTGATAGTGAGAGACTAACTCCCGCGGGAATGGCTCTCCGGTTTTGGCACCTTCGGCGGCAGTGGCGCGTTGGACGCCAAGAGGGCGCCGGGCATGGCCGGGTGCCATCGCCCCGCCGAGGCGGCAGACCAAGATCTTTTGAGCTGGCGCCGTTTAGCCCGGCGCGAAGTGGCCACGTACATGCCATGCGGTTGTGGCCGCGATCCGCGCCGAAAACTGCAGATCAACCTGGCAAGACCCAGTTGGAAGGTTCTCGTTCCTGATGAGCAACGCACTGGCCTTTCTGGGCCGTGACATGGCCGTCGACCTCGGTACAGCCAACACGCTGGTGTATGTGAGAGGCCGCGGCATTGTGCTCAACGAGCCGTCAGTTGTGGCGCTGAACACCAATACCGGGCAGATCGTGGCGGTCGGCGTCGAGGCTAAGCGGATGATCGGCCGCACGCCGGGCAATATCATCGCCGTCCGCCCGCTCAAGGACGGCGTCATCGCCGACTTCGATGTCACCGAGCGGATGCTGCGCTACTTCATCCAGAAGGTGCACCGGCGCAGTCACCTGGCCAAGCCGCGGATCGTCGTGGCCGTGCCCAGCGGCATCACCGGGGTCGAGCAGAGCGCGGTCAAGGAGGCCGGCCATCAGGCCGGCGCCCGCCGCGTGTACATCATCGAGGAGCCGATGGCCGCCGCCATCGGCGCCGGGCTGCCGGTGAACGAGCCGACCGGCAACATGGTCGTCGACATCGGCGGCGGCACCACCGAGGTCGCGGTCATCTCGCTGGGCGGCATCGTGACCTCGCAGTCCATCCGGGTCGGCGGCGACGAGCTGGATCAGGCGATCATCACCTTCGGCAAGAAGGAGTACTCGCTGATGCTCGGCGAGCGCACCGCCGAGGAGATCAAGATGGCGCTTGGCTCGGCCTATCCCTCGGCCGACGAGCCGAACGCGGAAATCCGCGGCCGCGACCTGGTCAGCGGCCTGCCCAAGACGATCGTCATCTCGGCCGAGGAGATCCGCCGGGCCATCGGGGAACCGCTCACCGTGATCATCGACGCGGTCAAGAGCACCCTCGACAAGTGCCCGCCCGAGCTGGCCGGCGACGTCATGGACCGGGGGATCGCGCTGACCGGGGGCGGGGCGCTGCTGCGCGGCCTCGACGAGCGGCTGCGCGAGGAGACCGGGATGCCCGTGCACATGGCGGACAACCCGCTGGACTCGGTCGCCCTGGGCACCGGCAAGTGCGTCGAGGACTTCGACACCCTGCGCCAGGTCCTGGTGCCCGAGGCCCGGCGCTAGACCGCCGTCCCCGCGCCGGGCCGCCTGGGCGGCGCGGCGCACGAGCTGCCGGATCGGCGGCAGATGAGGTGATCGGTTGTGCACGACACGCGGCGAACCCGGCTGGTTCTCGGCGTGCTGATCGTCGTTGCGCTGCTCCTGATCACGATCGACTACCGGGATGGCGGCTCGCCGGTCATCCGCGGCCTCCGCGCGGTCGGCACCTCGGTGTTCGGCGGGGCCGAGACCGCGGCCAACTCCGCCTCCACCCTGGTCGGTCAGGGCCAGGACAGCACCTCCCAGCAGGTGCGATCGCTGCAGCAGGAGGTGCTCCGGCTGCGCGCCGAGCTCAGCCGCGCCCAGCTCAGCCAGGCTCAGTACGCCCAGCTCCAGCGGCTGCTGTCGGTCGCGGGCAAGGGCGGCTACCGGGTCGTGGCGGCCACCGTCATCGCCACCGGCCAGGGCTTCCAGCAGACTGTCACGCTGGATGCCGGCAGCCGGGACGGCGTCCGGCCGCGCGAGACGGTGCTCAACGGCCAGGGCCTGGTCGGCGAGGTGACGGCGGTAGGCCGGGACACCTGCACGGTCATGCTGGCCACCGACTCCTCCGAGCAGGTGGGCATCCAGCTGGCCCCCGGCGGCCAGCTCGGCTGGGTGACCGGGCCGGGCAAGACGTCCAGCGGCAGCGGGGAGCTGAAGCTGCAGGTACTGGACACCCACGTCACGCTCACGCCCGGCCAGCAGCTGGTGACATCGGCGTCGGTGCATGACCGGCCGTACGTGCCGGGCGTGCCGGTCGGCACCGTCAGCCGGGTGGTCAACCGGGCCGGCGCGCTGACCTCGCGGGCGCTGGTCAGGCCGTACGTGAACTTCGCCGCGCTCGGGGTGGTCGGCATCGTGATCGAGCCGCCGAAGCACAGCCCGCGGTTCTCGGTGCTGCCGCCCCGCCCGCACGCCACGCCCACCCCGACGGTCACGGTCACGGTGACGCCGGGAGCCCGGCCATCGCCGGGCAGCACGCCGTCCGGGACCAGCCCGGCCAGCCCGGCGACGGGGGGCTGAGATGCGCAAGATAGTGCTGTCGGTCGTGGCCGTCGCCGTCGCCCTGGTCGTCCAGCTGACCTACCTCAACGGGCTGCACCTGCCCGGCGGCGGGGTGGCGGACCTGGTGCTGGTCATGACCGCAGCCCTGGGGCTGGCCGGCGGGCCGGTGCCGGGCGCAGTCACCGGGTTCGTGGCCGGGCTGGGCCTGGACCTGGCCCCGCCGGGCAGCGGGATTGTCGGCATCTACGCCCTGGTGCTGTGCATCGTGGGCTGGACCTGCGGCCGGTTCCGCGGCACGGTGGCACGCTCGGCGCTCGTGCCGATGCTGATCGCGGCCGGGGCCGGTGCGGCCGGCGAGATCCTGATCGCCGGGCTGGGCATGGCGCTGCAGCCCGCCCAGGTGAGCTGGGCCTCGGTCCGGCAGGTGCTGCCGTCGGCGATCATGTATGACGTCGTCATCAGCCCGTTCGTGCTGTACCTGATCCTGCTGACCCGGGCCTGGCTGGCCGGGGCCCGGGCGCCGTCGGCGGCCCTGGCCGCGCCCGGCGGCTCGGCGCTGCAGTCCCGGCAGGGGCTGGCGGGCGGAGGCAGCCGCCAGGGGCTGGCTGCCGCCGGCGGCGCGGCGGGCGGCGCCGTGCTGCCCGGCCTGGGCGGCTGGCTGGCCGGCCCGGCACAGTCGCGACGGGCCCGGCGGGACGCGGCCCGGCGCACGCCCCGGCTCGGGCCGGGCGCCGGGCGGGCCGGTGATGGCTGGATCGGCAGCAGCGCGGCGGCCCGCAGCCTGGCCGGCCGGCCGCTCAGCGGCCACGCGCTGGCCAGCCTGGTGGCCCGCCCGCACGGCACGGGAGCGGCGCGACTGCGCTCGGGCGTCGCCGGATCGGCCGCTGGCGGCCAGCTGCCGCGCACGCTGCCAGCCCGCCCGGTGCACCTGCGGCTGACCGGCGGGTCGCGGCGCGAGGGCAAGAGCGCCGGCGGCCGGACCAGGCTGCGCGGCGGTGCGCGGGGACTCGGGGCGCTGGGCCGCGGCGCCCTGGGCGACGGCCGCGGGGCCCGCCGGGCCCTGGACCGGCTGGGTCGCCGCGGCGGCCGCGGCAGCTTCCGCCCCGTGGTGCTGACCGGCGGCGCGGTGCGCCGGCCGGCCGGCGGCCAGCCCGTCCCGGCCGCGCCGCGGTTCAAGATCCACTCCGGCGGCGCGCTCGGGGGAAGCACGGGGCGCGGGACAACGGGGCTGAGCGCGGCGGGCGGCATCGGGCAGCCCACCCTGCGGTCCCTGCGGCACGGCCTGGGCCAGCCGCGGCGGCTGCGCATGAACGGCCGCCGCGGGGACGGCATGCTGGGCCGGCCGCTGACCGGCAGCCGGCTCGGTGCCGGGCGCGCGGCGTTCAGCCCGGCTGGACCGGGAGCGGGCATCGGCCCGGCCGGCCGGAGCGGGCCGTCCAGCCGGGGCTGGGCAGCACGCAGCCGGGCACCACGGGGCGGGCTGGCGCCGGTCCGGCCGGGCAAGGGCCGCCCGGCGACGCCGCGATTCCGGTCCCGGCCCCTGGTGGCCGGGCGGCCGCAGTCCGGCAAGCGTCCCCGGTTCAGCCACAGCCGGTGGGCGGTGCTGACGCTGCTGGCCCGGCGGCGCGGCGCGGTGCCGCGGTCATGGCGGCGCAACGGCCGGCGGTCCGCCGCCGGCCGGTAGCGGGCAGCGGCACCAGGCCAGGCAGCGGGCAGCAGGCACGAGCGGCAGTGACAGATAGCGGGAAATCGGGAGGTCCGCGGTGATACCGGCGTCCAGGCGGCGGCTGGTGGTGCTGTATGTGGTGCTGGCGGCACTGCTCCTCGGGCTGGGCTCGCGAGCCTGGTTCCTGCAGATCGTGCAGCACCGCTCGTACGTTGCGCTGGCCAAGCAGGACCGGATCCGCAACATCGTCCAGCCGCCGGTGCGCGGCGAGATCGTCGACGACAGCGGCGCGCCGATGGTCAGCAACCGCTCGAAGCTGATGGTCTCGGTGAACATGTCCACGCTGTCCCAGCAGGCCGACGGGGGCAAGGCCGAGCTGGCCCGGCTGGCCCGGCTGCTGGGGATGAGCACCAAGAAGATGCAGCAGAAGGTCCGGCTGTGCACCGTCGGGGTCAGCCAGCCGTGCTGGCCGGGCTCGCCGTACCAGCCGATCCCGGTCGATGATCACGTCTCGGACAGGGTCGCCATCCAGGTGCTGGAGAGCAAGCGGCAGTTCCCCGGCGTCACGGCTGAGCCGCAGCCGGTCACCCAGTACGCCCAGCCGATCGGCACCGCCGCCGCCCAGCTGCTGGGCTACCTGCAGCCGATCACCGCCGAGGAGGTCAAGAAGCTCGGTCAGCCGGTGACCGGCTTCTCGGGCGTCGACCTGGTCGGCCAGTCCGGGCTGGAGCAGCAGTACGACAGGGACCTGCGCGGCCGGGTCGGGGAGAACGAGGTCACCGTCAACGCGGCGGGCACGGTGACCGGGACCCTGCGCAAGGTCAGCCCGACGCCCGGCAATGACCTGGTCACCAGCATCAACAGCCGGCTGCAGGTGGCCACCCAGAACGCGCTGGCCAACGCGATCCGCAAGACCGAGTCCGAGGGCAATTCCAAGGCCAAGACCGGTGCCGCGGTGGTCATGACCACCACCGGCCGGGTCGTCGCCATGGCCAGCTACCCGACCTACGACCCCTCGGTGTGGTCGGGCGGGATCTCGGCTCAGCAGTTCCGGCAGCTGTTCGGGACCCGCGGCTCCGAGCCGATCCTGAACCGGGCCACCCAGGGCCAGTACGCCCCCGGCTCGACCTGGAAGGTGACCACCACCGCGGCGGGCGTCAGGGCGGGGTACTCGCTGTACGGCAACTACAACTGCCCGGCGACCACCAACATCGACGGTCACTCCTACGCCAACGACGGCGAGCCGAACATGGGCCCGATCAGCTTCCGGCAGGCCCTGATCGTTTCCTGCGACACGGTGTTCTACAACCTGGCCTACAACATGTGGCTGCACGACCGGCGGGGCGCCAATGACGTCACCAGCCCGCACGCCCCGGTGCAGCAGATGCAGGCCGACGAGCTGCGCTGGGGATTCGGCCGCAATACCAGCGTGGACCTGCCCGAGGAGAACCCCGGCACCGTGCCCACCCGCGAGTGGCTCTATTACTACTGGAAGGACAATGCCCACCAGGGCCAGAACTGGTGCAAGTACGGCAAGGCCAACGGCACCTACGTGCAGCGGATCGAGTACGACAACTGCCGGTCGGGCAACGTGTGGACGCCCGGCCAGGCGGTGATCGCCTCGATCGGCCAGGGCTACGTGGCGGTCACGCCGCTGCAACTGGCGCGCGCCTACGCGGCGCTGGCCAACGGCGGGACCCTGTACGCCCCGCGGATCGGGCAGGCGCTGCTCAGCCCCGACGGCAAGGTCGTCAAGCGGATCAACCCGCCGGTCACCGGCCACCTGCCGGCGTCCAGGACGACACTGGCCTACATCCGCAGCGCGCTGGCCGGCGTGGTGACCCAGGGCACCGCCAAGGGCGCGTTCGGCGGCTTCCCGCTGGGCAAAGTGTGCGTGGCGGGCAAGACCGGCACCGCGCAGGTCGCCGGGAACCTGGCCACCTCGGTGTTCGCCTCGTTCGCGCCATGCGATCATCCGAAGTTCGTCGTGGTCATGATGATCCCTGATTCGGGGTATGGCGCTGACGTATCGGCTCCGGCCGTCCGGCAGATCTGGGACTCGATCTACGGGCTGGAAGGTCACAAGGCAGCCTTCCCTGGCGGGAAGCTGCCCGGCCTGCCGCGGATCAACAAGGCGGGCCAGATCGTGTCCGCCAACGCCGGCCAGCCCGGGCCTGCCGGGACGAACAAGAACGCCAGGAGCGGACAGCCCGGCACGGGCCAGGCCACCGGAAGGAGCCGGGCATGACCTCGCTGCGCGACTTCGACCTGGGCCGCAAGCTCGGCCGCAGCGCGCCGGGACGGCTCGGCCGCCCGCCCGCCGCCTACCGGGGGCTGGCGCCGCTGGCTCCGCGCCAGAAGTTCCCCGGCCCCCGGCCGGGCGCCCGGCCCACCATGGGCGCCCGGCTGGCCCGGCTGGCCCGCCGCGCGGTCGCCCGCAAGTCGCCGCTGCGCCACCTGGACTGGGTGCTGCTGGCCGCCGTGCTGGCCCTCAGCCTGATGGGCACGCTGCTGGTGTGGTCGGCGACCCAGCCGGGCCTGATCCACTCCGGGCATGACCCGCGTACCTACCTGATGAAGCAGCTGATGAACATCGCCATCGGGCTGGTCTTCATGGTCGCGGTCGCGTTCCTGGACTACCGGCAGGTGCGGCTGTATGCCCCGATCCTGTACGGCGTCTCGTGCGTGGGCCTGGTGGTGGTGCTGACTCCGCTGGGCAGCATCGTGAACGGCGCCTACTCCTGGATCTCGCTGCCTGGCGGCTTCCAGATCGAGCCGTCAGAGTTCGCCAAGCTCGGCATCATCCTGATGACCGCGATGATCGTCGGGGAACTGCGCCAGGGCGATACCCGGCCCCGGCTGCGGGCGACCGCGATCGCCCTGGCCGTGGCGGCCGTGCCGATCCTGCTGGTCGCCGCGGAGCCGGACCTGGGCGTCGTGATCTTGATGCTGGCCCTGATCATCGGGCTGATCGCGCTGTCGGGCATCCGGCTGTACTGGCTGGCCGGGCTGGTCGCGGCCGGCACGCTGGCGATGGTCGCGGTGGTCAACCTGCACCTGCTCAAGTCCTACCAGGTCGGCCGCCTGACGGCGTTCCTGCATCCGTCGGCCGACCCGCGCGGCACCGGCTACAGCGCGGCCCAGTCCAAGATCGCCATCGGCAACGGCCACTGGACCGGGCAGGGCCTGTTCCACGGCCCGCTGGTGTCGGGGAACTTCGTGCCCGAGCAGCACACCGACTTCATCTTCGCGGTGGCGGGGGAGGAGCTCGGCTTCCTCGGCTGTGCCCTGATCATCGTGCTGCTGGCCGTCCTGCTGCTGCGCGCGCTGCGCATCGCCCAGCGCGCCGACGACCAGTTCGGCATGCTGGTCGCCTGCGGGGTGGCGATCTGGTTCGGCGTGCAGTCCTTCGTCAACATCGGGATGACAATGGGGATCATGCCGGTCACCGGCCTGCCGCTGCCGTTTGTCTCCTACGGCGGCTCGGCCATGTTCGCCGACATGATCGCCGTCGGGGCACTGCAGTCGGTTTACCGCCACCGGTCTGTCTTCAGCTAGCTGCACATGACGGGACCCCGCTGCCCGGGCAGCGGGGTCCCGTCATGATGCCAGCGGTCAGCCGGGCGGGGCGGGAGCCTCGTCGGCATCGGATGCCGCGCGCCCGTTCGCCGAGCCGGGGGACTGGCCGTTGCCGTCGCCTCCGCTGCCGCCCCCGCCGCTGCCCCCGCCCCCGTCATCGGCGCCGGCGGTGAATGACCCGGAGGCGGCAGCGCCGTTTCCGGCGGACGCGGCGGCCGGCCCGCGAGCGCGGCCGTTGACCCAGGGCCGGACGACGGCCAGCCAGGCCACCGCCGAGACCAGCACCACCACGACCAGGATCCAGCCCAGCGCGGTGGTGCCGATGCCGACGTACTTCAGCCCGGAGGCGAAGATCACGAAGGTGATCGCCGGCCGGATGAACTTGTCCGGGGCACGTGAGGACAGGAACGAGCCGATCAGCACCGCCGGGATGCTGCCGATCACGATCGAGGTGGTGACCGCGAACTGGACGCTGCCGAACGCCAGCGCTCCCAGCGCTGCGGCCAGCGTCAGCGGCACGGCCTGCGTCAGGTCGGTGCCGACGAGCTGGCCGGCGCTGATCGCCGGGTACAGGAACAGCAGCAGCACGATCATCAGCGACCCCGACCCGACCGAGGTCATGCCCACGATGATGCCGCCGATGGCCCCGATGGCGACCGTCAGCAGCGGCCGGGGGACGAGCTCGCTGGCCCTGGCCAGCCGCTGCTGGCCGGTCCGCCAGTCCAGCACGTACCGCAGCACCATGGCGCCGGCCCCGATAAGCAGGGCCGTGCCCAGGGCGATCTCGACATTGTCCTGGGCCGAGGAGGAGTTGCCCAGCAAGTGCAGAAAGTAGGAGCCGACGAAGGCCATCGGGACTGAGCCGCATACCAGCCAGCCCACCATCTTGAGGTTCACCGTGCCCTTGCGCAGGTGGACTGCCGCGCCGACGGGGCGCATCAGCACCGCGGCGACCAGGTCACTGGAGATGGCGGTCGACGGCTTGACACCGAACAGGAGGATCAGCATCGGGGTCATCAGTGCCCCGCCGCCCGCGCCGGTCAGGCCGACCAGGAGTCCGACGACGGCACTGCCCAGGATGATGTACGGGTCGACGTGCACCTCTTACCTCCCCGGTTACCCGGTGCCGAGATCCGCGGGCACGCCAGACCCGCTGCGCCGCCCGTTCAGAAAGCCATACCTTAGCAGCCGGTTTCATCGGAATACGACTACCCGGCGTCACCAGTTCGGCCGCCGGCGGGCCCGCGCGGGCACTGATGGCGGTCGGTACCCTGTAACGATGTCCGTGCAGTCGGTGTATCCCGAACTCGAGCCGCTGCTCCCGCTGGTGAAAAAGCCCATCCAGTACGTCGGCGGCGAGCTCAACTCTGTCGTCAAGGAGTGGGACTCCGCGCGCGTGCGGTGGGCGCTGATGTACCCGGACGCCTACGAGGTCGGCGTGCCCAACCAGGGCATCCAGATCCTGTACGAGGTGCTCAACGAGCGCGACGACGTGCTCGCCGAGCGCACCTACAGCGTCTGGCCGGACCTGGAGCAGCTGATGCGCGAGCACCAGGTGCCGCAGTTCACCGTGGACGGTCACCGGCCAGTCCGCGCCTTCGACGTGCTGGGCGTGAGCTTCGCGACCGAGCTGGGCTACACCAACCTGCTCTCGGCGCTGGACCTGGCCGGCATCCCGCTGTCGGCCGCCGACCGGGGCAGCGATGACCCCGTGGTGCTGGCCGGCGGGCACGCCGCGTTCAACCCCGAGCCGATCGCGGAGTTCATCGACGGGGCGGTACTGGGTGACGGCGAGCAGGCGGTGCTGGCCATCACCGACCTGATCCGGGGCTGGAAGGCGGCCGGGCGGCCCGGCGGCCGCGACGGGCTGCTGCTGCGGCTGGCTGCCTCCGGCGGCGTCTACGTGCCGCGTTTCTATGACGTGCAGTACCTGCCCGGCGGGGCCATCGGCAAGGTGACCCCCAACCGGCCCGGCGTCCCGCGCAGCGTGGGAAAGCACACCGTGACCGACCTGGACAGCTGGCCCTACCCGCGGCAGCCGATCGTGCCGGTGCACGAGTCGGTGCACGAGCGGTTCAGCGTGGAGATCTTCCGCGGCTGCACCCGGGGCTGCCGGTTCTGCCAGGCCGGCATGATCACCCGGCCGGTCCGCGAGCGGTCGATCACCACGATCGGGGACATGGTCGAGGCCGGGCTGCGCAACAGCGGGTTCAGCGAGGTCGGGCTGCTGTCGCTGTCGAGCGCCGACCACAGTGAGATCAACGAGATCGCCGTGGACCTGGCCGACCGGTATGAGGGCACGGCGACCAGCCTGTCGCTGCCCTCCACCCGGGTGGACGCGTTCAACGTCACCCTGGCCGACGAGCTGAGCCGCAACGGCCGTCGCTCCGGGCTGACCTTCGCCCCGGAGGGCGGGACCGACCGGATCCGCAAGGTGATCAACAAGATGGTCACCGAGGATGACCTGATCAAGACGGTGAGCACGGCCTACGCCAGCGGCTGGCGCCAGGTGAAGCTCTACTTCATGTGCGGGCTGCCGACCGAGACCGACGAGGATGTGCTGGCCATCGCGCGGGTCGCGCGCCGGGTCATCGAGGCCGGCCGGGCGGCCAGCGGCCGCCGGGACATCCGCTGCACGGTCTCCATCGGCGGGTTCGTGCCCAAGCCGCACACCCCGTTCCAGTGGGCGGCGCAGTGCGACTACCAGACGGTGGACGCACGGCTCCGGGCCCTGGGCGATGCCATCCGGGCCGACCGATCCATCAGCCGGTCGATCGGCTTCCGCTACCACGACGGCCGGCCGTCGATGGTGGAGGGCCTGCTGTCGCGGGGCGACCGGCGGGTAGCCAAGGTGATCCGCCGGGCCTGGGAGGACGGCGCCCGGTTCGACGGCTGGAGCGAGACCTTCTCCTATGACCGCTGGGAGCGCTGCGCCGCCGAGGCGCTGGCCGCCGACGGCGTGGACCTGGCCTGGTACACCACCCGGGAGCGGCCCTACAACGAGGTGCTGCCCTGGGATCACCTGGATGCCGGGCTGGACCGGGACTGGATGTGGCAGGACTGGCTGGCCGCGATCGACCCGGCGCCGGCGGAGGTCGAGGACTGCCGGTGGTCGCCCTGCTTTGAGTGCGGGGTGTGCCCCGCGATGGACACCCAGATCGAGACCGGCCCCACGGGCAGGCGCCTGCTGCCGCTGACAGTGGCGGGCGAGGCCGCCGCGCCGGGAACCGGCAGCGAGCCGGGCGGAGGTTCCGCGCCCGGCCGGGATTCCGGGGCCGGGAATGGCAATGCCGCGGCGGGCGTTTTCGTCAGTAGCGTAAGCGTGCCCGGCGGGACTTCGGCGGGGGGCCCGGCTTAGTGCCTGCGCGCCCCCAGCCCTCGTCACCAGCCCCGCCACCAGCGGTTCAGCGGCTGGCCATCAGGTACGCTAAGCGCACAAGGATGCGTTTTGCGAGCCATAGGGATATCGCGCGTGCGGTCGAACGGGGAGTTCGGAAGGCTGGGCTGCCAGTCGCCTATTCCGCTGGCTTCTCGCCGCATCCCAAGATTTCTTACTCCGGCGGGGCGCCGACAGGTGCGGCCAGTGAGGCCGAGTTCCTGGAGATCGCACTCACCGGCATGTGCATCCCCGAGGAGGTGCGGGTCCGGCTGGACGCCGCGCTGCCGGCGGGGATCGACGTGATGGAGGTCACAGACCTGGCCGTGGCGCCGGAGGCGCTGCGGCTGGAGGCCTCGGAATGGCAGATTGTCCTGCCCGGCGTCGCGCCAGCGGACGCGGCCCGGGCAGTCCAGGCGTTCATGGCTGCCGCTACCGCGGAGGTCGACCGCCTGACCAGCAAGGGAGTCCGGCGGCTCGACACCCGTGCCGCCGTGCTGACCATGGAGCTAGACCGGCGCGCCACACCGGAGCACGACGCCGGATGTGCGATACTTCGAATGGTTGTTCGGCACATGACACCTGCCGTCCGACCCGATGACATCCTGGCTGCGCTCCGCGGCATGTCGGCTCTCGCACCGTCGTCACCGCCGCTGGTGACCCGGCTAGCACAGGGTCCGCTCGCGCCGGAGGCTGCTGCGCCCGCTGGCGCCGCAGCCGGGGCCAGCGCCGCCGCCGGGGCAGGATCGCCCCGGCCGCAAGGCGGGCGCGCGGACCAGGAACAGGAAAAGGCAACGCGCCTGGATGCGGGAAGCGCAGAAGTCACATGCGCCGCACCAGAGAGCGCGTACGAACAGCTCCCGCGCGGCGCGGGACGGCCCGGCGTGGCCGGCAGCGCCCGGGAGCCTGACGGGAGAGATTGCCCGCATGCTCGAGATCGAGCGACAGAGCAAGGACATACATGATGGGTCAGCAGAGGCTGGCCAGGAGGCTGAAGGCCAGGGACGCAGGCTGCTGCGCCGGGCCCGCCGGGCGGTAAGCCGGCCAGCCGGGCCGCCGGACGGCGACGCAGTCCCGCCGGCGGACGGCGCGCCGGCGGCAAGTTCGCCCGGTTCCGGTGAGCCTGGTTCTGGTGTGCCTGGCGGCAGTTCTGCTGGCGCCGGGAACCCGGCTGGCCAGCCGCCCGGTACTCCCGCAGGGAGCGCGGCCGCCCCGGGCGGGGGCGCTGCCGGGACTGCCGGGACCGCTGAGACCTCTGGCGACCCAGGGAGCTCCGGGCCTGCTGAGGCGGCGTCCGGGCGATCCGGGACTTCCCGGACTGCCGGGAAGGCCCGGACGGCTGAGACTTCGGCGGCTGCGGGGGCATCCGGGACTGGCGCCCCGGCCGGGGCAGCCGCCCCGCCAGCTGCCAGCGAGGAACCGGCCCCGAGCCGGCGACGCCGGCCCCGCCGCAGTACCCCCGGCAGCGAGCCGGGCGCGGCCGAGGCAGCGAGCCAGCCCGGGGCAGCCAGCGCCAGCCCGGCCGCCGCTGACGCCAGCCCGGGCGCCAGCACGGGCGCAGGCGACGGCCAGGGCGAGGCCGGCAAGACGGCCCCGCCGTCCCGGTCCCGGTCGCGGCGCGGCACTGCCGCGGCCAAGGCTAAGGCGGCCGAGAAGGCCCAGGACGGGCCGGCCGAGGGTGAGCCTGGCTCGCCGGCCGGGACTGGCAGGTCCGCCGGCAGCACGTCCGCCAGCCGTCAGTCCTCAGGTGGCCAGGCGCCCGGTGGCGCGTCCGCCGGCGGTCAGCCCGCCGGCCCTGGTGCGCCGGCAGCCGGGCAGCCGGCCTTCGTCCCGGCCGGGCCGGCTGGCTACGCCGGGGCCGGGGAGGGCCCGGCCGCTGCGGCACCGGGAGCCACGGGCATCCCGGCGGTGACCTTCCAGCCGCCGGTCGCCATCTTCCAGGCGCCGGACATGAGTACCGCGCCGCCCGCGGGCGGCGGCAGCCGCCGCAAGGCAGAGTCCGCGGCGGCGGCCGAGCCGGCCGACTCCGGCCAGGGCCAGGGCCAGGGCCAGTCCGGCTCCGGTGCCGAGGCCTCCGAGGACGGCGAGGGCGGCTCCCGCCGTCGTCGGCGCGGCGGGCGCGGCCACGGCAAGAAGACCGGTGCCGAGGACAGCGCCGAGACCACCAGCCCGCCCGCTGACCAGCAGGCCGAGGGCGACGGCGAGTCCGCCGCCGGCAGCTCGGACCAGTCGGCCGGGCCGGAGGATGCCGACGACGGCACCGCCTCGGGCCGCCGCCGTCGGCGGCGCCGCCGCAGCGGCTCGGGCGGAGAGGGAGGCGACGGCTCCGCGGACGACCCGCCGAACACTGTCGTGCACGTCCGCCAGCCGCGGGCGGCCGCTGACGTGTCCGATGTCCGGGGAGTCAAGGGCTCGACCCGGCTGGAGGCCAAGCGGCAGCGCCGGCGAGAGGGCCGCGAGTCCGGCCGCCGCCGCCCGCCGATCATCACCGAATCGGAGTTCCTGGCTCGCCGCGAGGCCGTTCAGCGGGTCATGGTGGTCCGCCAGCGCGGCGACCGCACCCAGATTGCGGTGCTCGAAGACGGTGTCCTGGTCGAGCACTACGTCGACAAGGCCAGCCACCAGTCCTACGTGGGCAACGTCTACCTCGGCAAGGTGCAGAACGTGCTGCCCTCGATGGAGGCGGCATTCGTCGACATCGGCAAGGGCCGCAACGCAGTCCTGTACGCGGGCGAGGTCAACTTCGACGCCAGCGGGCTGGAGGGCGAGTCCAAGCGCATCGAGTCCGCGCTCAAATCCGGCCAGTCCATCCTGGTGCAGGTCACCAAGGACCCGATCGGCCACAAGGGCGCCCGGCTGACTAGCCAGATCAGCCTGCCCGGCCGGTACCTGGTCTACGTCCCCGGTGCCAGCATGACCGGCATCAGCCGCAAGCTGCCGGACACCGAGCGCACCCGGCTCAAGCAGATCCTCAAGCAGGTCATGCCCGAGGGCGCCGGTGTCATCGTCCGCACCGCCGCCGAGGGCGCCTCGGAAGAGGAGCTCGCGCGCGACGTATCCCGGCTTGCCGCCCAGTGGGAGGCCATCGAGCGCAAGGCCAAGACCGCGTCCGCTCCCGAGCTGCTGTACAGCGAGCCTGACCTCACCATCCGGGTGGTCCGGGACATCTTCAACGAGGACTTCAGCAAGCTCGTCATCGCCAGCGACGGCGAGTGGGACATGGTCGATGAGTATGTGCGCTACGTGGCGCCGCATCTCGCCGAGCGGCTCGAGCGCTGGCAGGACGACAAGGACGTCTTCAACGCCTACCGCATCGACGAGCAGCTGGCCAAGGCGCTGGAGCGCAAGGTGTGGCTGCCCAGCGGCGGCTCGCTGGTCATTGACCACACCGAGGCCATGACGGTCATCGACGTCAACACCGGCAAGTTCACCGGCCAGGGCGGCAACCTCGAGCAGACGGTAACCCGCAATAACCTGGAGGCCGCCGAGGAGATCGTCCGGCAGCTCCGGCTCCGGGACCTGGGCGGGATCATCGTCATCGACTTCATCGACATGGTCCTGGAGAGCAACCGCGAGCTGGTGCTCCGGCGGCTGCTGGAGTGCCTGGCCCGGGACCGGACCAAGCACCAGGTGGCCGAGGTGACCTCGCTCGGCCTGGTCCAGATGACCCGCAAGCGGGTCGGCTCGGGGCTGCTGGAGGCGTTCTCGGTCACCTGCGAGCACTGCAACGGCCGGGGCGTGCTGGTCTCGATGGAGCCAGTGGACCACTCCCCGGCGCGCGGCCACGAGGACGGCCGCGGCAAGGACGAGGGCAAGTCACGCAGCCGCTCGCGTGGCGGCCGGAGCCGGGGCGGCTCCCGCGGCGACGAGGCGGCCAGTCACCCCGGCACCGAGCAGCCCGGCAACGGGCAGTCTGGTAACGGCCAGTCCGGCAACGGCGGTGCCGACCGGGATCGCGGCGCGGAGCATGCCGACGGGCCGCGGGCTGAGGACACCGAGCACCGGAACGGCCGGGAGCACGCGCACGCCGGCGACGGCCGGGCTCATGACTCCGGCGATGGCTCGCATGTCGACGCCTCGCACGGCGATGGCCCGCGCGCGGAGCACGGCAGCGATGCCGGTGCTCAGGACAGCTCAGCCCCGGTGGACAGTTCCGTGCGGGCGGGCAGCCAGGAGGGCGGGCGGCGTCGCCGCGGGCGTGTGGTGCGCAGCGCCGGCCCGGCCGAGCCCGTCACGCCTGCTCCGGCTCAGCCGACCCCGGCTGGGGAGACCCCGGCGGAGGCAGGGCGGGCCGAGGCGCCGGCTGAGGCAGCGCATGCTGAGGAGACCCCGGCTGAGGCTGGGCGGGCCGAGGCTGCGCCTCCTGAGGCTGGGCGCCCCGAGGAGACGCCCGCTGAGGCAGCACGGCCCGAAGCCACGTCGGCTGGGTCGGCCGCCGCCGCAAGCGGGGCGGTCGCGGGCGAGGCAGAGCCGACCCTGACGGCCGCGAGTCCGGCGGAGGAGACCGCGGCGGACTCGACCCAGACGGAGCAGACCCCGGCGGTGGCGGGCGAGGCGGAGCCGACTCCGGTGGCTGCGAGCGCGGCGGGGGAGACCCCGGTGGCTGCGAGTCCGGCGGGGGAGACTCCGGCGGAGCAGACCCCGGCGGCTGTGACCGTGGCGGAGGAGAACCCGGCGGCCGCGAGTCCGGTGGCGCAGCCCCCGGCGGCGTCGGCCCCGGCGGGCGAGACCCCCGCCGCGTCGCACCCGGCTGAGGTGCCGCCCGCAGTCGCGGGTCAGGCCGACCAGAGCCCCGCTGACCATGCTCAGGCTGGCCCCGCTCAGGATGGCCCGGCTCAGGATGGCCAGGCTCAGTACGGCGCAGAGACGGCCGCGACAGCGGAGGCGGAGCCGACTCAGGTCGGCCCGGACGCCGCTGCCCCGGACAGCCCGTCCTCGGCCACCGCGCCGCACCGGATCGCGGAGAACGGGACCAGTCCGGCTGGCTTCGGGCATCCCGAGCACGCCGGGCACGATGAGCACACCGGGCATGCCGAGCACTCTGGCCCCTTCGGTCACGCCGCGCAGGCCGGGAATCCCAGCGGTCAGGGCCAGTCCGGCCCCGGCAGCGCGGAGGTCCCGGCCGACAGCGGAAGCACCCCGGGGAGCTAGCCCGTCGCCTGGGCCGGCCCGCCTCGGCGGGCTGGCCGATGGCGTCGGGTTGTACCGCAGGGTCTGATATTCTGTGTCGTCGGCGCATGGGATAGCTCAGGCTGCACGTCAGCCGGGCGGGCGGTGCGCGACACGGACAGGCCCCCTGGTTCAAGGATGCTGAGCCGCGCAGACATGCGCGGCCCCCGGCCTTGAGTGGCAGGGCTGGCGCAAAGGGAGAGAGTTCTCGGTGTACGCGATCGTGCGCTGCGGCGGCAGGCAGGAGAAGGCGTCGGTTGACGACGTCCTGACGGTTGACAAGCTCGCCGGTGACGTCGGCTCTAGCGTGACGCTGCCCGCCGTGCTGGTCGTTGACGACGGCACCGTGGTCAGCGACCCGGCGGAGCTCGGCCGCTACGAGGTCACTGCGGAGATCCTGGGTGCCACCGCCGGCCCCAAGATCAACATGATCCTCTACAAGAACAAGACCGGCTACCGCCGTCGGCTTGGCCACCGGCAGAAGTACACCCAGGTGCGGATCACTGGCATCAGCGGTGGCACGGCGGCCAGGGGCGGCGGCGCCAAGGCCAGCACGGCGAAGGCTGGCGCCGCTAAGGCCAGCACCGCCAAGGCCAAGGCGAGTTCCGGGAAGAAGGACTGAGATGGCACACAAGAAGGGCGCCTCCTCCAGCCGGAACGGGCGCGACTCCAACGCCCAGCGGCTCGGCGTGAAGCGCTTCGGCGGCCAGCTGGTGGGCGCCGGCGAGATCATCGTGCGCCAGCACGGGACTCACTTCCACCCCGGCGTCGGCGTCGGCCGTGGCGGCGATGACACGCTGTTCGCGCTGGTTCCCGGCCGGGTGGAGTTCGGGACCCGGCGCGGCCGCCGCGCCGTCAGCGTGGTCCCGGCCGAGGTGCCAGAGCCCGCGCCGGCGGGCTAGTCAGCCCGGTTGCACCGGAGCGACAGGACCGCGTGCAGGTTAGCGTCACTCGTGACGGCGGCCCGTCGCCAGGCCGCCGGTCCTCGGGAAGACAGGCGCTGGCGGGCACAAGCAAGCACGATGGAGGGGCGGGCCGGCTACGGCCCGCCCCTCCATGCACGCTGGTAACAGTGGCTCCGGCGGGTTAGCCGGCCGGGCGCTGCACGGGAGCGGTCCAGAGCGGCGCGGCCAGGAAGGGACAAATCGTGGCGGAGTTCGCCGATCAGGCCGAGGTGCGCGTGCACGCCGGCGATGGCGGGCACGGCTGCGCCTCCATCCACCGGGAGAAGTTCAAGCCGCTCGGCGGCCCGAACGGCGGCAACGGCGGCCGGGGCGGCAACGTCATCCTCGAGGTCGATCCCTCGGCGGCCACGCTGCTGGACTTCCACCGCAGGCCCGTGCGGCGCGCCGGGAACGGCGCTCCCGGCTCCGGCAATCACCGCAACGGCGCCGACGGCTCCGACCTGGTCATCAAGGTGCCCGACGGCACCGTGGTCAAGACCCCCGACGGCGCCGTCGTGGCCGACCTGACCGGCGCCGGAACCCGGTTCATCGCTGCCACCGGCGGCCGGGGCGGGCTCGGCAACGCGGCCCTGGCCTCCACCAGGCGCAAGGCACCCGGCTTCGCCCTGCGCGGCGAGCCGGGCGCCGAGCGGCAACTCGTCCTGGAGCTGAAGACCGTCGCCGACGCGGGGCTGGTCGGCTTCCCGAACGCCGGAAAGTCCTCGCTGATCGCTGCGATGTCCGCGGCCCGGCCGAAGATCGCCAGCTACCCCTTCACCACGCTGACCCCGAACCTCGGCGTCGTCGAGGCCGGCGCGACCCAGTTCGTCGTCGCCGACGTGCCCGGCCTCATCCCCGGCGCCAGCCAGGGCAAGGGCCTGGGCCTGGACTTCCTGCGGCACGTCGAGCGCTGCAGCGTCCTGGTGCACGTCCTGGACTGCGCCACCGAGGAACCCGGCCGCGATCCGATCACCGACCTCGACGTGATCGAGGCCGAGCTGACTGCCTACGAGGCCGAGACCGGCGCCAGCCTGGCGTCCCGGCCGCGCGTCGTGGTGCTGAACAAGGTTGACGTGCCCGACGCCCGTGACCTCGCCGACCTGGTCACCCCCGACCTGGAGGCTCGCGGCCTGACTGTCCGCCAGGCCTCGGCGGCCAGCACCGAGGGCCTGCGCGAGCTCGCCTTCACCCTTGCCGCCGTGATCGAGGAGGCGCGGGCGGCCGCGCCGCCGCCCGAGCCCACCCGGCTGGTCATCCGGCCCGCGCCCGTCGCCGGACCGGAGTTCGAGGTGGTCCGGGCCGGCGACAACAGCTTCATCATCCGCGGGGACAAGCCGCGCCGGTGGGTCCTGCAGACCGATTTCAGTAACGATGAAGCCGTCGGCTACCTGGCCGACCGGCTGAACCGGCTCGGTGTCGAGGACGCCCTGGCCGAGGCCGGCGCCCGGCCCGGCGCCGAGGTCATCATCGGGCCCGAGGACAACGCCGTGGTGTTCGACTGGGACCCGGCCGTGGCCGCCGGGGGCGTGCTCGGCCCGCGCGGCACCGACGACCGCGTCAGCTAAGCCGCGGCCGCAAGCGCCGGAGCCCGGGTGCTGGTCGATGCCGCGCACGCGCCAGGCCGGCCGCTGATCGTGGCCACCGCCAGGGACCAGGCCCGGCCGGCGGGAATTCGCGCCGCCTCAGGTAATCCGGAGCATGCGCTATTTTTGATAGCCACGCTGCGCGGACGAGGCGCCCGCGCAGCGCGAAACACCGCGCAAACTAAAAAGACACCGCCCCAGGGTGAGACGGTGTCCAGACAGGGTCCGCAGAACGGTATTATTGACGATCAGCTGATTAATGCTCAAGAACTAACAATCGCTTATTGATAATACCGGAAAGGAGCCCGGTTGTCAAACGAGGAAACCGGTCGCGAGCAGGAATACATTTCCGTTCTCTACGGCCGGCTCGACGATCTCCGGGAACAAGCAGCGGCCCGGCTGGCCAGCGTCCTGCGGCAGGTCGGGGGCACTCCGCAGGCCCGCACCGAGCGCGATGCATTCAGCGCCAGCTACCGGCAGCGGCTCGCTCAGCTCGACGCGGCCGGCCACGGGCTGGTTTTCGGCCGGCTCGAATTCAATGACGGCGAGCTGCGCTACATCGGCCGGATCGGCATTCACGCCGACAACGATGACTATGACCAGCTGCTCATGGACTGGCGGGCCGATGCCGCCCGGCCGTTCTACCTGGCGACCGCCGCATCGCCGGGCGACGTCCGGGTCCGCCGGCATATGAAGACGCGGGACCGCAAGCTGATCAGCTTCGATGACGAGGTGCTCGACCTGGCCTCGGCCGATCCCTCCCGGCATGAGGGCCTGACCGGCGAGTCGGCGCTGCTGGCCGCGCTGAACGCCAGCCGGACCGGCACCATGTCCGACATCGTGGAGACCATTCAGGCCGAGCAGGACCACATCATCCGGTCCGGCCTGGACGGCGTGCTGGTGGTCCAGGGCGGGCCGGGCACCGGCAAGACCGCCGTGGCCCTGCACCGGGCCGCCTACCTGCTCTATACCTACCGCCGCCAGCTGGAGAAGCGCGGCGTCCTCGTGGTCGGCCCGAACGCCACGTTCCTGCGCTACATCGGGCAGGTTCTTCCGTCCCTGGGCGAGACCAGCGTCCTGCTGTCCACGATCGGCGACCTGTATCCCGGCATCAGCGCCGCCGGCTCCGAGCCGGCCCGGGCCGCCGCGGTGAAGGGCCGGATCGTCATGGCCAAGGTGGTGGCCGCCGCCGTCCGGGACCGTCAGCAGGCCCCGCGCGAGCCCATCAAGATCATGGTGGACCGCCAGGAGCTCTCGCTGACCGGCAAGATCGTCTCGCGGGCCCGCGAGCGCGCCCGCCGGTCCCGCCGCCCGCACAACCTGGCCCGCGCCGTCTTCGCCCGCGAGGTGATCAGCGCGCTGACCGAGCAGGCCGCGGCCAGCCTCGGCCGCAACGTGCTGGGCGGCCCGAACCTGCTCGGCCGGGAGGACGTGGACGAGCTGCGCGCTGAGCTGCGGTCCGAGCCCGCTGTCCGGGCCGCCATCGACAAGCTGTGGCCGGTGCTGACGCCCGAGCAGCTGATCGGCGGCCTGCTCAGCTCGAAGCGGCGGCTGGCGGCTGCTGCCTCCGCCCTGACCCCGGCCGAGCGGGATCTGCTGCTGCGGGACCGCGACGCCGGCTGGACCCCGGCCGACGTGCCGCTGCTGGATGAGGCCGCCGAGCTGCTCGGCGAGGACGACCGGGCCAGGCAGGCCGAGCGGGACCGGCGCCGCCGCCTGCAGGAGGCCTACGCCCAGGGCGTGCTGGACATCATCGGCCGCGACGATGACGACGACCCGGAGCTGCTGATGGGCGCCGACGTGCTGGACGCCAGCGCGCTGGCCGCGCGGTATGAGAACGAGGAGAACCTCACCCCGGCCGAGCGCGCCGCCGCCGACCGGACCTGGGCGTTCGGCCACATCGTCGTGGACGAGGCGCAGGAGCTGTCGGAGATGGCCTGGCGGATGCTGATGCGCCGGGTGCCGGTCAAGTCCATGACCATCGTCGGCGACATCGCCCAGACCGGCGACCTGGCCGGGCTGCCGTCCTGGGACCAGGCCCTCGCGCCGTATGCGAAGGACCGGTGGCGGCTGGCCGAGCTGACCATCAACTACCGCGCGCCCGCGGAGGTCATGGACATCGCCGCCGACGTGCTGGCCGGGATCGACCCGGCCCTGGAGGCGCCGCGCTCGGTCCGCTCCTCGGGAGCCACGCCGTGGCGGCTGGCCGCTCCGGCGGGCGGGCTGGCCGGGGCGGTGGCCGAGGCTGCCGTCGCGCTGGCCGCCCAGACCGGCGACGGCAAGCTCGCGGTGATCGTGCCCGGCGACCGGCTGACGGAGCTGGCCGCGGCCGTCAGCGCCAGGCTGCCCGGCACCGCGGTGGGTGCCGACCCGGACCTGACCAGCTCTGTCGTGGTGCTGACCGTGCGGCAGGCCAAGGGCCTGGAGTTCGACTCGGTGCTGATCGCCGAGCCCGGCGAGGTGCTGGACTCCTCGCCGCGCGGCCTCAGCGACCTGTACGTGGCCCTGACCCGGGCCACCCAGCGGGCCGGCGTCGTGCACGCCGGGCCGCTGCCCGCGGTGCTGGACCGGCTAGCCCCGGTCAGCAGCGCCGCCGAGGTCGCCGGCGTGGTCACGGCCGGCTAGCTGGCCGCGGGCGGGGCTGAGGTGGCGGCAGCTCCGTTACTCGTCGTCGTCCCGGCGCGAGCCCCCGCCGAACCGGTTCAGCAGCCGCTCGCCCGCGCCCACGGCCGTCTCCGCGACCCCGCGGACGGCCCCGATCAGGGGGTCCGAGCTGCGGTTCCACGACTCCTGGTAGGACTTGGCCGCCGACCGGAACTCGTCCTGCACCGAGGTGTCGGTGTCGTCGTCGCGCCGCGGGTAGTTGCCCGCCAGGATGTCGCGGAACTCACCGTCGCTGGCCCAGCGGTCCAGCTCGGCGAACCGGATCACCGCGAACGGGTGCGTGGTGCCCTGCAGCTGCAGCAGCTTGAGCAGGCCCTCCCGGACGTCGGGGACCGCGTCGTACTCGCGGGCCTGCTGGTGGAAAGCGTCGTGGCTCAGCTCCGACAGCCTGGAGCCGGCCGCCAGCTTCATCAGGGCCCGGCGTCCCGCCGCCTCGTCCTGGCCGGCCAGCAGGCCCGCCCGGTCGCAGGACAGCTCCGACTTGCGGTGCCATTCCTCCAGGCCCCAGATGACCGCCTTGAACCCGATCCAGGCGAACGGGATGAACGCCAGCCGGCTGGCCAGCGCCACCATGTAGTACAGCATCGTCCGGTAGACCGAGTGACCCGACAGCACGTGCCCGAGCTCGTGGCCGATGATGAACCGCATCTCCTCGGGGTCCATCAGGTCGACCAGGCCGGAGGTGATCACGACGAACGGCTTGTCGGTGCCCAGCGCCATCGCGTTCGCCTCGGGGTTCTGGCTGATGTACAGCTCGGGCACCCGGGGCAGGTCCAGGATGTAGCAGCCGTCGAGCAAATCGTGGTATAGCTGCGGGAACTGCTCCTCGGACGCCCGGACAGCGCTCGCCAGGAACATCAGCCGCAAAGCCCGGTCGCTGAACAGCCCGGCCAGGTTCTTGAGGATTGTGTCGAAGCCCGTGAGCTTGCGCAGCGCGACAAGCGCGGAGCGGTCGGCAGGGTGCTCGTAAGCACGAGAGCTGATGCCCGGCAGGCGTACCCGGGAACGGTCCGGCGCAGAGGTCATGCGTTACATCGTAAGCGCCGTCGCGGAGGTTGGCCGTATGGCAGACCAGGTAAACCCGGTCATGTTTGAGCCGGACGCGGAATCCATGCCGCCCGACGCGCTGGCCGGGCTGCAGCAGGACCGGCTGCGCGGCCTGATCGGCCGGCTGCTCGCCGCGCCGGACGGGCTGCAGGGCAGGCGGCTGCGCGAGGCCGGCGTGGCCGGCGGCGGCGACCTGACCCTGGACAGCCTGGCGGGCCTGCCGTTCACGACCAAGCAGGACCTGTGGTCGGCCTACCCGTTCGGGCTGCTGGCCGTGCCGCAGCGCGAGGTGGTGGCCGTGCACGGCTCCAGCGGTACCGGCGGGCGGCCCACTCTGGTCGCCTATACCCGCGATGACCTGCGACTGTGGGCCCGGATGTGCGCCCGGGCGCTAGTCGCGGCGGGTGCCACCGCCGACAGCATCGTGCATAACGCTTATGGCTACGGCCTGTTCACCGGGGGCGTGGGCATCCACCAGGGCGCCGTCGAGCTGGGCGCCACCGTAGTGCCGGTATCGGGCGGCATGACGTCACGCCAGGTCACGCTCATCACTGACCTGGGGCCAGACATCCTGACCTGCACCCCGTCGTACGCGATCCGGCTCGGCGAGGCGCTGGCCGCCGCGGGCCGCGGGCCGGGCTCGGGGCTGACGCTGCGGGCGGGCATCTTCGGGGCCGAGCCGTGGACCGACGCCATGCGCGGCCGGATCGAGGACCTGCTCGGCCTGCGGGCACTGGACATCTACGGGCTGTCGGAGGTCATCGGGCCTGGCGTGGCTGCTGAGTGCCTGGCCGCCGACGGGCTGCACGTGAACGAGGACCACTTCCTGGTCGAGGCGGTCGACCCGGTCAGCGGGGCTCCGGTGCCCGACGGCACGCCCGGCGAGCTGGTTTTCACCACGGTCACCAAGCAGGCCCTGCCGCTGCTGCGCTATCGCACCGGCGACATCGCCACCCTGCGCCGGGACCCGTGCGCCTGCGGCCGGACGCTGGCCCGGATGAGCAAGATCACCGGCCGCAAGGACGACATGCTGGTCATCCGCGGCGTCAACGTCTACCCCAGCGAGGTCGAGCGGATCTTGCTGGCGGAGCCCGCGCTGGCCCCGGACTACGTGCTCGTGGTGGATCAGCGCGAGGCGCAGTACCGGCTGCTGGCCTGCTGTGAGTACGACGAAACGGGCTCCGCCCTGGACCGGTCGCCCGCTGAGCTGATCGAGTCCCGGCTGCGCGAGGCGCTCGGGCTGAGTGTCGCGGTCCGGGTACTGCCGCCGGGGTCGGTGCCGCGCACCGAGGTGGGCAAGGCGGTTCGGGTGGTGCGCTGGACCGGCGGCGAGCCCCCCGTCCCGGGCCTGGCGTAGGCGCGGAGGACAGATGAGCCAGCAGGACAGCGAGCGCCAGGGCCCCGCCCCGGCATCCCGCCCGCAGGCGAGCAGCGCGCCCGCCCGGCCCGCAGGATCGTCGGCTCGCTGGGGCATCGCCGACATACCCGACCAGACCGGGCGGACCGCCGTGGTCACCGGTGCGAACACCGGCATCGGCCTGGAAGCGGCCCGGTTCCTGGCCGGGGCCGGCGCGCATGTCGTGCTGGCCGGCCGGAACCCGGACAAGACCCGCGCCGCGGCCGCCGGCATCACCGAGGGCCTCCCGCAGGCGCAGGTCAGCACGCTCACCCTGGACCTGGCCGCGCTGGAGTCGGTGCGCGCCGCCGCGGTGCAGATCCGGAAGGCCCACCCGCGCCTGGACCTGCTGATCAACAACGCCGGCGTCATGATGCCGCCCTACGGCCAGACCACGGACGGCTTCGAGCTGCAGTTCGGCACCAACCACCTCGGCCACTTCGCGCTCACCGGGCTGGTCCTGCCCAGCCTGCTGGAGGTGCCCGGCTCGCGAGTCGTCACCATCAGCAGCAACGGGCACAAGGTGGGCCGGATCCACTTCGACGACCTGCAATGGGAGCGGCACTATCGCAAGATGAGCGCCTATGCCCAGTCCAAGCTGGCCAACCTGCTGTTCACCTACGAACTGCAGCGCCGCCTGGCCGCCGCCGGCGCGCCGACCATCGCCGTCGCGGCCCACCCCGGCACCGCGAGCACCGAGCTGACCCGGCACATGTCGCTGTTCTCCCAGGTCGGCGCCAGGATCGGCCCGCACCACGATGCCCGTGGCGGCGCCCTGCCCACCGTCCGCGCCGCGACCGACCCGGCGGCCTCGGGCGGGAGCTACTACGGGCCCGCGGGGATCGGCGAGTTCGCCGGGCCGCCCCGGCTGGTCCGGTCCAGTTCCCGGTCCCGCGACACCGCCACCGGGCAGCGGCTGTGGCGGGAGTCCGAGCGGCTCACCGGCGTCACCTTCCCGGTCTGACCGCTCCCGCGGCCGGCCTGGCGGGGCGCGCAAACCGGGTCCCGCCACCGGGGCAGGCGCCGGCGGCATCTACAGTCACCAGCATGACTGAGGGCGGGCCCGGGTCCCGGATCGGGATCATGGGCGGCACATTCGACCCCATCCACCACGGGCACCTCGTGGCGGCCAGCGAGGTCGCGCACTTCTTCTCGCTGGATGAGGTCATCTTCGTGCCGACCGGCCAGCCATGGCAGAAGAACGGCCGTGACGTGTCCGCGGCCGAGGACCGCTACCTGATGACGGTCATCGCCACCGCGTCCAACCCGCGGTTCTCGGTCAGCCGGGTTGACATCGACCGGCCCGGCGAGACCTATACCATCGACACGCTGCGCGACCTGCGCGCCGAGCGCGGGCCCGAGACCGAGTTCTTCTTCATCACCGGCGCCGACGCGCTGGCCAGGATGATCTCCTGGCGGGACGCCGACGAGCTGTTCAAGCTCGCGCACTTCGTCGGCTGCACCCGGCCCGGCCACCAGCTCACCGACTCGGGCCTGCCGCACGACAAGATCAGCCTCATTGAGATCCCGGCCCTGGCCATCTCCTCCACTGAGTGCCGCGAGCGAGTCCGGGCTGGCGAGCCCATCTGGTACCTCGTCCCGGACGGTATCGTCCAGTACATCAGCAAGCGCAGGCTGTACCAGCGCTGAGCCCCGGCCGGGCCGGTGCGCGCCGCGCGGCCGGAGCTGATGAGGCGGACGACGATCAGCGGGATCAGGCTGGAGCGGCGATGAAGCTGGACGCGGTCGGCAAGCGGTACGGGCTGCGGCAGCCCTGGATCGTCCGCGACGTCAGCCTCGACATCAGCGCCGGGCAGCTGATCCGGCTCGAAGGGCGCAACGGCTCCGGCAAGTCCACCCTGCTGCGCGTGCTGGCCGGAGCGTGCCTGCCGTCCGCCGGCAAGGTGACCGGCCGGCCGCGCACCGGCTATGTGCCGGAGCGGTTCCCGCCCGGCCTGCCGTTCTCGCCGCACGACTACCTGACCCACCTGGGCCGGGTGCACGGGCTGCAGGGGCCCGCCCTTGCCGCCCGGATCGACGAGTGCCTGAAGCAGCTAGGCGCGGCCGGGTACGCCGGGGTGCCGATGCGCACCCTGTCCAAGGGCATGTCCCAGAAGGTCGCTGTCGCCCAGGCACTGCTGTCCCGGCCCGGGCTGCTGGTGCTCGATGAGGCGTGGACCGGCCTGGACACCGTGGCGCGCGGCGTGCTGGACGAGGAGGTCGCGGCACGCTTGGCCGACGGCGGGACAGTGGTGTTCGTGGACCATGACCCGGCGCGGCTGGCCAGCCTGGTCACCGGCCGCTGGCAGGTGTCCGGCCGGCAGGTCCGCCAGGCCGACGCGCCGCCGGGCGTGGCTCCGGGCGGGGGAGCAGCAGCCGGGGCGGCGCCCGCCGCCTCCGGGACGGGCCAGGGCACGGTGGTGATCGAGGTGTCCGGCGATGGCGGCCTGAGCCTGGCCGGACTGCGCGGCCTGCCCGGAGTGCTGTCGGTCCGCGCCGCGGCGAGCACCGGGGTCACTGATGCTTTCGGGACGGGCAGCGGCCGTGGTGCTGCCGGGGCCGGCGGGGCGGGCGGAATCGGCGGAACGGGCGAAGCCGGCGCGGCGGGCCCGCTCGTGATCACGGCTGCGGGTGCCGCGTCTGACGCCGTGCTTCGCGCCCTGCTGGCGGCCGGCCGCCCGGTGCACATCCGGTCCGTTCGGCCTGCCGGTGAATCCGGGACCGCCCGGCCCGGCAGCGAGGCGGCATCATGACCGCGCTGCTCCGCTACCAGGCCGCGCTGATGATCCGGGCCCACCGCTGGGTCGGCCCGCTCCTGCTCTACGCGACCCTGCTGACGTTCATGGGCGACAGCCAGCCGCTGCGGTTCGGGCTCGGCTGGAGCGCTGCCATGCTGCTGCCCAGCGCCGCCTGGCTCACCCGGTCCGCGCTGACCGCTGAGCCCGCCGCCGCGCGGGCCTGCGCCGCCGTGGCCGGCGGCCCGCACCGGACCCACCTGGCTGCGCTGGTCACCGCCTTCGCCGGCGGGGCTCTCCTGGCCCTGGCCGGGGCCGGCTACGAGCTGGCGCGCTGCCCGCAGCCCGGCGGGCTCGGCACCCACCTCAGCGTGCTGGCCGGCGGCCTGGCCACCGCCGCGGTCTGCCTGCTCGTCGGCTCCGCCGTCGGCACCCTGTGCAACCCGCCGCTGGTCCGCCACCCCGCCGTCGCCCTGCTGGCCACCATCGGTACCGCCGTGTTCGCCCTGGTCGCCGACGTCTCGCCCGCCAACGCCGCGCTGCGCGGCTCCGGCGGCCTGCCGTCCGGGCCGGCCTGGCTGACCGGGCTGCCGCTGCTGGTCGCGATCGCCCTGGCCGGCGGCTCGTGGCTGGTGTCCACCGTGCTGGCCGGGCGGCGCGGCTAGCCGCCGGCAGCCGGCGGGGCCGGAGTTCGGGCCCGGAGGCCCGTTATGGATCGTCATGGTGGCGAAAACCCGGCAAAGCCGCCTTCATGTCATCATGAACGACACGGCCCGTGCCACGGTCGCCCTGGCGAGCTGGCCGGATGCCCGGCGCGAGCGGCCGGGCCTGTCGGCCGGTGAAGATAGCCTGAGTATGGCCGTATTACTTGTTGACCGGCCGTGAGATCGTAGATACCTGGGGCGCCCAGCCAAGGAGGACTGCCAGCACCCGTGACTGCCACCGACAGGGCCGTCGAGCTCGTGGAGATCGCGGCCGCAGCCGCAGCTGAAAAGCTCGCCTCCGACATCATTGCCTACGACGTCAGCGACCAACTCGTCATCACCGACGCCTTCCTGCTCTGCTCCGCCTCCAACGACCGCCAGGTGCGGGCCATCGTGGACGAGATCGAGGAGCGGATGCGCAAGGCCGGCGCCCGGCCCGTTCGCCGTGAGGGCGAGCGCGAGGGCCGGTGGGTGCTGCTCGACTATGCCGACGTCGTGGTGCATGTCCAGCACGCCGAGGAGCGCGTCTACTACGCGCTCGAGCGGCTCTGGAAGGACTGCCCGGCGATCGCCCTGCCCGAGCCCGTCGGTGCCGTCGGCGCCGGGGGCGCCGGGGGAGCAGCCGACCACGGCCCCGCGGGCCCCGCCGAGCGGGGGCAGCGCTGACTACTCCAGCCCCCCGCCGGCCGTCGGACGCGGCCCGGCGCCATCTCGACGTCATCACCCTCGTGCTGTGGCGGCACGGCCAGACCGTGTACAACGCCGAGCGCCGGTTCCAGGGCCAGACCGACATCCCGCTCAATGAGATCGGCCGGCAGCAGGCCGCCAGTGCCGCGCGCTACCTCGCCGCGCTGGAGCCCGATGCCCTCTTCGCCTCCGACCTCGGCCGCGCCACCGAGACCGCCGCGGCGCTCGCCCGGCTGACCGGGCTCGGCGTCAAGCTCGACGCGGACCTGCGCGAGCGGGACGGCGGCCAGTGGGAGGGCAAGACCGACACCGAGATCCGCGAGCAGTTCCCCGAGGCCTACCGGGCGTGGGTGCCACCGGGCGGCGAGACCGCCACCCAGGTCGCCGACCGTGCGTCCGCGGCTCTGGAGCGCATCGCCGAGGCCATGCCGGGCGGCAGCCTGTCGGTCGTCGTCGGGCACGGCGCCAACCTCGGCATGGGCATGGCCCGGCTGCTGGGCATCCCTGATGGCGTGCGCATGCTCGGCCCGTTCGGCAACTGCCGGTGGTCGGTCCTGGGCCGCCGCAATGGCCAGTGGCGGCTGATGGAGCACAACGTCGGCAGCCTCCCGGTGCCGGTCCCGGACCCGGAGGAAGCCCGCGACGCCGACCCGTATGCGGAGCCCGCCGGCGCAGTGGAAGCGGGGCCTGCCGCGGTGGTGGAAGCGGAGTCGGCCGCGGGGGCTGAAGGGCGGCGCGAGGAGTGATCCGCTTCTAGGACACTGGCGTGGCGCTGCTCGCGAGACGGGCAGCGTCACACCGTCGCCCAGGACGTCGAGGACTGGCTAGCTGGCGGCCTGGAGGGCCGGGACCACTACACCATCAAGAACGCCCGCAGCGTGCTCAACCCGATCGTCGCGCTGATCGGGGAGATCAAGCTTGCGGGTGACGGCCGACGATGCTCAAGCCGCGCCGGACCGCTGGCGGCCGGACTATGGACCGGGTCATCGGAGAGGCCCAGGCGAGCTAGCCGGGAACGCGAAACGGGGAGCCATCTGGCCCCCCGTCTTGCTATGTGGAGCTATGGGGATTCGAACCCCAGACCCCCTCCATGCCATGGAGATGCGCTACCGGACTGCGCTATAGCCCCTTGATCTTGTAGTGCTCCGCGTATCGTATACCAGCCT
>DASUBV010000354.1:0-4808 GCA_035763085.1 Streptosporangiaceae bacterium | reverse complement strand
CGCGGTGCTACACCGGTACGCCGAGATCGCCGGGCATGCCGACATCCTGGCTGACGTCGTGCCGCCGCGGTACCGGCAGGGCCTGACGCTCATCACGGAGTTCGCGGGTGACCCGCAGGCCGCCGTGCAGGGGGCCGGCGGTGACGCCGAGGATGTCATCAGCCTCTCGCTCACCGGCCGGTTCCTGCCGTTCGAGGACCTGTTCGTCACGGTCGTCTCCAAGCGCGGGCTGCGGACGTCCGCCGCGCTGCTCACGGGTCCGGTTGACCCGCTGCCCTCGGGCAAGGACGCCTACGCCTCGGAGACGGAACTGCTCCAGGACCTGCGCGCGCGGCGCTCGGCGTCGGGTTCCGCGACGACGCTCGTCGGGTCCGTCGTGCTGCCGCGGTCGATGCCGCGCCAGGAAGTCGCCGGCTTCGAGATCAGCCGCCGCTTCCGGCCGCTGGATTACGCGTTCCTGGGCCAGGCGGTGCGCAACCTGGCCAGCGCGATCGCGCTGATCGATGCCGTTGGTGACCTCACGCAGGCGGTCGCCGAGGCCGCGGCCAAGGGCTCAGCCTCCCGCAGCTACTCCCCCGACCAGCTGGAGTCACTGCTGGGCGGGCCGCCCGTCACGGCGTTCTCGGCTATCGCGGGCACAGTCACGTTCGCCCAGGCCAGCTTCGGCGGCTCGCCGCTGCTGCTGCCGCGGACGGCGTACCCGGTGTCCAGCCAGGTCATCCCGGCACTGCTCGGCTACACCTCGGTCCTGGAGATCGAGAAAACGCTCCAGTGGTGCATCCGCAACACGGTCACCTGCTCGGTCGCGGTGTTCTCCTCGCTCACGCCCGAGGAGCGGATGATCCTGCTCGAGCGCTACGAGCTGACGCTGCCGCCAGATGAGGACGGCAACGCCCAGGCCGTGCCGATGGTCTCCTGCGTCACCAACACGGTGCTCGGCTACTTCGGCAACAGCATGATCCTGCCGTTCCAGATCCCGTTCGCCGCCACGGCCGCCACCACGACGACCGGGCCGGATGGCCAGGTGATTCCTGGCCTGACCACCGCTGACATCACCGACGCGCTAACGAGATTCCACACCGACGGGTTCGCGCCGCCGCACTCGACCATCGCGCTGGCCACCAAGGGCGTGCTCGGCGAGGCGGTTCTGGGCCACTGCCCGTCGGCCGAGAAGATCGACCTGACGCGGTTCTGGAACTGGCAGGACAGCCCGGCTGACGCTGCCACCGACATCTCCCCGGTCACGGTCCCGCAGGGCTCGCTGACCGCGGGGCTGACCGCGCCATCGGACCTGACGGGCATCGCCCCGGTGATCAACAACTTCGCCACCACGGGCGTCACCCCGGACACGACGCTGGCCCAGGCGCTAGGCACAGCGGCCGCGCAGCAAGCGGGCTTCGACATCGCCGCCCTGACCAACGAGGCCAACCTGGCCACGGTCCAGGGCAAGACGCTGGACAACGCGGAGGCAGCCCGCAAGGACGCGCTCAGCCAGGCCTCCACGCTGGCCGGCAAGGCGATGGACTCGGCCGTGTCGCTCGTCACCGCCGCCAAGAAGGCCGCGGACGAGAAAGCCAAGCAGAAGGACCTGCCGACGCTGTCGGTGTTCTTCGCGGCCAACAGCGTCGTCATCCAGGACGAGCCGGAGGGCACCAAGGCCAAGGGACAGCTCGCCGCGATCACCGCGTGGGCGGCGAAGGCCAGGGCCGCCAAGGCGACCGCGATCGCCGTGCGCGGTTTCGTCTCCTCTGATGACACCGTCGCGGCGGCGGACCTGCAAGGCGGCCGGGCCGCTGCCCTGCTCACCCGCCTGCAGGGCGAAGGGCTGACCGGCATCACCGTCGCGCCCGGCGGTGTGCTGTCCGGGCCGGCCGGCGATGCGGGCAAGCTGCGGCGGGCCGACGCGACGGTGACCGCCACGGCCGCCGCTGCCCCCGCTCCGGGTGCGCCCGCCCCGAGCACGCCCACGCCGGGCACACCGACCCCGGGCTGACCATCCGATGACCACGCCGCATCAGGCCGCGGCCCGCTACCGAGCCCGCCACAGGGTCCGGCGCCGGGCCCGCGACAGGAGGGGAAAACCATGACCGACCCCGGTACCGACGGCACGGTCACTGACGGGACGACCGTGGACGACAGCACCGCTGGCGGCACGACGGGCGATCCCGCGGTGTCCGCGGCCGACGTCGAGTCGCTGATGGGCGTGCTGACCGGCCTGATCGCCAGCGCCAGCACGCCGGAGATCCAGCAAGCGCAGATCCTGCTGCTGCAGCGGCTCGCGCTGGAGGGCAGCGTGATCCCGTCGCGGATCCCCGCTCCGGCCGACATCACCCAGGTGGGCGGGTACATCAACCTGCTCACCGCGCTCGCCCAGGACGACATGCGGACCCAGATGCTGGGCGCCGCGCTCGGGCTGGCCGGCTCCGCGCCGCTGCCCGGCCTGTCGGTGGTGGCACCGGCGCTGACGCTGACACCGGTGGCGAATGACCGCCCGCCGGACGGCACCGCGGTCCCGCTGACCGTCTCGCTGCGATCGGACCTGGTCGCCGGGCTGTCCGCCGCGCTGGACACGGCCCACGCGGCGGGCGGGCTGCTGCCACTCTGGTCAGCGCCGGCGCTGCCGCCCATCGGCACGCCTGTCCTGCTGGACCTGCTGCTGTACCTGGGCCGGGCGGTACTGGTGGCGCCGACGGCGACCCTGGCGGACCCGCAGACCGATGCTGTCGTGCTCGGCCGGGCTGCTTCTGATCCGGGCACCGGGTTCCGGCTCGCGGCCCGGGTCAGTGCGGGCACGGCGGGCGGGAACACCGAGGACTGGACCTGCCTGGCCCGGGACCCGGTGGGCGCGGCGTTCGTCGAGCAGATCGTGACCGGCGCGACGATGCTGCCCATCGAGACGGTGCTGGCCGGCTCGGGCCTGGCCGCGGTTCAGATGGCGGGCCCGCCCGCCCGGCTGGACGACCTGTCGTGGGCGCGGGTGGCGGCGCTGGGCGGGCTCATCCCCGCGGTGACCCGGCTCGGGGACGAACTGGCCCTGGTCTACCCGGACTCGGTGATTCGCGGGAGTGCACTGGCCACCATGACGAGCTGGATCTGGGACGGCACCCGCTTCGCGCCGCCGGCTGTCACCTGACGGCCATCGTCTGGGCGGGGGCCGTCAGAGCGGAGCGAGGCGGGTACTGAGCAGGCAGAACTCGTTGCCTTCTGGATCGGTGAGGACGTGCCAGGACGCATCCGCCGGCTGGCCGATGTCGACGGGCCTGGCCCCGGCGGCCAGCAGGCGCTCGAGTTCGGCGTCCTGGTCGCGGTCGGTGGGGTTGACGTCGATGTGCAGCCGGGCCCGCTCGTTCTTCGGCTCGTCGTTGCGGATGAGGAAGATCGTCGGCTGCGGGCCGCCGAACCCTTCGCGCGGCCCTATCTCGATGTAGACATCCTGCTCGCGATCAAGCTCGATGAAGTCCAGGACCTCGCACCAGAACCGTGCCAGCGCGTCAAGGTCGCGGCACTTGAGCACGAGCTGACTGAAGCGACATGCCATGGACGAGACCTGCTCTCAGCGCGGGAACTGCCGGGTGGGCCGCAGGTGAATCCCGAGGGCTTCCTGCAGCGAGAACAACCGCGACCATACCGGGCGAGGCGAGCATGGCCGAACTGATTTCCGGCCCGTACCCGGGCTTCGCGTGCTCGGTGAGCTGCCGGATCTGCTCCGATGTCAGGCGCCCGCCTCAGAGCATGGCGGCTGCGACCGCCGCCGCGGCCAGTACCGCGGTCATGATCAGCACCACCGCGACCAGCCGCCTGCGCCGCGAGGGCCGGCGCGGCCGGCGCGAACTGGCCCGCCCCGCCGGCTCGGGCCTGCGCTGGTCCGGGGCGGCTGGCCGGAGCGCGGCCGGCGTCTCGGCCGGACCCGGGTCGTAGGGCTCCAGGCCGAGGGCATCACACAGCGCATCAGCGAACTGCCGGCATGACCCGAACCGGTCGTGCGGCGCCTTCGCCATGGCCCTGGCCAGCACCGGGCTGACGGCCGGGGGAAGGTCGGGCCGGCGGTCGGCGAGCGCCGGCGGCGCGCTGTTCATATGCGCCCCGATCACGGCCGAGCCCTCGAGGGGAGCGAACGGGACCTCGCCGGCCAGCATCTCGAACGCCGCACACGCCAGCGCATACTGGTCAGCGCGCCCGTCAACGGGCCATCCCGCGATCTGCTCAGGCGCGGTGTAGTGGGGCGTGCCCGGAAAGCGGCCCGGGCCGGCCCGCAGGCCTGGCTGCATGTCCTTGCTCAGCCCGAAGTCCGACAGGAAAACGTGATCGGGCCGACCGGGCCGGGGCTCCAGCAGCATGTTGGCCGGCTTGACGTTCTGGTGAACCAGGCCGACGGCGTGCGCCGCGTCCAGCGCGGATGCCACCGGGCAGATGATCGGCACCACCCGGGCCGCCGGCAGCGGACCCGCACGCCGCACCAGGGACCCGACATCCCCGCCCCTGACATACCGGATCGCGAGGTACAAGACGCCGTCTGTCTCGCCGACGCCATACACCGGGATGATGTGCGGGTCGGCCACCGCGCCCGCTGCCCGCGACTCCCGGATAAAGCGGTGCCGGAACGCCTCGTCAGCGGCTACCGCCGGCGTCAGGATCTTCAGCGCGACCGGCAGCCCCAGGCGCTCATCCCTGGCCAGGAACACCAGGGCCGTCCCGCCCGCCCCGATCCGCCGTTCCAGGCGGTACCCGGCCAGCCGCGACCCGAAGACGGACCCGGCAGCCAGGCCGACCCCGGGCGAGCGCTCGTCAGCCACTGCACCTCCGCCCGC
>DASUBV010000353.1:0-27915 GCA_035763085.1 Streptosporangiaceae bacterium | reverse complement strand
CGGCCAGTTCCTGCTCGCGGGCCAGGGCCGCCATGCCGGACTGGTCGCGGCTGAGGCCGTACAGCTCGCGGATCCGCCCGGCCGTACCCGCGTCGGTCGAGGTGAGGCTGACGGCCAGCTGGACGGCCCGGTCCAGCAGGTCGCCGTGCGGGACGACCTCATTCAGCAGCCCGATCCGCAGCGCCGTGGCCGCGTCCACGAAGTCGCCGGTGAACGACATCTGGCGGGCCCAGGCCTGGCCGACCGCCTGCGGCAGCCGCGCGGTCAGGCCCCAGGCCGGCGTCACGCCCACCCGCGCGTGCGTGTCCGCGAACCGGGCCCGCTCGCTGCCGATCCGGAAGTCGCAGGCCAGCGCGATCTCCAGCCCGCCCGTCACCGCTACTCCGTTGATGGCCCCGAGCACCGGGACCGGGAACTCGAACAGCAGCCGCAGCGCACCCGGCGGGAACGCATCAGGCCGGCCGAGCTCGGTCAGGTCCAGCCCGGCGCAGAATGCGGGATCGGCGCCGGTCAGTACCAGCGCGCGCAGCTCTCCGCGGCTGGCCTCGGCTGCGAGTTCCGCCAGCCGCCGGTCGGCTGCCGTGAGCAGTGCCCCGGACAGCGCGTTGTACTTGGCCGGGCGGTTCAGCGTGAGCACGGCCACGCCCGGCGCGGGCCGGTCCAGGAGAGCCAGGTCGTCAGTCATGCTTGATTTGTACCGCGCGCGGGCGGTGATGTCCGCCCCCGGCAATCGCTGGCACACTGGCCTCTGGGCACAGTCCCGGTCGGACAGCGGGCAAGGAGACATCATGACGGCAGCCGGAGCAAGCCCGGAATCGGCCAGCCAGGCTGCTGCACCGTCAGCCGGTGACAAGAGTTCTGAGACGGATTCGCCCGAGATCCTGGTCTCGCAGGCTGGTCCTGTCGCCATCGTCACCCTCAACCGTCCCGCAGTGCTCAATGCCATCACCTATCCAATGGCTCGCGCGTACGGGGCGGCGCTGCGCGCAGCCGACGCCGATCCCGGCGTGCGTGTCGTGGTCGTGACCGGCGCCGGGCGCGGCTTCTGCTCCGGTGCCGACCTCACCAGGCTTTCCCAGGGCGGTGCGGCCATCCGCCGTTTCGTCGTCCCTGCGGAAGACCTGCCGACGGTCGCCTTCCGCATCCGCAAGCCCGTCATTGCGGCCGTCAACGGTCCGGTCGCGGGCATCGGCTTCGGGTACATGATGGGCAGCGACATCCGTTTCGCGGCCGCCGACGCGAAGATCAGCACGACCTTCGCGCGGCTGGGCCTGGTCGCCGAGTATGGCCTGGCCTGGCTGCTGCCGCGGGCCATCGGGACCGCCTGGTCGATGGACCTGCTGCTGACCGCGCGCGCGATCACCGGTGCCGAGGCCGAGCGGATCGGCCTGGTCCAGTACGTCAGCACCGGGTCGGTGCTCGACGACGCGGTCGCCTACGCGACCCGGCTGGCGCAGACGAGCTCGCCGTACTCGATGGCCGCCGTCAAGGCCCAGGTCTACGCGGGTCTCGACACCTCGGCCGACGAGGCCATCCGCCGGGCCATCGAGCTGATGGACGACTCCTTCGACAACCCGGACCTGCCCGCCGCCCTGGCCGCCCGCGCCGGGGGCCGCCCGGCCGACTTCGCGCCGCTGCCTCCTGAGTGATGCGGCGTCCGCCCGGCGGCCAGCCGTGCCGATGCCTGAAGCGTCGCTCGGTGACCAGCTGTGCCTGACGAGCGGCTAGAGCACGAGGACAAGCTTCCCGGCGGCCCGGTTGTCCTCCATGCAACGGTGGGCCGCGACGATGTCGTCCAGGCCGAAGACACGGCCGATGCCGGGTCGGTAGACGCCGGCCTCGACTTCGCGGATGATTCGCTGCAACGCTGTCGTGCCCGCGCTTCCCTTGACGCTGTCACTGTGGAAGGCCGTGAGCCTGGTTCCGGACGGGATCGTCGCTATCGGCTCGAAGCCGGGGATCACCCACCCGCTGAGCGAGCCCGCCATGCACACGGTCCCGCCACGACGGACCAGGCGCAGCGAGTCCGCCGCCGTGCTCGTCCCGACGAGATCCAGAACATAGTCCGGGCCCTCGGGCCAGACCGCGTGCACGCTCGCCGTCAGTGATCCGCCGTCGTCGACGAGCGGATAGTCGACACCTGCCGCGATCAGCGCGTCGATCCTGCCCGGCCGCCGGGTCGTGGCCGCGGTCGTGACACCGTAGCCGGACGCGATTGACGCGGCAGCCATCCCGACCGATGAGGTCCCGCCGCGGATCAGCAACCGTCCCCCGCTACCTGGCATGACCCCCAGCGCGTCCAGCGAGCCCTGTGCTGTCAGGTACGTCTCGGGCAGCGCGGCCAGGACGTCCCAGGGCAGCGTGGTGGTGACCGGAATCAGCAGCGAGTTCGGCAGCAGCGCATACTCGGCATAGCCGCCGTCGAACTCCCGTCCCATCTCACCCATTACCGCCGCCACGGTCGTCCCGTCCGGCAGCAGGGGGTCGGTCGAGGCGGCCACGACTCCCACGCACTCGATCCCCAGCACACGCGGGAATGTCACGTTCGGGGAATGCCCCTGGCGGGTCCTCAGCTCGGACCGGTTCAGGCCCGCGCCCTTCACCTGCACCAGGCTCCAGGCCTCCCGGACTGCTGGCACTGGCAGCTCACGGATCTCCAGCACCTCCGGGGCACCCGCCCGGACGCAGACCGCCGCCCGCATGGTCGCCGGGAGGCTCGGGAGGCCAGCAAGATCCGAGGAGTCCGGGAGATCCGAGGGGTCAGGAAGGCCCGAGGGGTCCGGGAGGCAGGGGCAGGTCGCTCCGCCGAGCGCCGTGTTGCTGGTGCTGTCTGGGTGAAGTTCCTTGCGCATGAGTCCACTGTCGCCAGAAGGCAATGCGGCTGGCCACCGGTAGAGTGCCAAGTTATGCTCGCTGGCCGCCAACCTCCGGAGTCCGGTTTGTCCGGTGCGAGATCACATCTCTGGCCATCCGGAGGGGTGCATCTGTGGCCGTCCGGAGGCTCAAGCCCGGTTCAGGCCCATCCGCGTGGGCACCTGGTGTACGCCGCCCGTGGCGTCCTGTCCGTGCACACCGAACGCGGCGTATCGATAGTTCCGGCCAATCGCGTCGCCTGGACCCCCGCCGGGTTCACGCACTACCACCACGCGCACAGCCACACCGACATGCGGATTCTCTTCCTGCCGTCCTCCCTGGCCCGGCTCGTGCCCGGCCATCCCGCCGTGTTCCTGGTCTCCGGCCTGGCCCGCGAGATCCTGCTCACCCTCACGGGCCCGCGCAACTACGATCCCGCCGCGGGCAACGATCCCGCCGCAGGCAATTACGACCGCGCCGCGCGCGCTCGGCTCCGCCGGGTGCTGGTCGACGAGCTCCCCGAAGCACGAGAGCAGCCACTGCAGCTGCCAGAGCCACGCGATGACCGGCTGCAGGCCATTGCGCAGGTGCTGTACGAGCAGCCTGCCGACAACTCGTCGCTGGCCGAGCTCGGGCAGGCGATCGGAGCCAGCGCCCGCACGCTCAGCCGGCTCTTCCACGGCGAGCTGGGCATGACCTTCTATCAGTGGCGCACCCAGCTACGCGTCTATCACGCGCTCGTCCTGCTCGCCGACGGCCACGACACGACCCACGTCGCTCATGCCTGCGGATGGTCAAACCCCAGCAGCTTCATCGCGGCCTTCACCGGCATCATCGGGACCACGCCTGGTCGCTACCGAGCAAGTCACTAGCGCCGCGCCTGACCGTCGCGACGGCCGCGTCGCGCACCTCAGCCGCGCCTCGGCCGCGCAGTCTCGTCCGCATCAGCCGCGCTCGCATCAGCCTCAGTCGGGCTGGCCAGCCAGCTCGGCGATCTGGGCGTGGGTAGCGAACCATGGCCGGCCGCGGGTCGTCATCCCCGAGATCACCCGATCCAGCATCCGCAGCAGGTAGCCGCGGCCGATCGCCTCGGGGTGCATCGTGTAGGTGACGGCCCGGCGGTCCTGCCGAGCCGACTCGAACTCCTCCAGCCAGCTCCGCTCGACCGCGGCCGGGTCAGCCAGCAAGCCGCCGTGGTAGGCCGTGTACCCGAAGTACGGCCAGTCGCACAGGCTCCAGTGACCGGGGATCTCCAGGAATGGCTGGCCGCCGCTGTCTTCCCAGTAGGGCCGGTCGTCGGCCATCAGGCTGCTGTCGTAGGAGAAGCCCAGTTCGGCGAGCATGCCCAGTGTCTCGGTGGTCAGCTCCCACCCCGGCGACCGGTAGCCAGCTGGCTGGATGCCGTGCTTGGCCAGCGCGGTCAGGCCCTGCTCCAGCTCGATGCGCTGGTCCGCGGCGTCGAGCGGGTCACTGCCGCGATGCAGGTAGCCGTGGTGGCCTACCTCGTGCCCGGCCTCCAGGATGGCGGCGATGGCCCCGGGGTGCTGGTCGGCGGTGTGGCCGGGCACGTAGAAGGTGGCCGGGATGCCGCGGTTGGCCAGCAGGTCCAGCACCCGGACCAGGCCGCGGCCGGGGCCGAACTCGCCCTGCGAGAGCATGGTCAGCCGCCGCGCGTACTCCGGCCCTTCGCTGAGCCACGGCGCCGCGCCGTCCACGTCGAAGGTCAGGGCAACGGCGACCTCGGCATCGCCAGGCCAGGACGGGAAGACGGCAGCCGGCTTCACCATGGGCTCCTCCTCCGGGTTGGCGGGTTCCGAGCCTAACGGGCGTCGCGCGGCCTGAGTAGCCTGCGTTAACGGCCGACCGTCCATGTCCGCTAGCTGGATCCAGGGGGCCAGCCCGAGGCTGGCCAGGTCCCGGCCGGCGGTAAAGAGCGCCGACCTGGCCAGCAGCTTGCGGCCCTCCCGGGCCCAGCCGCCAGCCCGTCATTACATGCGGCCGGCCGGGCCGGTCACCGTTTCGTCCGCTGGCGCGTCTGAATCGCGGCCGTCATGCCGCGCCCAGCAGGCGTTTCACCTCGGCCGCGCCGTCGATGGCCAGATCATGATCGGGGGACTGCGGGATGAGGCTGAACTCCGCGCAGCCCGCGGCTACATAGGGAGCCAGGAACTCGGCCACGTCGGCGGCCGTCCCGTACGGGCAGTACCGCTCGAAGCGCTCGAACGGCAGTCCGTAGAACGCTTCCATCGTCGGCGCCAGGCATGCCCGGGCGGCCTCCCGCGACCCGGCGATCCCGCACCAGACCTGCATCCCGTGCCGGGCCGGCGCGGGCCGGCCGGCCTGGCCGGCTTCCCCGGCGGCCAGCTCGACGGCGGCGGCGAACCGCCGCGGCGAGTTCCAGATGCCCAGCCAGCCGTCGCCCAGCCGCCCGGCGCGCCGGATCGCGGCATCCGACCGGCCGCCGATGATGATGGGAATGGCGGGCGGGGCCGGCGCGATCACCGCCGCGTCGAGGTCGAAGAACTCGCCGCGGAAGGTGACTGGCGCACCGGTCAGCAGCTCCCGCAGAATCTGCAGCGACTCATTCATCCGGCGGCCGCGGGTGGCCGGGTCCACGCCGCAGATCTGTACCTCGTGCCGGTCTTCGCCGCCGATTCCGACTGCGAAGATGAGCCGGCCGGGCGCGAGCTGCCCGATGTCGGCGAGCTGCCGGGCGACCGGTACCGGGTGGCGCAGCGGCAGCAGGTACAGGCCGGTGTAGACCGGCAGCGCCGGATGCAGCAGCGCGAGCGCGGTGGCCTGGATGAGTCCGTCGGTCCCGAGCCCGCCGACGAAGCTGACATGGTCGGCGCAGCACACGTGGTCCAGGCCTGCTGCGGCGATACGGGTCAGGAACGAGCGTGCCGCTTCTGGGTCCCGCTCGACCAGTCCGAAGGGCGGGAACAGGCCGACCCTGAGCATTCCGTTACTCATGTTCTCTCCGCCAGCGCAGACCCGGTACCAGGGCCGGCACCCGAGAGCGGTAGGAAGCGTAGGCCCCGCCGAGGGCCAGCCGCAGGTCGTGTTCCTCGAACGCGATGCCGATGACGATGTACCCGGTTGCGGCGGCCGCGAACAGCAGGTGCCCGGCCGTCATCACCGGGGTCGCCCAGAAGACGATCAGGAAGCCGGTCATCAGCGGGTGGCGGACCTGCCGGTACAAGCCGCGGTCGGTGAACGGCGGCGGGGTGTACGGCGTGCCGCGGGCGGCCAGCCAGGCCTGCCGCAGCCCGAACAGGTCGGCGTGGCTGACTCCGAAGGTGGCGCTGAGCACCACCACCCAGCCGAGTGCGTAGATGGCCAGCAGCAGGTCGGCGGCCGGACCGGACAGATGCCACAACTGCGGGCCGAACGGGCGCCAGGCCCAGAAGGTCAGGGCCAGGACGGCGCTGGCGGCTAGCACGAAGGTGGCCCGCTCGGCGGGCGCCGGGATCAGCCTGGTCCACCAGCGCTTGAACCACGGCCGGGCCATCACGGTGTGCTGCACCGCGAACAGCGCCAGCACCGCCAGGTCGACCGCGACCGCGCCGGCGACGGGCCAGCGGGTGCCGTCGTCGATGCCCCGGGGCACGGCGAAGCCGATGAAATAGCCGATGCTGTAGGCCAGGATCACGAGCAGGACGACGTACACCACCGCCGCGTAGGCCACGACCGGCCACCCGGACCGCGGCCGGGCCAGGGCCGAGACCGGGATCGGGGCCAGGTCCGGAGCCGGGGCCGGGGCGGACTCCGTAGCGTCTGACATGGGACAACGCTAAGATCACGGCGCCGGCGGCGGCAATCGGGCGAACTGCCGGCGCCGCCCCGTCGCCATCGGGCAGGCCCAGGGCCGGCAGGTGGCCGGCATAGGGGGAACTACGTAGCCCGGCTGGTCAGCGACCCTGTTCGCTCCTGGCCACCCAGGCGGCGATCTGGGCCCGCGACCGCACCTCCAGCTTGCGGCGGATGTTCTCCACGTGCGCTTCGGCGGTGCGCGGCGCGACCGACAGCCGCGAGGCAATGGCCTGGTTGGTGAGCCCGTCGGCGACCAGCCGGGCCACCTCGAGCTCGCGGCTGGTCAGCCGGGGGCCGCCGGCCGGCCCGGCTGTCTCGCCCAGGAAGCCGAGCATCGCCTCCAGCACCGCGGTCCATTCACCGTGGTAGTACAGGTGGCTGTTGCCCGGCAGCGGGACGAGCGTCGCGCCGGGGATCAGCATGGCGACCTCACGGCCGAGCGCGAACCCGGTGGCCGGGTCGCTCTCGCGGTGCAGCACCGCGGTGCGCGCCCGGATCGCCGGCAGCAGGTCCCGTACGTCGGTCTGGTAGTAGGCCTCCAGCAGCCCGGCCGCGACGGCGGCCGAGGAACTGGAGCGCTGCAGCTGCCGGAATGCCTCGATCTCCGCGGCGCTCGGTTCGGGGATGAAGATGCCGGTGAGCACCTTCGAGCCCAGCCCCCAGTGCGCCCGGAGCAGCCCGACGATGGACTCCCGCACCTCGGCCGGGGCCAGGGCACCGCCGTCGGCGCAGGTCCCGTACAGCACGAGCGAGTGGACCCGGCCGGGGTAGCGGGCGGCGATCGCGGCGGCCAGCTGGCCGCCCTGGGAGGCGCCGAACAGGCTGAACCGGTCGGCCCGGACCGCGTCGGCGACCGCCATGGCCGCGGCCACCTGGGCATCCAGCGACAGGTCGGTCACGTCGCGGTCAGACAGGCCGCAGCCGGGCTTGTCGTAGCGGATCACGGTGAACCGGCCGGCCAGCCGCTCCAGGAATGCGGCGAAGCAGAACAGGTTCAGCTGGCCGGTCAGGTGCGTGACCCAGCCGGAGTCGCACAGCAGCGCCGGTCCGCTGCCGGTCACGGAGTAAGCCACCCGGCCCGCGGGCGTGGCGCAGTACCTGATGGTCGGCATCACCGGACCAGGCTGGCACTACTGGTCAGCGCGGTAAAGCGCGACGGCTCCGGACCGCGGAATCAGGGCCAGTGGGCACGACCGCCGGCGCTTACCAGGCGGCCAGCAGCGTCGGGGCCGGGACCTGCGGCGAGGAGTACAGCGGGATGGGCAGTCGCGTCACCTGTCCGGTGGTCAGGTTGATCCGGGCGAGGTGGCCGATGACGTACGAGCCGCCGCTGCTCGGATGCGGCACGTGGCGCAGGCTGAGCGAGACCAGGAGGCTCGAGCCATCCAGGCTCATGGGGGTGGCGTTGTCCGCCGCTGGCCCGGTGACCAGGACCCGGGCTGTCTGGCCGGTGGCCACGGAGATCGCGGCGACCTCGCTGGTGCCGCGGCCGGTGCGGGTGAGCGCGTAGAAAGTCTGGGCATCCTCGCTGACCAGGCCGGCGGTGGGCCCGGCATGGCGGCTCGCTGACCCGGCAGTGATCAGGCGACTGTTGCGGATCAGGCTCGATCCGCAGGCAGTCGAGCCGGTGTTCAGCACCATGCTCACGTTGAGCGCATGACTACCCCGGACGACCGTGTGGTTCTTTACTGCAGCGGCGGCGATGGTCGCCGCGAAGCCGAGCTGGTTGCCCGCTATCCAGGACACGCTAGCGACCTGGGCGTGCGCCGCGGGCCAGGCGCCAAAGGCGTGCCGGGTGCCGGTGGCCACGTCCTGGACGATGACGCGCTGCGCGCCATCCGGCTCGGGTATCCCGAGGACCTGCGGATGCGGGCTGCCCGACACGAAGGCCAGCTTGGTTCCGTCGGCGGATACCGCCATGGGGATTGTGGTCAGCGCATTGCTGGTGAATGGCAGCGGGGCGAGGAACGGCGTCCCCGGCAGGCGGCTCAGCGCGGCTGGCTGGCCGTCGGCCCCGAGCGTCAGCCGGTAGAAGGCGATGGCGACAGACCGGCCACCATAACGGCCGAATGCGGCCCCGGCCAGGTAGAAGATCCGGTCGCCGGGACGTGCGGCCACCCCCTCGATGGCGCTGACCTGGTGCGGGAAGCCGATCGACGCAACGGACCGCCCGGTAATGGCCGAGCGCACCACGGCCTTCCCGGCGCTCACGGTCACCAGGAAGCGCGGCGCGCCCGCCGAGCTGGCCGAGCTGGTCGTAGAGATCCTGCGCGGGGGCGGAGGCGGCGCCGGGCAGCCGCCGGCCAGGCCGGGGGGCGCGGGCTGGTGCTGCACGGCGATGGCGATCGCGCCGGCCACGGCGAGCACGGATGCGGCCGCCGCAGCCGGGACGAGCCATGCCCGCCGGCCTGCGCGGCTGGGTCGGCGGCCGGCCGGCCGGGTCGCCGGGGCCGGGAGCCGGAGCGGGGGGATGTCCTGGGGCTGGAGTGTCCGGGCCAGTGCGGTCGTCGCGTCTCGCAGCCGCTCTTCGGTCCGGCTCATCATGACTCCTCGCCGAGCTGCGTGCGCAGCGCGGCCAGGCCGCGCGCGACGGTGGACTTGACGGTGCCGCGGCTGATCCGCATGGTGGCGGCGATGTCGGCCTCCGACAGGTCCAGGAAGAAGCGGAGCACTAGTGCCTCGCGCTGCCGGGCGGGCAGCCCCGTGAGCGCCTGCAGCACCGCCCGCCGCTCGGCGCTGGCCAGCGCGGCCGACTCAGCCGACCAGGCGGGCGGGATGTAGTCCTCGACGCCGCCGCGGTCACGCCGCCGGGACTGGTGCCGCCGGAACTCCGAGCGGCAGCCATTCATCACCGCGGCCCGGACATAAGGCAGGGCCTTCTGCGCGTCCCGCAGCCGGTGCCAGCTGCGGTGCAGTCCGCAGAAGGCATCCTGGACGATGTCCTCGGCGGCTTGCCGGTCACCGGTCATGACCAGGGCCAGCCGGGTCAGCGCGAGTGCGTGCTCCCGGTACAGGCTGGTCACGGCTGAGTCCGGATCGACTGCCATGCCGCCCAGGCCCGCCTGCCAGCCGGCGGCGGCGCCGGGGAGGTCGAGGTTCATGCAGGAGAGACGCCCGGCGGCCGTCGAGGTTGCCTGGAAACGACGGATTTTTTGCCGGGCGACCTGCCCGGCGCGCTTAGCTGGACTCGGCTTGCGGGTCTGACTGGCCCGGAGCGGCGCGCGGCTCGGGGCGGTCGACGTTGTAGTGCCGGACCGCCGTGCCCAGCCAGGTCTCCCCGGGATGCCGGAGGCTGAACTGGGTGATCACCCGCTGGCCGCCCTCGTAGTCGCCGTACAGCAGGTGCAGGGTGAGCGGACGGCCGTTCTTGATGGCGTCGGCGGCTAGCTGGAAGGCCTGGCTCGACGGGTCGCGGTAGGCCGCCGACCAGACGCCGATGTCCTCGGCGGCCAGGAAGATGTCGCGGATCTGGTCGGTGAACTCCGCCAGCGGCGGATGCGCCCGCTCGTACTGGCTGCCCGCGCAGACGAACCAGCCGTGCAGCACGGCCAGGCCAGTTCCGACATTCCGGATAGATAGCGCCATGTAGACCACGTCCGAGGTGACTTCCAGGGCGGCCCGGCTGCCGTCGACCACCAGGTACTTGTCCTCCTCCTGGAACTGGATCTTCTGCCGGGGGTCCTGCAGCCGCGAGGCGACCAGCACCGGGCGCAGCCCGGCCAGCATGGACCGCTCGGCGGTGCGGGCCGCCTGCTCCGCCACCCGCGCGGCGCGGTTGGCCGAGTGCACGGCCGCGAAGGTCGCCACCGCGAGGACCAGCGTGCCTCCGGCGGTCGCCAGCGAGGAGATCGTTACCCAGTCCGCCACGCCCGCAGGATACCGGCGCCGGCCCGCCCGGCCGCTGCTCAGGCCAGCGGCCGGCCCGGGCGGAGCCGGGTCAGCCGGGACGGCCGCCGCAGGATCTGGCCGCAGCCCGCCGCCGGATCCGGCCTCAGCCCGCCGCTGTCACCCCTCGCGACGCACGATGGCGACGCCCTGCGGCGGCAGGTCCAGCGCCCCGCCGGCGTCCGTGCCCGACAGCAGCTCCCGGCCCCCGCTGGCCAGGGTTACCCGCGCCGGCCCGGCCGCGTGGTTGATCCAGAACTCATAGCTCGCCGGCCCGGCGCGCCGCACGACTCGCTCCACGTCCCGGCCGAGCGCACCGGCCGCCGCCGCCAGGTCAGTCCCGAGCGCCTGCCCGAGCAGCCTCGTCAGCGACTCGTGGTCGACGCGGGTACCCAGGTAGTAGGCCTGGCCCGCGCCTGCCCGGTGCCGCAGCACGGCCGGCCGCCCGGCCCACGGCGTCGAGTCCAGGCTGGCCAGCACCTCGCCGTCGCCCGGCTCGATGACGTCCAGCCAGTGCGTGCCCGCCGACCGCCGGCCGTCGGCCCAGGCCAGCCCGGCGCTGTCGCCCGGCTGCAGCGGCACCACGTCCACCACGTCGCCGCCGAACAGCTCGCGCAGCGGGCCGCCGTACGGGCCGAGGTAGACGCGATCACGCTCGTCCACGATGCCCGACCAGAACGAGATCACCGCCGTGCCGCCGCCGGTCACGTAATCCCGGATGCTGGCCCCCTCGGCCTCGGTCAGCAGGTACAGGCTCGGCACCAGCACCGCCGGGTAGCGCGACAGGTCCGTGCCGGGCGCGACGAAGTCCGCCGTCACCCCGGCCTCGAACAGCGGCCGGTACAGCCACCGGACCTGGTCCAGCAGGTGCAGCTCGGAGGACGGCCGGGAGGGGTGCTCCATCGCCCACCAGCTTGGCCAGGAGAACACGATGGCGCAGTCGGCCTGCACCGGCGCGGCCCGCACCTCGCCGATCCGCTGCAGTTCCTCGCCCAGCTCGGTCACCTCGCGCCAGGCCGGCGTGGCTGTGCCGGCGTGGCCGAGCATCGCGCTGTGGAACTTCTCGGCGCCCGCCGCTGACGCCCGCCACTGGAAGAACGCGACCCCGGTCGCGCCGCGGGCCAGGGCCTGGTAGCTGTCGGCGCGCATCCGGCCCGGCACCTTGGCCGAGTTGACCGGCCGCCAGTTCACCCGTGCGGTGGTCTGCTCCATGACCAGCCACGGCACCTCGCGCTTCAGCGACCGGACCAGGTCGTAGTGCATCGCGGTGAGCATCGGGGAGTCCGGGTCAGAAGGGTCGGGGTAGTTGTCGGTTGAGCACAGGTCCTCTTCCGCGGCCCACGCGAAGTAGTCCAGCGGCTGGAAGAAGCCCATGAAGTTGGTGGTGACCGGCAGCGACCCGGTGAATGAGCGGACCAGGTCGCGCTCGGCGGCGAACGCCGCCCGGTAGGAGTCGCTGGAGAACCGCCGGTAGTCCAGGACCTGGCCAGGGTTGGCGAACGACGGCGTCACCCGCGGCGGCAGCACCTCATCGAAGCTGGCGTACCGCTGGCTCCAGAACGCCCCGCCCCAGGCCTGGGTCAGCTCGGCCGGGGTGGCGTAACGGGCGCGCAGCCAGTCGCGGAACGCCGCCGCGGAGATGTCGCAGTAACACTGCGGGACGTGGCAGGCGTACTCGTTGTGGATGTGCCACATCCGCACCGCCGGATGGCGGCCCAGCCGCCGGGCTAGCTCCCCGGTGATGGCCAGCGCCGCGCGCCGGTACTCCGGGTGGTGCACGCAGAACGCCTGGCGGCTGCCGGGGGAGTAGCGCACCCCGGCCGCGTTGACCGGCAGGATGTCGGGGTGCGCCACCGTCAGCCACGGCGGCGGCGCGGCGGTCGGGGTGGCCAGCACCACGCCGACGCCGGCATCGTCGAGCAGGTCCAGCACCTCGGTCAGCCAGCCGAAGTCGTACTCGCCGGGCGCAGGCTCCAGCCGGGCCCAGGAGAACACCCCGACGGTCGCCAGGTTCACCCCGGCCTTGCGCATCAGCGCGGCGTCCTCGCGCCACACCGATGCCGGCCACTGCTCGGGGTTGTAGTCGCCGCCGTACAGCAGGTGCGGTGGCGGCCAGGTACCCGGCTCCCAGGATGAGGTCATGATGCCTACTCTCCGGCGATCGCGCCGAACGTGAGCCCGCGGGCTACGTATTTCTGCAGGAACGGGAACAAGATAAGCAGCGGCAGCACCGAGATCAGCGACCCGAGGATGACTTCCGGGTACAGCGGCTGGCTGGAGCCGGCCAGGTGCAGCTCGCTGGCCCAGGTGCCCAGGCCCACGGTCAGCGGGAACCGGCTCGGGGTGCCCAGCACCACCAGCGGCAGGAAGTAGTTGTTCCAGGTCCCGATGAACGCCAGCAGGAACAGCGTGGCCATGCCCGGCATCAGCACCGGCCGGGCCACCCGCCAGAAGATGGCCAGCTCGCCCGCGCCGTCGATGCGCGCGGCGTCCAGCAGCGTGTCCGGGACCGCGTCCAGCGCGTAGATGGCCATGAAGTACGCGCCGAACGGGTACACCGCCAGCGGCAGGATGACGCCCTCGTAGCTGTTGTTCAGGTGCAGGTAGCTCTCCAGCATGAAGATCGGCACGACCAGGACGGTGGCGGGCACCATCAGCGAGCCGACGACCAGCCCGAGCACCGGCCGCCGCATCTTGAACCGGTACTTGGCCAGGCTGTACCCGCACAGCGTGGAGACCAGCGTGGCCAGTACCGCGGTCACCGTCGCGTACACGGCCGAGTTGATGATCCAGTAACGGAAGTCCCCGCCACCGAACGAGAACAGCGCGGCCAGGTTCGAGCCGAGTGACAGGTGACCGGGCGGCAGGAACGTGGACGTGCCGAACAGCTGGCCGGTGCTCTTGGTCGAGGCGATCAGCAGCCAGTACAGCGGCGCCAGCACGTACACCGCGGCCAGGATCGCCAGCGCGGTGCCGACGCTGGTCTTCAGCCGGGCGCTCACCGGGCCAGCCTCAGCGGGTCGGCGCGGCGGCGCACCAGCGAGTAGAACACCACCGTGGCGCCGATCGTCACCGCCGCGAGCAGCACCGACTGGGCCGCGGCCAGCGGCTCGTTGCCGAACGAGAACGCGGTGTTGTAGATGATCTGGTTCGGCGTGTAACTGCTGCCGATGCCGGCGATGTCGTTGAGCAGCACCGGCTCGTTGAACAGCTGCAGCGTCCCGATGATCGACAAGATGACGGTGAACATCACCGTGCGGCGGATCAGCGGGAACTTGATCCGCAGCGCGATGCCCAGCTCCGAGGCGCCGTCGATGCGGGCTGCCTCGATGATCTGCCCGGGCACGCTGGTCAGGCTGGTCAGCAGGATCGTCATGTTGTACCCGGCGAACTCCCAGGTCACGATGAGCATGATCGCGTACAGCGCGAACCGGTAGCTCAGCGGCATGAGCGGCCCGCTGGTCAGCCCGGCCAGCTGCGGCAGCTTCAGCGCCCCGTCCAGGTCAGGCTCCAGCAAGAACGCCCACATGATGGCGGCGATGACGCCGGGCACTGCGTACGGCAGGAAGTAGACCAGCGCGAACACCCGGCGGCCGCGGCAGTAGACACTGTCCAGGAACAGCGCCAGCAGCAGCGCGAGGCTGATCATGAAGGTGACCTGGATGACCCCGAAGTAGGCCATCCGGGTCACCCCGCCCCAGTACTGCCCGTTGCCGAGCACCGCGCGGTAGTTCAGCAGTCCCGCGAACGCCCCGGTCCCGCCCGCCTTCAGGCTGAGCACGACCGAGTACGCCAGCGGCGCCACGAAGAAGACCGCGAACAAGATCAGGAACGGGGTGGTCAGGCCGGCCGCGGCCCGCCGCTGGGCCGCGTCCGGCCTGCCGTGCCCGCTGCGCAGGCGCCGTGACCCAAGCTGCCCAGCCCGAAGCTGCCCAGCCCGGTGATGGACGGCCATCCGCCGCTAGCCCGACACCTGGTAGCCGGCGTCCTTGGCGTAGGACACCAGCTGCTGCTGGGTTACCTGCAGCACCCGCGACCAGCTTTCCTTGCCGGCCGCTGCGGCGGCCATCTGGGTGGTGACGTAGTTGGTGAACTCGGTGTCCCACGGGCTCCACTCGAAGTCCGTCGGGACGTCGGCGGAGTTCGCCGCGAACTCCGCGTTCACGTGCCCGTTGAAGTCCGGGACCGGGGCGCTGAACTCCGGCACCTGGTCGCGCTTGACCGAGGCCGGGAACAGCCCGCGCCCGCCGCCGCTGGCAGTGGCGGGCCGCTCGTCAACGCTCAGGCCGCTCGGCGAGGTGTTGATGTAGGCGGCGAACAGCGCGGCGTCGGCCACCTCGTCGGCCGGGCAGTCCTTGGTGACCGCATTAGTCGAGCCGCCCCAGTTCGCCTCGGCGTGCCCGCCCGGCGTCCACTGCGGCATGCTCGTCACCGTGTAGGTCTGCGGGTGCGCCGAGGTCAGGTACTCGTCGATCTCGTACGTCGGCGACCAGGCCGCGCCGATGTAGGCGGCGTACATGCCGGCGCCGACGTGGTGACCCCACTCGGACTGGAAGTCGTTCTCCACCGCGACGGCCTTCTTGCTGACCAGGTTGCCCCAGTAGGCCATGACCTTCTGCTCGGCGGGCCCGTCCACGTCGATCTTCCAGGTACCGCCGGGCAGCAGCTGGTACGGGCGCGCCCCGGCCTGCCAGAACAGCGCCTCCAGGTAGTCGCCGTCGTTGACCGGGAAGTAGGCCAGGTACATGGCCGGGTCGGCCTTGTGCAGCTTCACCGCGTCGTCGGCGAAGGCTGCCCAGGTCGCGGGCACCGGCAGGTGATACTTCTTCAGCACCGACGGCTGGTACATCAGCCCCATCGGCCCGATGTCCTCGGGCACCGCGTACAGCGCCTTGCCCTGGGTGACCTGGCGCCACACCCAGGCGGGGAAGTCGCTGGCGTACTTGGCGTCGTAGGCGGAGATGTCCACCAGGTCGTGGGCCTGGGTGAACTGCGGCAGGTGATCCAGCTCGACCTGCGACACGCACGGCCCGTTGCCCGCGGCCAGCGCGGTGGTCAGCTTGGAGTAGAACGTCCCGCCGGAGCCGTAGGACGGCGGCGCGGGGATCTTGATCCACGGGTAGCGCTGCTCGAAGTTCTTGATCACGCTCTTCGGGTTGGCGGTCCACGTCCACCAGGTCAGCGTCACCTTCTGGTGCGGGCCCTTCTGCGCGGTGCCGCCGCCGCTGCTGCCGCAGGCGGCCAGCACTAACGCTCCCGCCGCCACCGCGGCGATGCCCAGGTGCCGGGCAGAGGGCCGCCCGCCGCCGTGCCGCCTGCCCGCCTGCTTGCTGTGCGTCCGCCCGATGGCCGCCCGCCTGATGCCCAGGTGCCCGATGCTCATGCCGACCCTCCCCGCTCGCCCAGGGGGCCACCCCCCTGGAACCCCCGGTGCCAGGGAGCCCGCCGCCTGAATCCCGGATGTTGGGAGCGCTCACAGTGGCGTTCGGGCACAACGTAACTCCGGCCGTGTGAGGCGTCAATGGCAGTAATTGCCCGGATTGCCGGGCGATCCGGGCGGCTGGCTGACCAGGGTCAATCCTGGTTGACACGAGTGTTTGGGGGACCAGATGCTGGGAGCGGTCACAAGGGGGGAGGACGCCGGTGGCGCGCGACGCGACCAGGCGCAGGAGGCCGACCATCGAAGACGTCGCGGCGCTGGCCGGGGTCTCCCGCGGGACCGTCTCGCGGGTGCTGAACGGCGGCGTCAACGTCAGCCCGCCCGCGCTGGCCGCCGTCCGGCGGGCCATCCAGCACACCGGCTACGTGGTCAACCATCACGCCCGCAGCCTGGTCACCCGGCGGTCGCAGTCGGTCGCCTTCATCTTGTCGGCGTCCCAGGACCGGCTGTTCGAGGACCCGAACTTCGGCACGCTGCTGCGCGGCTGTACCCAGGCGCTGGCCGAGCATGACATGCCGCTGCTGCTGTCGGTGGCCGGGACCGAGGAAGACCGGCGCCGGGTGGCCCGGTTCGCCGCCGCCGGGCACGTCGACGGCGCGCTGCTGTTCTCGGCCTGCTACGGCGATCCGGTGATCGGCGACCTGGCCGGTCACGGCGTGCCGGTGGTGGCCTGCGGCGAGCAGCCCGGCGACGGCGTCCCGCTGGCCTACGTGGCCGCCGACGACCGGGGCGGGGCCCGGCAGATGGTCAGCTACCTGCGCTCGGCGGGCTGCCGGCGGATTGCCACGATCACCGGGCCGCTGGACCAGCCGGGCGGCCCGCAGCGGCTCGACGGCTACCGGGACGTGCTGGGCCAGGCGGCCCCGGAGCTGATCGCGCACGGCGACTACTCCGAGGAATCCGGCGCGGCCGCGGCGCGGGAGCTGCTGCGCCGGGCGCCGGACCTGGACGGGCTGTTCGTGGCCTCGGACCTGATGGCCCGCGGGGCCATGCGGATGCTGGCCCGCGCGGGCCGCCGGGTTCCCGGTGACGTGCGGGTCGGCGGCTTTGACGACTCGCCGGCCGCCATTACCACCGACCCGCCGCTGACCACGATCCGCCAGCCCTGGGCCCGGATCAGCGCCGAGATGACCCGGCTGCTGCTCAGCCAGATAGCGGGCGAGCCGCCGGCCGCGGTGATCCTGCCCACTGAGCTGGTCCGCCGCGGGTCGGCCTGACCTGCCCTAGTCGCCGCGCCGCGGCTGCGGCGTGGCCGTCCTGGCCGGCTCGATGTTCTGGTTGACGTGGAACACGTTGTTCGGGTCGTAGCGCGCCTTGACCTGCGCGAGCCGGTCGTAGTTGCCGCGGTAGGACGCCCGCACGCGATCCTGGCCCTCCTCCATGAGGAAGTTCACGTACGCGCCGCCCGCCGAGGTCGGGTGCAGCTCCTCCCAGTAGTCCCTGGCCCACTGCGAGATGCGCTCGCGGGCTGCCGGATCCGGGTCGACCCCGACGATCACGCCGGCCCAGCCGCCGTCCCGGTAGGCGAACGCGGTCGCGTCGGCCGGCACCCGCCCCGCCGCGCCGTCGATCGGGTACAGGTGCATCGTGGAGTGCCCGCTGGGCAGCTGCGCGCCGTACTTGACGTGGACGTCGATGGCCTCGTCGGTGATCTGCCGGAAGAAGTCCGCCCGCCAGTACCACTGCAGCCCGGCCGGGTACAGCGCGTCGAAGGCGCCCTGCAGCATGTTGAACGGCATCGGCATCAGGCCGACCACCAGCGGCGAGCCGTAGGACTTCACCGGCTCCAGCACCTCGTCGGCGCGGTCGTGCGACCCGGTGTAGCACCACACGATGCCGCACGCCTTGCGTCCCCACAGCTCCTCGGGGAACGGCGGCGCGGGCGGGATCGTCAGCAGGCCGAACCAGCCGCTCAGCTGCTCGGGCAGCGACGGCAGCAGCTCCCGGTACCAGCGCATCACCGCCGGGGTGTCGGCGATGTCATACAGCACCGGGCCGGCGATGACCGTGCCGTGGTCGCCGATGTCGTAGCAGCGGAAGGTGAACGAGGTGACGATGCCGAAGTTCCCGCCGCCGCCGCGCAGCGCCCAGAACAGGTCACTGTGCGACTGCTGGCTGGCGGTCACGAACGAGCCGTCGGCCAGGACGATGTCGGCCGCCAGCAGGTTGTCCACCGACAAGCCGAAGCGCCGGGCCAGGTAGCCGATGCCGCCGCCCAGCGTCAGCCCGGCTACTCCGGTGGAGCCGATCATGCCGGACGGCGTGGCCATGCCGAAGGCCACGGTGGCGTGGTCCACGTCCTGCCAGGTGCAGCCGGCGTCGACCCGGACGGTGTGCTCCTCCGGGCTGACGGTGGTGGAGCGCATCGCGGACAGGTCGATGACCAGGGCGTCATCCCAGATGCCCAGGCCGGCCGCGTTGTGCCCGCCGCCGCGCACGGCGATGGTGAGGCCATGATCACGGGCAAAGCGGACACTGGTGATGACATCGGCCGTATCCCGGCACCGGGCGATGGCCGCCGGGCGCTTGTCGATCATGGCGTTGTAGACGGCGCGGGCCTCGTCGTAGCCGACATCGCCGGGCGTGATCAGCTCGCCGCGCAGGGCAGTAGCCAGGTCGGCGAGCGGGATGGTGCCGGTGCCGGCCGTGGTCGTGGTCATGGTCCCCCCTCTGGGCCGCGGTTTTCCGGCACGCTAGGACGGCCACCGTTCGCGCAGCGTTCGCGTCGCGGCGTTACCGGGTCGCCTGGTCCAGGTCGGCCTGGCAGCGGCGCAGCAGCCCGGTGGCACCCTGCCCGGCCGCGGCGGCGACGGCCGCCCGCAGCCGGGCCACGGCGGCCGGGCCGTCCTCATGCGCGGCCCGCATCCGCAGCACCTCGGGCAGCCACCACACGTCGTCGCAGGCCCGGCTGGCCGCGATGGCGGCGTCCAGGGTCGCCCGGGCGAGGTCGCGCTGGCCGTCCCGCCAGGCGATGTCGGCCTGCAGCGACAGCCAGTAGGGCATCCGGGCCGCCGCCCCGCCGTGGCGCAGGTTGGCGATGCCCCGCCGGGCCAGCTCGGCGCCGGTGCCGTCGGCAGCGCACCAGCCCGCCAGCACCAGCGCCCACTCCCGGTAGTAGGCGAACTGGTAGCGCCCGCACAGCTCGCTCAGCTCGGCGACGGCGGCCCGCAGCGCGGGCAGGTCGCGGCGCATGTGCTGGGTGATGGCGCCGTAGGCCAGCGCCACCGTCAGGCTGTAGGGATGATCGCTGGCCCGGGCCAGCTCGATGGCCTGCCCCGCCGCGGTCACGGCCTGATCGTCCCGGCCGAGCAGCCAGTGCGCGTGCGCCGACCAGGCCAGGCCGTGCACGTCGGGCCGGGTGCCGACCTGCAGCGACGCCGTGGTGGACAGGGCAGCCGCGGCCTGCAGCTCGCGCAGTCCCTCCGCCAGCCGCCCGAGGCTGATGGCCGACCCGCCGACGGCGAAGTGCGCGGGCCCGGCCAGCTCGGAGCCGGGTTCGACCAGGCTGCGCGCCGCGGCGGCGGTCTGATAGCTGTCGGCGGTGCGGCCCTGGACGAAGCGGGACGTCCACAGCGCCAGCAGGCCGGCCACCTTCGCCTCGGCCGCGCCCAGCCGCTCGGCCAGGGTCAGCGCCCGTTCCAGCACGTCCTGCAGCTCGGCCGAGGCGTAGCCGAGCCGGGCGTTCAGCGGAGCCGCGAGGGCCTGCAGGATGGCCAGCTCCCGCCGGTCGGTGTCCCGGCCCGGCGGCATCTTGGCCACGATGGCCAGAGCCTGCCGGTGCAGCCGGACCGCGTCGGCGTGGGCCAGCATCCCGGCCGCGACGTCGGCCGCCCGCCGGTAGTAGTCCAGCGCCCGGCCGGGCCGGCCGGCCCGCGCGTACTGCTCGGCCAGCCGGGCCGCGACGGCGTCGGTGCGGCCGGCGTGCAGCAGCTCCAGGCTCTGGGCCAGCCGCCGGTGCAGCAGCCACCGCCGCGGCGGGCTGACGCCGCTGTAGGCGGCCTCGCGCAGCAGGTCATGGGTGAAGTCGTAGTCGTCCTCGAGCTCGCGCATGATCCGCCGGTGCCACAGCTCGTCCACCGCCCCGACCACGACGTCGGCGTCATGGTCGCTGGCCTCGGTAAGCAGGTCGAGGCTGAAGCTGGTGCCGGCGGCCGCGGCCAGCCCGGCGATGTCCCGCGCGGCCGGGGTGGCCTGGTCCAGGCGCTTGCGCAGCACGGCCGCCACGTCGGCGATGTCGGGCGGATCGGCGCTGAGGTCTGCGTTACTGCGCAGCGCCTCGATGATGTACAGCGGAAAGCCGCCCGTGGTGACCTGCAGCAGGCTGGCCTGCGCGGCGGTCAGCCGGCGGCCGGACAGCGCGCGGGCGAGCGCGGCGGTGTCGGCCGTCTCCAGCGGGCCGAGGGGCAGCTCGGTGAGCAGCCCGGCCGCCCGCATCTGCAGCAGCCACTCGGCCAGCGCGGGATCGGTGCCGGGATAGTCGTCGCGCAGCGTGGCGGCCACCATAAGCGGGCTGGCGCCGGCCAGGCCCAGGCACAGCGACAGGAACTCCAGCGTCTCGGTGTCGGACCACTGCAGGTTGTCCAGGACCAGCAGCAGGGGCTGCCCGACGGCCAGCAGCGCGCGGGCCAGGCCCTCGAAGAACCGGTGCCGCTGCCAGGCGTCGACCAGCGCCCGTGAGCTGGCCCCGCGCCCGCCGGGCCCGGGGACCAGGCGGCGCACCTCGGCCTGCCAGGCCGGGTCGAGCGTGCCCACGGCGGCCTGGATTGCCGGGGTGCGCAGCCAGTCGGCCACCGGCGCCAGGGCCAGGCCCGGCGTGCCGAAGCACTGGGTGCTGGCCACCAGCACGCCCCGCTGCCGGGCCAGCGCGGCGACCTCGGCGACCAGCCGGGTTTTCCCGACTCCGGCGCTGCCGCGGACCACGGCCAGGCCGGGCTGGCCGGCGGCCGCCTGCTGCCACAGCTCCAGCAGGCGGCGCAGGTCGCCGGCCCGCCCGGTGAGCCGGGCCAGGGCCGGCCGGGACCGGCCGGGCGGTCCCGCGTCGCCGGCCGGGCCGGTCAGGCCGGGCGGCCGGGCGGCCTCGCCGTCCATCAGCTGCCGGAAGGCCTGCCGGGTAGCCGGGTCGGGCTGCACGCCGAGCTCGCGTTCCAGCACCGAGGCACAGCGGTGGTAGGTGCTGACCGCGCCCGCCCGGTCGCCGAGCTCGGCCTGCAGCCGCATCAGGGTGCGGTAGCCGGTCTCCTCCAGCGGCTGCAGCCGGACCCGGCGGCGGGCCGCGTCCACCGCGACGGCGAGGTCGCCGTGGTGCGCGGCGCAGATCAGGTCGCACAGGTCCGCGCACTGGCGCTCCAGGTCAGACCGGGCCTCGGCCAGCCACTCGTCGTAGATGCCGGGCAGCAGGTCACCGCGGTACTCGGCGATGGCGCGGGTGGCGTGCGCGACCACGGCGGCGCTGTCGCCCGCCTGCGCGGCGGCCTGCGCGGCGGCGCCCTCGGCGGCGAACACGCGCAGGTCGACCCGGCAGCCAGGAGTGTCCTGCCAGCACAAGTCGCGCGGGGTGATGACCAGAGCCGGGTCGCCGTCCAGGACCTGGCGCAGATGGTGCAGCTCGCGGCGCAGGTTGGTCAGCGCCTGCCCGTCGGCCGAGTCGGGCCAGAACAGGCCGGCGATCCGCTGCCGGGGCTGCGGCACCCCGGCGCGCCCGGCCAGGAAGGCGACCAGGGCGATGGCGCGCGCGGACGGCCGCCGGACGCTGCCGGTCCGGTCATCGGTGACTGCCTGTTCCCCCAGCAGCGCCACGCGCAGCATGCGACCCCCCGCCTGCCGCCCGTTCTCCCAGGTTAGACGCCCGCGAGGTGGTGCCCAAGGGTCTTGCGGCCAGGCCGGCGGGGGAGTTCGGAGGGTGAGTGCGGCTACGCCGCGGGTGAGCTGGCCTGCCCGGCCAGGCGAACGGGGCGCGCAGGGTGGCCACCCGCGCGCCCCGCCCGGCTCAGCTAGGAAGCAGAGAGCTTGGCCAGCTCTGCCTCCACCATCTTCTCGTGCTCAGCCTCGTCGCGACGGGCGTCCGACGGCCGCCACCGGCCCCGCAGCAGCGGGATGGACAGCAGGAAGAAGACGATGCCGCCGAAGCAGATCCAGTACCAGGTCTTCCACTGGCCCGGAGCCTGCGCGGACGCCTTCTCCACCGCCGCGCCGTGCGCCTTGAGGTAAGCGAACACCGATGGCGGGACCTTGCTCAGGGCCGTCAGCTGGGTCCCGTACGGCGCGATCTTCTGCAGGTCCGGCCCGGCCGCGATCACGCCCTGGATGGCCGACTGGTTGGCGCTGATGCTGGCCAGCACCTGCTGGCCGGTCGCACCGCCGCCGGCGGCCGTGACGGCCTGGGCAGCCAGCTTCGGCGGGATCTTGGACGGGTCGGGGTAGGCGGCCAGCTTGGTGAACAGTGCCTGGTTGTCCTGGATCACCTTCAGCTCGGGCGCGAACTTCTGCGCGTTGGCCAGCTGAACCTTGTCCTTCTGGGCCAGCGCCACGATGTCGGCGTGCTCCTGGGCGAAGGCCAGCTCGCTCTTGTACTGGGTGGCGTAGGCCGCCACCGTCCCGCCGTAGTTGACCAGCGGGGTGACCGAGTTGATCACTGCCGGGATGATCAGGAACGAGACGAAGACCGTGACCCGCACGATCCAGCCCCAGATGGCCAGCCCGGTAGCGATCAGGGCCGGGTTCCGGGCCTCGACGGTCTCGGTGAAGCTGGCCATCCACGGCGTGTAGGCGACGCCCAGGCCGAACGACAGCAGGGCCAGGATGATGGCCAGGGTGTAGTAGCCCGGATGCCCGCCGGCCTGCATCAGGTAGATCACGGTCATGACCGCGGCCAGCACGCCGCCGATGACCATGAACGGCTTGCGGACCCGGAACCGGTCGGAGATGAGCCCGATCAGGATCACCGCGATGACATTGAAGCCCCAGTTCCAGTTGCCCAGGCCGTTGGCGTCCTTGGTCGAGATGCTGAACACGGTGCCGAAGTAGATCACCGCGAAGCCGACGGCGGTGTAGTAGATGAGCAGCATGACCGACACCGCGGTGGCCGAGACCAGGATGTCGGCCTTGAGCAGCTGCCGGAACGGGTGCCGCAGCGCCTCCGCGATGTCGGAGTCGGTGAGCCCCTTGGCCCGGGCCTCGACCAGGGCCCGGTCCCGCATGGTCACCATCAGCTGGTCGCGCAGCTGCGGGGACAGCTCGCGCAGGCCGACGAACGCGATCAGGAACACGACGATGCCGGCGATGCCGCAGATCAGGTACTCATGCGTCCAGAATCGCGGGTCATGCACGACGGCCGGGATGGTGGCGCTGCCGACGACGGCCACGATCAGGCTGCCGACCACCGGGCCGCTGGTCCAGAAGCCCATGGCCGTGGCCCGGCCGATCTGCGGGGAGAAGTCGCGGATCAGCGCCGGGGTGGCCACCAGGCAGATGCCCTCGACCACGCCGACGACGAAGCCCTCGATGGTGAAGACCCACTTGTCGGTCGCGGCCGGCAGGATGAACGCCACGAACACGCCGGTGAACAGCAGGCCGAAGACCACCAGGTTGGCCCGGCCCAGCCGGTCGGTGAGGCCGGCGAACAGCGAGCCGAACGCGCCGATCAGGTTCCCGAAGGCGAGCGTCACCACGTAGAAGGTGAAGCTCATCTTCAGGTTGGTCAGCAGCAGCGTGGACACCGAGCCGCCCACGTACAGCTCGTAGTAGAGCGTGATAGTGGCCAGCACCGTGATGGCCAGGTAGATGAGGCGCGCTCTGGAATCGGGATAGGAATCGAGCTGCCGGTGCCACAGCGACGATAGACCGCCGCGGTGGCTGGGGACAGTGTCTGCTGCAGTCGCACTCATACGGTCCTCGCAAGGATTAATAGTGCTGCGCCCAGGGGCCGGGGGCGCCGAGGACGGACCCGCTGCCTTTCATCCCACGTCCTCATGGCGGGCCTTCTCTGCTCGGCGTGACCGCACGAGATAGCCGGAGGTCAGGGGGCCGGCCCTGGTACTGGAGGTCCAGGCGGCGGTCCCTGGGTTATCCCGTGCAGGGTAGGCTAAAGTACGATTGCGTACTTTAGCGTGCTGTTAGTTTAGGAGAATGTCCGTAATGGGACAAGAGGGTGTTCTGGCGGGCACCCACGAGGGGGAGCCAGGGCTGCCAAGGGGCCGCAGCGGGCTGCCGGCCGAGGCTGTCCGCGCAGCTCAGCGGGACCGGCTGCTCCGGTCGGTGATCGCCGCGGTGGCCCGCACCGGGTACGCCAATGCCACGGTGGCCGACATCGTGCGCGGGGCCCGGGTATCGCGCGCGGCGTTCTACGCGCATTTCACCGATAAGGAAGACTGCTTTCTCGCGGCCACCTGGGAGGGCGGCCTGCTGATGGTCGGCCAGGTGGCCGCCGCGACCCGCCGGCTGCCCCCGGCCACCCCGGCGCCGCAGGTGCTGCGCGCCAGCATCGCCGCGTTCCTGGGCTTCCTGGCCGCCGAGCCCGCCTTCGCGCGGGCCTTCTACGTCGACATGCCATCCGCCGGGCGCCGCGCGGCCCGCCAGTCCGAGGCTGGCCTGCGCACCTTCGCCCGGTCCAACCGGGCCTGGCACGAGCGCGCCCGCCGCGACCACCCGGACTGGCCGGCGGTTCCGTGGGAGGCGTACTACGCGCTGGCCGGGGCGACCGCGGCACTGGTCAGGGCCGAGGTGAGCCGGGACCGGATCGCGGCGGTGCCGGAGCTGGAAGATGCCGTCGTCGCGGTGCACCTGGCGGTGCTGGCCGCGCAGCCCTGGCCGTGCCCTCCGGGCTCCGGTTCGGCATACTGCAACTCTTGACATCCGCCCGGGCCCTGGGCCAGGGATTCCCGCACGAAGCTTGACGGCAGGAGGATAACCGGATGGATCGCACTGCCCTGATGGCCATCTCTGGCGCGCTGGCGGGTGCCCGATGATGATCGGCGCGGGCCTGGACGCCCGGCTCGGATTGCCCTTCGGCCAGCTGCGGGAGGTCGCGCGCGAGGCGGGGCGGCTGGGCTTTGAGAGCCTGTGGACCCCGGCCGGGACGGTGCCCGACGCCTTCCACGTCTGCGCGGCGTGGTCCGGGGACACCGGGCTGCGCACGGGCATCTCCGTGCTGCCCGCGGCCCGGATGTGGAACCCGCTCTCGCTGGCCCTGCAGGCGGCGACGGTGGCGCAGCTGTCGGGGGGCCGGTTCGTGACAGGCCTGGGCACCGGCGGCTACGGGCCGCGGTTCTGGGAGTCGGTCGGCCTGCCCGACAAGCCGATCGCCGTCATGCGCGACTACGTGACCATCGTCCGCCGGCTGCTCACGGGCGAGACGGTGACCTCCGGCGGCCCGGTCGGGCGGGGCAGCCGGCTGTCGCTCGGCGCGCGCGACCTGCCGCCGGCCCCGGTGTACCTGGCCGCGCTCGGGCCGCAGATGCTCGCCCTGGCCGGCGAGGTGGCCGACGGCGCGCTGCTCAACTGGGCCACGCCCGGGCGCATCGCGGCCAGCCGGGAGCAGATCGCCCGCGGCTGCGCGCGGGCCGGCCGTGACCCCGGCGAGGTCACGGTCACCATGTACGTGCGGGTCTGCATCGATGATGACGTCGCCGCCGCGCGGCGGGCCTTCGGCGCGCAGGTGCTCGGCTACTCGATGGGCCAGCCGGGCGTGCCCAGCACCGCCGGCTACCGGGGGCTGTTCGGCCAGATGGGCTTCGACGCGGTGCTGACCGAGCTGGAGGCCCGGCGGGAGCGGGGCGCGACGCTGCCCGAGCTGACTGACGCCGCGCCCGATGAGCTGCTGCAGGCGGTGGGCTACTACGGGCCGGCCGCGGGCGCGCCGGAGGCCTTCGCGCGGCTGAGCGCCGGGCTGGACGAGACCATCGTCCGGATCATCACCGCCCGGCCAGGTCCCGAGCCGGTGGTCGAGGCGATGACGGCGCTGACGCCGGCCGCCATCCGCGCCGCGGCCGGCGAGTAGCGCCGCTCGTCGCGACCTGGCCTGGCCCCGCTGGACGCGACCTGGCCCGGCGCCGCTCGTCAGGACGGCGACGACGGGCAGGCTGCGTCGTGCAGCCGGGCTGAGTGCGCTCGCGCGGACAGCGGCTCGCTGCTCCCGTACAGTCCGCTGACCAGCGGCGAGTGCGAGAGCCAGTAGGCCCCGGCGCACATCACCAGCAGCGAGATGGCCTCCAGCGGACCCCACGGGCCGCTGGTGCGCAGGTTGTCGCCGAAGATCCCGACGCCGATCAGGATGCTGGCCAGCGGGTCGACCAGCACCAGCGTCGACTGCGAGGCCACGATCGGCCCGGCGTGGAACGCGTTCTGGGCCAGGAAGACAGCCAGCGCGCCGAACCCGGCCAGCGCGTAGGTCTGCCAGTGCCGGTAGAGCGAGGCCAGGTCGTGCGCCGCGAAGTCGGACACCGCCTTGGTGCAGGCTGAGGTAAACGCGAAGCTGATGGCGGCCGCCGAGCCGAACATCGCCGCGCGCCACCAGGCCGGCCCGCGCATCGCCGCGATGATGGCCAGGATGATCCCCGCGCTGCACGCCCCGACCGTGACCAGCCACTCCCACAGCGGCGGCGACAGGTTGCCGTGCTCCGGATCGGCGAAGATCAGGAAGCCGGCCAGCCCGCCGCTGACGGTCAGTACCCCCAGCCACTCGCGCCGCCCCACGGCGAACCCGAACCAGGTGCCCAGCACGACGACCAGGAACACCAGCTCGGTGGTCAGGATCGGCTGGACCTGCGACAGCCGGCCGAGGTGCAGCGCGACGGCCTGGCAGAAGAACGAGACGATCATCAGGGCGAAGCCGAGGAGCCAGATCTTGCGGCGCAGCGCGTACGCCAGCAGGCTCAGCCGCAGCGTCGTGCTCGCGGGCGCGCTCTCTACCCCCATGCGCTGGAAAACGCTCGTCAGAGCGTTGGCCAGGGCCGCGCCCAGGGCCAGCACAAAGACCATCTAACCTCGCTCCGGCACCCCAGCGCGCAGCGCCCGGTACCGCAGCCCGGCCCCACGCTGCGCACATGTACGCCCACGCCGCCGTCGCACCCGGGCGGGAGAAAAGTACATGTATCATACAGATACTTAGTTGCATTATACACGCAGAGTAAGGATCGGCACGAGTTTAATGACCTGCCCATCGCCATCCGGTCCCGATGCCATCGGGATCATCGAGCTGGAACTGCTGAAGCTGGTCCGGCACCTGGAGACGTTCGGCCGCCGCGGCTCGCTGTACGTGAGCGTCGACCGGGCCGGCTACCTGGCCATGCGCATGCTCGAGAGCCTCGGCCCGGTCAGCGCCCACTGCCTGGCCCAGGCGCTGCGCCTGGATGCCTCCACGGTCACCCGGCAGATCTCCGCGCTCGTCAGCGAGGGCCTGGCCGTGCGCAAGGCCAACCCGGCCGACGGCCGGTCGACCACCATCGTGCTGACGGACGAGGGCCGCGCGGCCATGCGCGAGCTCGAGTGCAGGCGCCGGCTGCTCATCGAGGAACTGGTCCGCGGCTGGGACGAGCCGGGCCAGATCAGCCTGGGCACCTCCCTGGCCCGCCTGAATGACTCCCTCCTGCGCACCGTCACCGAGCGGCGGCCGGCCGACCGCCCCGCAGGGCACCAGGCGACCGAGCCCGGCGCCGCCTAGCCCCGCAGGATCCCATGATCGTTCTGCCCTCGTCTGAGGGCCGTGCATAGACTCCTCGCACGTGCATGACCAGCGCAGATGCCAGAAGGCGGCGGCGCGGCTGCTGGTCCGGAGCGTCGGCGCCCGGCCTGACCCGTATTGACGCGCTTCGGGCTCGGAGTTACCTTCGCGCCAACTTTTAGGAAAGTTTCCTTTTAGTTGATCAAGGAGGTTGTCCCGTGCTCGGAAGCCCCCGCCCAGCCCGGCACACAGTCCGCTCAGCAAGTCC
>DASUBV010000352.1:0-24724 GCA_035763085.1 Streptosporangiaceae bacterium | reverse complement strand
GGTGCGGAATGCGCGAGTCAGGCCCGGCTCAGCCGGTGCCGTCCCGCAGGCAGCAAGAAGCCTGCCGGCCCACTGCGGAACCGGCAGGCTCTGTGCCCTTACGACAGGTGCCGTTACGACAGGCGCTCGAAGATGGCGGCCATGCCCTGGCCGCCGCCCACGCACATGGTCTCCAGGCCGAAGGTCTTGTCGTGGAACTTCAGGCTGTTCAGGAGCGTGGAGGTGATCCGCGCGCCGGTCATCCCGAACGGGTGGCCGACCGCGATGGCCCCGCCGTTGACGTTCAGCTTGTCAATGTCGATGCCCAGTTCCCGGTAAGACGGGATGACCTGGGCGGCGAAGGCTTCGTTGATCTCCACCAGGTCGATGTCGTCAATGGTCATGCCCGCGCGGCCCAGCGCCTGGCGGGATGCCTCGACCGGGCCCAGGCCCATGATCTCCGGTGACAGGGCGCTGACGCCGGTGGCGACGATCCGGGCCAGCGGCGTGATGCCCAGCTCGGCCGCCTTGCGGTCGCTCATGATCACGACGGCCGCGGCGCCGTCGTTCAGCGGGCAGCAGTTGCCGGCTGTGACGGTGCCATCCGGGCGGAACACCGGCTTGAGGGTGGCGACCTTCTCCAGGGTCGTGCCTGCCCGCGGGCCGTCGTCGGCCGACACGACGGTGCCGTCCGGGAGCGTGGCGGGGACGATGTCACGCTGCCAGAAGCCGTCCGCCAGGGCCTTCTCGGCCAGGTTCTGCGACCGGACGCCGAACTCGTCCTGCTCGGCCCGGCTGATGCTGCGCAGCTGGGCCACGTTCTCAGCCGTCTGGCCCATCGCGATGTAGATGTCGGGGATCTCGCCGTCGGCGCGCGGGTCGTGCCAGGTCTCGCCGCCGCCCTTGGCGGTCTCGGCGGTGCGCTCCTCGGCGCCGGCGAAGACCGGGTTCTTGGTATCGGGCATGCCGTCGCTGCTGCCCTTGGCGAACCGGCTGACGCACTCGACGCCGGCGGAGATGAAGACGTCGCCCTCGCCGGCCTTGATCGCGTGGTAAGCCATCCGGGTGGTCTGCAGCGACGAGGAGCAGTAGCGGGTGATCGTGGTGCCGGGGACGGTGTCGTAGCCGAGCATGATGGCGACGACGCGGGCCATGTTGTAGCCCTGCTCGCCGCCGGGCAGGCCGCAGCCGAGCATGATGTCGGCGATGTCGGCCGGGTCGAGCTGCGGCACCTTGGCCAGGGCCGCGGCGATCATCTGAACGGTCAGGTCATCGGGCCGGATGCTGACCAGCGAGCCCTTGAAGGCCCGGCCGATCGGCGAGCGGGCAACGGCGACAACGACGGCCTCGGCCATGGTGACTCCCTGGGAAGGTTCTGCTACTTAACCGGACGGTAGCTTATGCAACGCCGGGCATCGTCCTCCCCTTCCCCCGATACGCCATTTCCTGCGCTCGCGTTCATCCCCGGCCGCGGTAGCCCAGGCGGGCTGTGCGGTCCGGCCCGGGATACCGTCAGGGGACTTAGGACAAGGTGGTGGAGCGATGCAGGTGCATGACTCCCTGATTGAGCTGGTGGGAGACACTCCGCTGCTGCGGCTGCGGCGGGTGACCAGGACGCTGGGCACGCCGGCGCCCGCGGTTCTGGCCAAGGTGGAGTACTTCAATCCAGGCGGGTCGGTCAAGGACCGGATCGCGCTGCGGATGGTCGAGGCGGCCGAGAAGTCCGGGGAACTGCAGCCGGGCGGCACGATCGTCGAGCCGACCTCCGGCAACACCGGCGTGGGCCTGGCCATCGTGGCCGCGGAGAAGGGCTACCGCTGCCTGTTCGTCTGCCCGGACAAGGTCAGCCAGGACAAGATCAGCGTGCTGCGGGCCTACGGGGCTGAGGTCGTGGTCTGCCCGACCACCGTGTCCCCGGAGCATCCGGACTCCTATTACTCGGTGTCGGACCGGCTGGCCGCCGAGACTCCCGGCGGCTGGAAGCCCAATCAGTACGTCAACAGGGAGAACCCGGCCTCGCACTACCACTCGACGGGCCCGGAGATCTGGAAGCAGACCGAGGGGCGGGTCACGCACTTCGTGGCGGGCATCGGCACCGGCGGCACGATTTCCGGCACGGGCCGCTACCTCAAGGAGGTGTCGGGGGGACGGGTCCAGGTCATCGGCGCGGACCCGGAGGGCTCGGTCTACTCCGGTGGCACCGGCCGCCCGTACCTGGTCGAGGGCGTGGGTGAGGACATCTGGCCGGAGACCTACGACAAGGGCATCTGCGACCAGGTCATCGCTGTCAGCGACGCCAACTCGTTCCTGATGACCCGGCGGCTGGCTCGTGAGGAGGCTCTGCTCACCGGCGGTTCCTGCGGCATGGCGGTGGTGGCCGCGCTGGAGGTGGCCAGGCACGCCAGCCCGGACGACGTGATCGTGGTGCTGCTGCCGGACGGCGGGCGCGGGTACCTGGGCAAGATCTTCAACGACGAGTGGATGGCCGATTACGGCTTCCTGACGTCGGAGACGGCCGAGCCGCGCGTCGCCGACGTGGTCGAGCGCAAGCCGGGCCAGCTGCCGCCGTTCGTTCACGTGCACCCGGCCGACGACGTCCGCACCGCCATCGAGACGCTGCGCGAGTACGACGTCTCGCAGCTCCCGGTGCTGAGTGCCGAGCCGCCGGTGATGGCGGCCGAGGTAGTCGGCTCGATCGTGGAGCGCGACCTGCTGGACGCCCTGGTGACCGGGAAGGCCCGGCCCGAGGACGCGGTGTCCGGGCTGATGTCGCCGCCGCTGCCGATGGTCGGGTCGGGCGAGCCGATCAGCGCCGCGGTGGCCGCGCTGGGCCAGGCCGGCGCCGCGCTGGTGCTGGTCGACGGGAAGCCGGCCGGAATGATTACCCGCCAGGATGTGCTGACCTTCCTGTCCGGGCACGCTGGCTAGCCACCAGCGTCACAGCAGCACCTGGTTCACCGTCGCTACACTGGTCCGCCTGTACCAGGGGGACGACGGCAATGGAGCACATCACCATGGGTCACACCACGCCAGAAGGCGGTTTCGAGACGCTGGCCATCCACGCCGGCCAGGAACCAGACCCGGTCACCGGGGCCGTCGTGCCGCCGATCTACCAGGTGTCCACTTTCAAGCAGGACGGTGTCGGCGGGCTGCGCGGCGGCTATGAGTACTCGCGGTCGGCCAATCCGAGCCGGGCCGCGCTGGAAGAGTGCCTGGCCGCGCTGGAGTGCGGCAGCCGGGCGCTGGCCTTCGCCTCCGGGATGGCCGCCGCCGACTGCCTGGTCCGGGCGGTAGGCCGGCCCGGCGACCGGGTGCTGATCCCGCATGACGCCTACGGCGGCACGTTCCGGCTGTTCGACAAGGTGCTCACCGGCTGGAACCTGGACTACGCCTCGGTGCCGATGACCGATCCCGCCGCCGTCCGCGCGGCGCTGGCCGAGCGCCCGGCCAGGCTGGTCTGGGTCGAGTCGCCCACCAACCCGCTGCTGTCGGTCGCCGACATCGCGGTGCTGGCCGGGATCGCCCATGAGGCGGGCGCGCTGCTGGCTGTCGACAACACCTTCGCCTCGCCCTACCTGCAGCAGCCGCTCACGCTCGGCGCCGACGCCGTGGTCCACTCCACCACCAAGTACCTCGGCGGGCACTCCGACGTGGTCGGCGGCGCCGTCGTGGTCGCTGACCCGGCGCTGGGGGAGCAGCTGGCGTTCCTGCAGAATGCCACCGGCGCGGTGGCCGGGCCCTTCGACGCCTGGCTGACCCTGCGCGGGATCAAGACCCTGGCGGTGCGGATGGACCGGCACAGCCACAACGCTCAGCGGGTGGCCGAGATGCTGGCCGCTCACCCTCAGGTGAGCGAGGTGTTCTACCCCGGCCTGGAATCGCACCAGGGGCACGAGGCCGCCGCCAAGCAGATGCGCGGTTTCGGCGGGATGGTGTCCTTCCGGGCCCGTGGCGGCGAGGAGCACGCGGTCGCCATCTGCGGCCGGACCCGGCTGTTCACCCTGGCCGAGTCGCTCGGCGGCGTCGAGTCGCTGATCGAGCACCCGCACCGGATGACGCATGCCTCGGTGGCCGGCTCGGCGCTGGAGGTGCCTGCCGACCTGGTGCGCCTGTCGGTCGGCCTGGAGTCCTGCGATGACCTGCTGGAAGACCTGCGCGCTGCGCTCGGCTAGCTACTTCCAGACCATCAGGATCAGGATCACCAGCCAGATCACGGTGACCACCGCGCCCAGGGTGGTGATGCGGCCGCGCTCGACGGTGGCGATGTGCCGCGCCTCCTGCGCCGGCCCGGCCTGCGCGGTCGCCGCCTGACCGGCCGGCGCGGCCGCCGCCTGACCGGCCTGGTCCGCCTCGGCCGCTGCCGCGGCTGGCTGGCCGGCGGCGCTCTCCCCGGCCGCGCCCGGCGGCAGTGCCTCCTCCGTGGCTGCCTTCTCCAGCGCCGTGATCGCCCGGTGCTGGTCGCGCACGATGATCACCAGCAGCGCGATGGACACCACGAACAGCGTCATCGAGGCGGTCAGCCACGGCTTAGCCAGCAGGTCGAGCTGCTGGCCCAGAATGATCCCGAAGATCAGCACGCCGAGTGAGATCAGGCCGAAGATCTGCACCATCCGGCGGAGGAACCGGACAATGGCGACGTTACGCGTCCTGATATAGCGCGGAGTGGACATAATCGCCGCGCTGATCGGGCCGATCGTGAAGATGGCGAAGGCCAGGTGGAGCCAGAGGACCAGCCGGTCGGTAAACGACATGGCCCGATCCTAGGCCAGCGGCGGGGCCGGCAGCCGTTGTTGGCCGCGGCTAACTTCTGCTTGCGGCCACGCAGAACCCAGGCCACGGCCACGCACGCCGCCCCGCCGAGCAGGCAGATCTCAGCGCGCCGCAGGTGCGGGCCGTGGTGCACGTGGCCGACCAGCAGGTGCGGCATTTTGCTGCCCGCCGACAAGTAGAGCAGCCCGAAGACGATGGCCACGATGCCCGCGATGGCCAGGAAGGCCGCAATGCCCCGGCGCACGGCCATCGTCCACCGCCGGGAAATACCGGCAGAAGTCATGGTAAAGACCCCCGATCGGGCTCATGCGAACGGCATGAGCCCCCGTCAGGAGCAGCCCTTCCCGGCGGGTGTTAACACCTCGGCGATAAAAGGCAAAAAACTGGCCAGCACTCGCTCAGCGCATGCCCTCGCGCCGGGTCCGGAGGAAATCGCTGACCACGTACTCGCCCAGGCTCTCGGGCATGGCCCGCAGCACCCGGCCGCCATTACGGCGGGCCACCTCGTCGACGAAGGCGGTGAGCCGCTCGTCGTCGGCGAGCATGAAGATGTTCATGACCGCCTGGCGCCGGGTCATCTTGTCCACCTCGGCCAGCGTGAGCTCCAGCGTCTCCGGTGACGGCGGCCAGTCAAACCAGAACTGGCCGTCCCGGCGCAGGTGGGCCGTGGGCTCGCCATCGGTGATGATCAGCACCACCGGGTTGTGCTCCGGGCGCCGGTCCAGGAACCGGCCGGCCAGCACCAGGGCGTGGTGCAGGTTGGTGCCCTGCACCATGTCCCAGCTCAGCCCGGCCAGCTCGGTCTCGCGCAGCTCCCGCGCGTAGTTCGAGAAGCCGATGACCTGGATGGCGTCCTGCGGGTACCGGGTGCGGACCAGGGCGTGCAGGGCCAGCGCGGTCTGCTTGGCCGCGCCCCAGGTGCCGCGCAGCTCCATCGAGTACGACAGGTCGACCAGCAGGCACACCGCTGCGGTCGCGCGCCGCTCGGTCTCCTCGACCTCGAAGTCAGCGACGTCCAGCCGGACCGCCGGCCCGTCCTCGCGCACGGCCCGCGCATCCTCGCGGACCGCCGCCTGGCCGCCGCGCAGCAGCGCGTTGCGCACCGTCGCCGCCGCGTCGATGGGCTGCTCGTCGCCGAACCGCCAGGGCCGGGTGCTGCCGGTCAGCTCGCCGGCCTGCCCCGCCCCGCGCCGGTCGTGATCGCCGTGGGCGCCGGTCGGCAGCTCGGCGAACACCTTGCGCAGCGCCGTCTCGCCGAGGCGGCGGACAGCCTTGGGCGTGAGCTCCAGCTTGCCGTCGGAGCGCTGCAGGTAGCCCTGCCGCTCCAGCTCCCGCTCGATCTGGCGCAGCGCCTCCATGTCATCGACAGCCTGGCGGCCGAGCGCGCGGCGCACCGCCTCCTCGTCGATGTCATCGAGCCGGGCGCCGGGGTAGTCCTGGCGCAGCGCGTCCTCGAGCTCGGCCAGGTCAGCCAGCTCGGCCAGCGCCGAGGTCGCATCGCCCAGGCCCAGCGGCTCCTGGCCGGTCATCCGGGCCCGCGGCCAGCCCTCGGCGTCCAGGTCCGGGCGCCGGGCCCGCAGCGCGTCGGCCAGCCGGGCCATCTCGGCGGCCAGGCCGCTGTCCTCCAGGGCCTGCGACATCAGCCCGGACAGCTCGCTGCGCTGTTCCTCGGTCAGCGAGTCCAGCAGCCGCTGCGCCGCCGACATCCGGCGGGCCAGCGAGTCGACCAGCTCCTCCAGGTTGGCGGGCGACTCGGGGAACATGTCGCCGTACTCGGCCATGAAGTCATCGAAGTCGGCCTGCTCGTGCTCGCCGCGGGCATCGGCCTCCAGCATGTCGGTCAGCGACGCCAGCATGTCCTTGACCCGCTGCAGGGCCTCGGGGTCCGGCTCTTCCAGCGTCTGCTTCATGCCGCGGAACTGGCTGTCCAGCACCTCCCGGCGCAGCAGCGACTTGAGCTCGGCGAAGGTCTGCCGGGCGGCGGGGGACTGCCAGTCGTAGTCGGCGAGCTGGCGGATGGCCTGCGCGGTGTCGGCGGGCAGCGCGTCCAGCTCGGCCTCGCGCATCCGGGCCGCGTCGCCGGGATCGGGGAACAGCTCGGCGCGCTCCTGGCCGATGGCCGTGTCGAGCATTGCCCGGACCTGCTCCAGGATGCCGTCCAGGCGGCCCCGGCTGCGTACCTCCCGCTGCCGCTCGCGGACCCGGCGCAGCATGTCGTCCAGCCCGCGATGCCCCGACATGCCGCGGCGCAGCAGGTCGCGCAGTGCCGCGGCGGGATCGGTGCCCTCCAGCACCGACTCGCCCAGGGCGTCGACCGCCCCGCGCACGTCGTAGGGCGGCTCCAGCGGATCCGGCCCGCCGGCGTAGGGGCCGTAACGGTAACCGCTCATGGTGCCTGCCTTCCTCGCAAGACGACGACCCGCACCGAAGCTCAGGTGCGGTAAACCGCGCCGCCGTCGAGGCTGTCCTTGGACAGCCGCCGCATCAGGTACAGCCCCTCGAGCGCGAACTCCAGGGCCGCGGCCGCCTGGCCCAGCGACTCGCCGCCGTCCATGTTCAGCCGTTCCATGATCTTGGCCAGGCCCGGCACCTCGCCGATCCGGCGCAGCAGGCCGGCGGCGGGCAGCAGGTCGCCGGTCTCCACGGTGCCGCCCTCGGCGAACCGGGCCAGCAGGCCGGTCAGGTCGGCGTTGCCCAGCCGGCCGCGGAAGGTCTCCGCCGTGGCCCGGCGCAGCAGGTGGTCCAGCACCTCCTGCTCCCGGCCTTCCTCGCTGACCTCGAACTCCACCTTGCCGCGCAGCGTGGCGATAGTGGCCGGCAGGTCACAGACCCGGGCCACGGGCTGCTCCTCGCCGGCGATGGCAGCCCGCCGCACCGCGGAGGCGGTCACCGCCTCAGCGGCGGCGATCGCGAACCGCGCCGACACCCCGGACCGAGAGTCGACGGCCGGCGAGCCGCGCACCAGCCGGGTGAACCGGGCGATGACCTCGATCAGGTGCTCGGGCAGCGCCGCGCCGGGCGACCCGCCGGGCCAGGCCGTCTGGGCTTCCTGCCGGATCAGCGCCAGCTCGGAGTCCAGCGAGGCGGGGTAGTGGGTGCGGATCTCGGCGCCGAACCGGTCCTTGAGCGGCGTGATGATCCGGCCGCGGTTGGTGTAGTCCTCGGGGTTGGCGCTGGCCACCAGGACCAGGTCCAGGGGCAGCCGCAGGGAGTAGCCGCGAACCCCGATGTCGCGCTCTTCCAGCACGTTGAGCAGCGCCACCTGGATGCGCTCGGCGAGGTCGGGAAGCTCGTTCAGGCAGAAGATCCCGCGGTTAGTCCGCGGCACGAGGCCGAAATGGATTGTCTCCGGGTCACCCAGCGTGCGGCCCTCAGCAACCTTGACCGGGTCGATGTCACCGACCAGGTCGCCGACGCTGGTGTCCGGCGTGGCCAGCTTCTCCCCGTACCGGTCGCCGCGGTGCCGCCAGGTGACCGGCAGCTCGTCACCCTGCTCGGCGGCCAGCCGGCGGCAGCGGGCGCAGGCCGGGGCGTACGGGTGGTCGTTGATCTCGCACCCGGCGATAGCCGGCGTCCACTCGTCCAGCAGCAGGGTCAGCGTCCGGATCAGGCGAGTCTTGCCCTGGCCGCGCTCGCCCAGCAGGATCACGTCATGCCCGGCGATGATGGCCCGCTCCAGGTGCGGCAGCACCGTCTGGCCGAAGCCGATGATGCCGGGGAAGGCGTCCTCGCCTGCCCGCAGCGCGGCCAGCAGGTTGTCGCGCATCTCCGCCTTGACGCTGCGAAGCTGGTGCCCGCTGGCGCGCAGCTCGCCCACGGTGGTGGCGCGCGGCGGGGCGGAGGACGGCGGCTGGGGGACTGATGAGTGAGACTGACTCATAGGCTGCACCACTCGACACTATGTCGAGGGTGGCCGGCCGCGCACCTTAGGAGGCAGGGGTGACCGACTCACGGCCGGCTCTGGCGGTCGATATCGGGGGCACCAAGCTTGCCGCCGCAGTGGTGGATCCCGGCGGCCGGATCGTGACCCGGGCTCGTACCCCGACCCCGGCCGGCCTGGACGCCGAGCAGCTCTGGCGCACCCTGGATGCCCTGCTCAGCCGCGTTCTGGAGGGGGCCGGCGCCGGCCCGGGCGACCTGGCCGGAGTGGGCTGCGGGTGCGGCGGGCCGATGCAGTGGCCGGCCGGCCGGGTGTCGCCGCTCAACCTGGCCTCCTGGCGGGATTTCCCGCTCCGCGAACACCTGGCCGGGCGGCTGCCCGGCCTGCCGGTCCGGGTGCATAACGATGCCATCTGCATGGCGGCCGGCGAGCACTGGCGCGGCGCGGGCCGGGGCACGTCCTGCATGCTCGGCATGGTCGTGTCGACCGGCGTCGGCGGCGGGCTGGTGCTGGACGGGCGCCTGATCAACGGCATATCCGGTAATGCCGGTCATATCGGCCACATCGTGGTGGACCCCGAAGACGGCCCGGTGTGCGGCTGCGGCGGCCGGGGCTGCGCCGAGGCCATCGCCCGCGGGCCCGCGCTGGCCGACTGGGCCCGCGCCCGGGGCTGGCGGCCCGGCCAGCCCGGGGCCACGGCCAGGGACCTGGCGCAGGACGCGGCGGACGGGCACCCCGTGGGCCTGGCCGCGATGCGCCGCGCCGGCCGGGCGCTGGGCATCGCCATCGCCTCGGCCACCAGCCTGTGCGACCTGGAGGTGGTGGCGGTCGGCGGCGGGCTGTCGCAGGCCGGCCCGCTGCTGTTCGACCCGCTGGCCGAGGCCCTGGCCGCGCACGCCCGGCTGGACTTCGCCCGCCGCGTCCAGGTCGTGCCGGCCGCGCTCGGGCAGGCCGCCGGGCTGGTCGGGGCGGCCGCGCTGATCCTGGCCGCGGACCGGTACTGGACGCCCGACTGACCAGGCGGCGGGACACCCGCGGTGGGACACTTCAGGCATGGCGTCAATCCCGGTGACCATCGACAACGTCGTCGATGCCGCCACCATCCTGAACGGGACCATCCGGCAGACACTGCTGCTGCCGTCCCGTGCCCTGTCCGAGCTCGTCGGCGGCCCGGTCTACCTGAAGTGCGAGAACCTGCAGCGCACCGGGTCGTTCAAGGTGCGCGGCGCGTACGTGCGCATCGCGGGGCTGAGCCCGCAGCAGCGGGCCCGCGGCGTGGTCGCGGCCAGCGCCGGCAACCACGCCCAGGGCGTGGCACTCGCGGCCACCATGCTCGGCGCGCGGTCCACCGTGGTCATGCCCACCGGAGCCCCGCTGCCTAAGGTGGCGGCCACCCGCGGCTACGGCGCCGAGGTGGTCCTGCACGGCACGTCCGTGGAGGACGCGCTCGCGCGCGCCCGCGGGCTGGCCGAGGAAACCGGCTCGGTCTTCATCCACCCCTTCGAGCACCCGGACGTGATCTCCGGCCAGGGCACGGTGGGCCTGGAGATCGCCGAGCAGTGCCCCGCGGCCCGCACGATCGCGGTGCCGGTGGGCGGCGGCGGGCTGGCGGCCGGCATCGCCATCGCGGCCGCTGACCGGCTGCCCGGCACCCGGGTCATCGGCGTGCAGGCTGAGGCGGTGGCACCGTTCCCCGGCTCCCTGTCGGCGGGCCGGCCGCTCAGCGTCACCGCGCGGGCGACGATGGCGGACGGCATCGCCGTGGCCAGCCCCGGCGAGCTGACCACGGCCATCCTGAGCAGGCTGGAGGCCCAGGTCGTCACCGTCTCGGAGGAGAACCTGTCCCGCGGCCTGCTGGCCTGCCTGGAGCGGTCCAAGCAGCTGGTGGAGCCGGCCGGAGCGGCCGGGGTGGCCGCCTTGCTGGAGCACCCGGCCCTGTTCGAGCCACCGGTCGTGGTGGTGCTGTCCGGCGGCAACATTGACCCGCTGCTGCTGGCCAAGGTGCTCCGGCACGGCCTGGCCGCGGCCGGCCGCTACCTGGCGTTCCGCTGCCGGCTCCCGGACCGGCCCGGCGCACTGGCCACCCTGCTATCCGAGCTAGCCGACCTCGGCGCCAACGTCATCGACGTGGTCCACGAGCGGGTCACCGCTGACCTGCACGTGGATGAGGCCGAGGTCATGCTGCAGGTGGAGACGCGCGGTCATGGCCACAGCGACACCGTCATCAGCCAGCTCCGCAAGACCGGCTACACCCTGATCTTCAGCTAACCCCACGGCCGGGCGCCGACAGCCTCTTTCCTGACCACCAGGGTCCTCGCGGCCTTGTCGTGCAGGCACTGCCGCTGCGGGTCCCAGAGCAGGAACAGGTTGTCGACCAGCCCGAAGAACGGGATCACCGGCCCGAGGATGAACACGGCCGCGCGGCCTGCCGCCGCACCCAGGCCGACAAGGGTCCGGTCCGATGCCGACACAACCCTGGTGCCCACCGCGCGCTTGCCCAGCGTGGCGCCCCCGAAGGCAGTCAGGAGCCAGTAGTAGGCCAGCGAGATGACCACGCTCAGCAGCCAGACCAGCAGAAATGGCCCGAGGATGCCGCCCAGGGCGTGGCGGATGGCGGCCTGCGCGGCCAGGGTATTGGGATCGGGATATTGGTTGGCCAGGCTGTTCAGCCGGTGGCTCAGCCGGACCAGCGCGGGGATGAGCAGCAGGCTTCCGATGACGCCCAGGATGACCGCGTCGATGAGCCAGGCCACCAGCCGCTTCCACCGCTCGGCCAGCGCGGGGTCGGTGTACGCGGCTGGGTAGCCCTGGCCGCCCGGATAGGGCTGCGCCTGCCCGTACTGCGCCTGCCCGTACTGGGGCTGGCCGTACTGGGGCTGGCCGTACTGCGGCGCACCGTAACCCGGCTGGGCTCCCGCCTGCCCGTACTGCGCCTGCCCGTGCTGCGGGTCACCGTAACCCGGCTGGGCCCCCGGCTGCCCGTACTGCGGCTGGCCGTACTGGGGCTCACCGTAACCGGGCTGGGCTTCCGGCTGCCCGTACTGCGGCTGGCCGTACTGGGGCTGGCCGTACTGGGGCTGCCCGTAATCCTGCTGGGGGTAGCCAGGCGGCGGACCCGGATAGGACTGCGGCCCCTGCGGATCCTGCGGGGACTGCGGGTACGGCTCCTGCGAGCCTTCCCCGCCAGGCGGCTGCGTCATGCAGCCATGATGCCCTAATCGCGGGACTCCGAGCAGGCGCTAGCGGGGATCCGGGCAGGAGCTAGCGGGGACCGGCGGGAAATAAGAGCGGGCGCTAGCCGGGAGCCGGCAGGTGCTGACTACAGGTTGCCGCGCCGGGCCTGCTCCCGCTCGATTGCCTCGAACAGCGCCTTGAAGTTGCCCTTGCCGAACCCCTGTGAGCCGTGCCGCTCGATCAGCTCGAAGAAGACCGTGGGACGGTCCTGCACCGGCTTGGTGAAGATCTGCAGCAGGTAGCCGTCCTCGTCCCGGTCGGCCAGCACATTCAGATCGCGCAGTTCCTCCAGCGGCACCCGGGTGTCGCCGGCCCACTCGCCCAGGGTGTCGTAGTAGCTGCCGGGGGTGTCCAGGAACTCCACGCCGGCCGCCCGCATGCCCCGCACCGCCGCGACGATGTCGTCAGTGGCCAGCGCGATGTGCTGGACTCCGGGCCCGCCGTAGAACTCCAGGTACTCGTCGATCTGCGACTTCTTCTTCCCGGCGGCCGGCTCGTTGATCGGGAACTTGACCTTGCGGGTGCCGTCGGCGACCACCTTGCTCATCAGCGCGGAGTACTCGGTGGCGATGTCGTCGCCGACGAACTCCTTCATGTTGGTAAAGCCCATGACCTGGCCGTAGAAGCCCACCCACTCGTCCATCCGGCCGAGCTCGACGTTGCCCACGCAGTGATCGATCTCGGTGAAGAACGGGCCCGGCCCCGGCATCTCTCCGGCCGGGACGTAGCCGGGCAGGTACGGGCCGGAGTAGTTGGACCGCTCGACCAGCGTGTGCCGCGTGTCGCCGTAGGCGGCGATGGCGGCCAGCACCACCTTGCCGTGCGCGTCCTCGTGCACGGCCGGCTCGGCCAGGCCTCTCGCGCCGCGGGTGACCGCGTACTCATAGGCCGCCTCGGCCGACGGGACCGTGATGGCCAGGTCCACCACGCCGTCGCCGTGCTCAGCCACGTGCTGGCCGAGCATCGTCCCGGCGCGCACCGCGCCGCGCAGCTCGAAACGGGCGTTGCCCGATTCCAGGACATAGCTCGCCGTATCCCGGCACCCGGTCTCCGGGCCCCGGTAGGCCACACAGCGCATCCCGAACGCACTGGTGTAGAAGTGCGCCGCCTGCCGGGCGTTGCCGACCGCGAACACCACGGCGTCCATGCCCAGGACCGGGAACTCGTCGGCTTGCTGTGCCATCGCTGTGCTCCTTTCGCCGGTGGCGACAGCATCAACCCAGCCGACAACATGTGCAACTGTCATGGAAATCGCAGTACATTATGACTAGCCATAACGGGCTGACGATGGTGATCCTGTACAGTCTGCTGGTCGATCGGGGGAGGACTGGATGAGCTCGCTCGAGGGGGCGCTGGACGAGCTGGACGCGCGGCTCATCGGGCTGCTCGCGGCCGAGCCGCGGGGCGGCATGCTGGAGGCATCCCGGCGGCTCGGCGTGGCCCGCGGCACCGTCCAGGCCCGCCTGGACCGGCTCCAGGACCGCGGCGTGATCACCGGCTACGGGCCCGACATCGACCCGGCCGCCATCGGGCACGGCGTCACCGCCTTCATCACCCTGGAGATCCGCCAGGCCGGCGGGCACCAGCCGGTGGCCGGGCAGCTTGCCCGCATCGCCGAGGTGCTGGAGGTGCACACCATCACCGGCTCGGGCGACATGCTGTGCCGGGTGGTGGCCCGGGACAACGCCGACCTGCAGCGGGTGGTGGACGCGATCGTGGACGTGCCCGGCGTGCTGCGGACCTCCACCGTGATCGCGCTGGCCGTGCCGGTCTCCTACCGGGTGCTGCCGCTGGTCCGCGCGGTGGCGTGCGCCCCGGCCAGGTCGCAGGCGATCCGGAGCACCGCCGAGCGCAGCTCGTCCCGGCCGGCGACCTGACCGGCGAAGAACATTCAGCCCAGGCTGACGCCGCCGCGCGCTGGCGCCCTCATCGCGCCCCGGCTGGCAGATCTACTTACATGCCGCCGTAGGGCACCGCCTCGAGGATCTCGACGGTCGCGGCCCGGCCGTTCGGCAGGTTGTAGCTGGCGGTGTCGCCGACCTTCTTGCCCGAGATGGCCATGCCCAGCGGAGACCGCGGCGAGTACACGTCGATCGGCGCGCCGCTTTCCTCCCGCGAGGCCAGCAGGAACGTGACCTCGTCATCGTCGCCCGCGAACCGGACAGTCACTGTCATCCCCGGACCGACCACGCCATCGGTGCGGGGCGCCATGCCGACGCGCGAGTTCTCCAGGATCTGGGTGAGCTGGTGGATCCGGGCCTCCTGCTTGCCCTGCTCCTCCTTGGCCGCGTGGTAACCGCCGTTCTCCCGCAGGTCACCCTCGTCCCTGGCAGCCTCGATCTTCTTGGCGATCTCGATGCGACCAGGACCCGAAAGGTGATCGAGCTCGGCCTTAAGCCGGTCGTACGCCTCCTGAGTGAGCCAGGTGACGGTGTCATCGCGGGTTTCGGTCACGGGTACTCCTCGCGTGGACGCGGAACTTGCTCTTTCCGCAGGGCCCAGTCGGACCCGGTTGGGGGTAATCCTTCGAGGCTAACAAGGCTCCGCGAGTAAGTCGCACCTTGTCAATGGTCTGGCCGGCCACGCGTAACCTGCAGGCCGGCAAGGTCAGCGCGGGAATGCCGGTCGCCGATACCCTTGTTGTGCTGCACGATAGCCTCCTGTTAGCGCCCCCGCTCTCACGCTGTCGCGGTGTTCTCTGCCGGGCACCGCTGCTGTTCGCGCTGAGCGAGATTGCTGATCTGTGTCGTATGTTCTGGGTGATATGCCCGATGCGCGAGCCTGATGCTAGTTACTGAAGGGACCGTCCTTGCCTGCCGTTAGTCATGACCCTGGTGCCAGCGTCCGCCAGCCCCTCGTGGCCGGCCCGGACTGTGCGCCGGCCGATGGCGAGCTGCGGCTGATGGCCGTGCACGCCCACCCCGACGACGAGTCGAGTAAGGGCGCGGCCACGATGGCCCGCTACGTGCACGACGGCGTGCCCGTGCTGGTCTGCACCATGACCGGAGGCGAGCGCGGGGACATCCTCAACAAGGCCATGGAGCGGCCGGAGATCCGCGCCAGCCTGGCCAGCGTCCGGCGGGCCGAGATGGATGCCGCCCGCCAGATCCTCGGCGTCAGCCAGCGCTTCATGGGCTTCACCGACTCCGGCCTGCCCGAGGGGGACCCGCTGCCCCCGCTGCCGGAGGGCTGCTTCGCGCTGGCGCCGCTGGAGAGCGCCGCGCGCCCGCTCGTCGAGGCCGTGCGCGAGTTCCGGCCGCACGTGATGCTCACCTACGACGAGAACGGCGGCTACCCGCACCCTGACCACATCAAGACCCACCAGGTCGCCGTGGAGGCCTTCGAGGCCGCCGGCGACCCGGACCGCTACCCGGGCTGCGGCGAGCCGTGGCAGCCGCTCAAGCTGTACTACTTCGTCACTTTCCACCTGGCCCGGTTCACCGCCCTGCACGAGGCGATGGTGGCCGCCGGCCTGGAGTCCCCGTACGCCCAGCGGCTGGCCGAGTGGAAGGACAACCCCGACGGCCGCAAGCGCCTGGAGATCACCACCAGGGTGCCGTGCGGCGACTACTTCACCACCCGGGACCAGGCACTGCTGGCGCACGCCACCCAGATCGACCCGCATGGCTCCTGGTTCGCCTGCCCGGTCGAGCTGCAGCAGGCCGCCTGGCCGACCGAGGATTACCATCTGGCCAGGTCGGTGGTGGATACTGAGATTCCCGAGGATGACCTGTTCGCCGGGATCCGGGAGAGGGTGTGCACATGAGCCACGTGCTGGCCGCGTCGCCGGGTCTGCTTGCCCAGCCGGGCACGATCGGGTTCCTGGTCGTCTTCGGCATGGGCGTCGTCTTGTTCTTCGTCTTCCGGTCCATGGCCAGGCACCTGCGCAAGGTGAACACGGCCGCCCGGCAGGAAGAAGAGGCCCGGCAGAAGGCGGCGGCCGGCGTGGGCTCGGGCGGCAAGCCGCCGGGCCAGTAGCCCCGTAAAATCCCGGACACTGCAGGCGGCCAGCCTGCAGGACGGCCATGATTAGGCCGGCTCTTTCTGGGCAGGGCGCGCGATACAGCTACCCGGGGGAGGCTGATCGCAGATGACCGTGCCACCAGGCGGCGGCCAGCAGGCCGCCGCTCCCGAGCCGGCGGCGCCGCAGCAAGGGCCAGCCGGCGCGGCGGGCCACGCGGCTCAGCCCGCCCAGCCCCAGCCAGCCCAGCCCCAGCCCGCTCAGGCTCAGCCCGCTCAGGCGGCCCAGCCAGCACCGCCGCATCACAAGGTGCGCCGCACCAGGGCCGGCAATGCCTGGGTGGTACTGGCCCTGTTCGCGCTGGTACTTCTCCTGCTGCTCATCTTCATCCTGGAGAACAGCCAGTCGGTGAAGATCAGCTTCTTCGGCGCCGAGGGCAGCATCCCGCTCGGCGTCGCGCTCTTGCTCGCGGCCGTGCTCGGGGTGCTGCTGGTCGTCGTGCCCGGCACCGCGCGGATCCTGCAGCTGCGCAAGACCGCCAAGCGCCACCGCAAGCAGGATGTCCAGGCAGGTACCCCGACTTAGGCCAGGCCGCCGGCGGCGTTGATGACCTGCCCGGTGAGCCACCGGCCGTCGGGGCTGGCCAGCAGGGCGACCACGTCGGCGATGTCCGCCGGCTGACCGAGGCGGCCCAGCGGGGTCAGCGCGGGCACCTGCTCCAGGGCTTCGGGCGGGTTGGCATTGCGCAGCATGGTCGTGTCCGTGGCGCCGGGGCAGACCGCGTTGACGGTGATGCCACGCGCCCCCAGCTCGAGCGCCGCCACCCGGGTGAGCTGCTCCAGGGCGCCCTTGCTGGCCACATACGCGGCGATCCCCGGCGCCGGCCGGGTTGTGTTGGCCGTGGAGATGTTGATGATCCGGCCGTTATCGCGCATGCTCCGGGCGGCCTGGCGGATCGTCAGGAAGGCTGCCCTGGCGTTCACGTTCATGACCGCGTCAAACAGCTCCTCGGTGGTGTCCGCGATCGGTGTTGCGGCGACCTCCAGCGCTGCGTTGTTCACCAGGATGTCGAGGCCGTCGAGGTTGTGGCCGGCGGCGCCCATCAGCTCCTCCGCGGAGCCAGGGTCGCGCAGGTCGGCCTGGATCGCCCAGGCCTGCCCGCCGGCCTCCCGCACGCCCTTCTCGACCTGCGCCGCCTCGTCGCGGCTCCGGGCGAAATTGAAGACGACCGCGGCGCCATCGGCAGCCAGCCTCCGCACGATGGCCGCGCCGATGCCGCGCGACCCGCCGGTGACCACCGCGCCCTTGCCCTCCAGCACGCCGGTCATGGCACCATCACGCCCGCCGCCTTCCCCAGCGGGAGGGCGTAGACGAGAAGCTCGATATCGGGCCGGGGAGACCAGTCGCGCTCGGGCAGCCGGCGGAAGCCGGCCTGCTCGTAGAGGCGGTGCGCGGCGCGCATCTCGGGCAGCGTGCACAGCAGCAGGTTCTGTACGCCCAGGCTGGCGGCCCGGTCCACCAGCGCCGTCAGCAGCTGCCGCCCGACGCCGCCGCGCTGGGCGCCCGGGGCGACTGCCAGCGCCCGGATCTCGGCTTCGCCCTCGGCGGTGACCACCTCCTCGGCATCCGGCCAGCACTGCAGCATGATCGTGCCGACGATCTCGCCGCCCGGCTCGACGGCGACAAAGATGGTGGCGCGCGAGTCGGTGCCCAGCGTGCGCAGCCGCAGGGCGTACCCGGTGTCGGGCGACGACAGGAAGCCCCCGGCGCTGTACGCGGCGACCCGCAGCTCGCCGACGGCCGGCATCTCATCCGGCCGCGCCTCGCGGATCACTGGTCCGTCGCGAAAGGCCACAGCGGCTCCTATCTGGGTTGATGGCTCCTTGAATATATATAGCCGGTTAAGCCGGAATTGGCCGGACAATAAGCGGTGAGCGTCACCATCGTGCGACTGCGTGTGATCGCGTTTGCCCGTAGAGTATCCGCAGCGATTCGAGGGAGCAGGTGAACATCAGTGGCGGAGTCGGCTGCGGAGATCCCGGCCGCGAGTGTCCCGGATGGCGCATGGCTGCTGGACGTGCGCGAGGATGATGAGTGGGTCGCCGGTCACGCGCCCGGCGCCACGCACATCCCGCTCGGCCAGCTGAGCGGCCGCGCGGCCGAGGTGCCGCAGGACACCACCATCTACGTGATCTGCCGGTCCGGCGCCCGCTCGGCGCGGGCGGCGGTCGCGCTGTCGGGCGCGGGCTGGGACGCGGTCAACGTGGCCGGCGGCATGCAGGACTGGGCTGCCGCCGGGCGGCCGATGGCCGCCGACTCCGGCGCGCCGTTCGTCGCCTGACTACGTGCCCGGGAAGTGGATGAAGCTGGTGGGCCAGTTGCCGGTGGCCTTCGTGATCGTGTGCACCCAGAAGCCGTTGTCGGAGTCGTAGTTCATCTCTGACATGACGAACGAGGTCGGCGAGTTCACCTTCTCCACGTAGGCCACGTGCCCGTCAGGAGCCGCCTTGGTGGATCCGTACCAGGCGATCGCGCCGACCGCCGGCGTGCCGTTCACGGCTAGCTTCAGCTTGCGGGCCTGCGGGCCCCAGTTCACCGCATTACCCCAGCGGCCCTGCCCGCCGTAGGAGTTGCTGAAGGCGACCTTGCTCAGCTGGTTCAGCCGGTAGGCCACCCAGGACGTGCACTGCCCGCGGAAGAAGGCCCACTTGTCGGCCACGCACGCGCCGCCGTGGGTGCACGCGGGCGGGTGCGGATAGGGATAGCCGAAGTACCTGGCCGCCGCGGCGGTGCCGCCGGTCCCCGGCCACTTGCCGAGCCGGAGGCTGGTCGGCGGCGCGGGTGCCGTCTTGCCGCTGGCCCACAAGACCTTGCCCTGGTACCGGACTGCCTGCAGGCCGTTGCGCTGGTCCACCAGCCGCGCGCCGGGATGGCGGGTGGTCTTGCTGGCCCAGATGGTGGTGCCGCCCTGGTGGATGGCCAGGTTCCCGGTGGTCCGCATGGTCAGCGTGGCGCCCGCGTGCCCGGGGGTGGCGCTGGACCACACCAGGCCCCTGGCGGTGGTCTCGGCCAGGTTGCCGTCCTTGCGCATGGTCAGCGTGTAGCCGTTGCCCGAGGTGAGGTACCAGCCCGGCCGCAGGGTCTCGCCCGGCTGCAGGCTGGTGTCGCGGGTGGCGGATGCCCACGTCGGCACCGAGCCCTGGTAGGTGACCAGGTTGCCGTCGTCCTGAGTGGTGAACCTGGCCGGGCCCTGGCCGGCCGTCCTGGTTGACCACAAGGTGGAGTCGCCGCTGGCCGCGTAGAGCACCAGGTTCCCGTTACTGAGCATCGTGAGGTACGCGCCGGCGTTTCCGGCGGTACTGGATGCCCACAGCCGGTGCTGGCTGCCGGTGACGGACAGCACCAGGTTGCCGTTGCCCTGCATGGTCAGGGTGAAATGACCGTCCCAGGACACCAGCGCGTCGGTCGAGGGCAGCGTCTCGCCGGGCACCAGCGTCTGCCGCGGCGTGACGGTAAAGGCCGGGCTCTTGCCGCTGCCGGCGGTCGTGGTCACGGTGACCGCGCCGCTGCGCCCGCCGGGTGGCACCGTCGCGGTGATGCGGGTGCTGCTGATCACCGTGAACGCCGCGCTCGCGCCGCCGAAGCTCACGGCGGTGACGTGCTGGAATCCGGTGCCGGCCAGGCTGACGGTCCAGCCCGGCGCGCCCTGGGCGGGCACCACCGAGGAGACCGCAGGCGGCCTGGCGGCAGCCGGGATCGCCGGCCGCAGGACTGCCAGGCTCGGGCCGGCGTCGGCCGCCTGATGGCGGGCCGCGGCGGTCCGGCCCGACGGAACCGCCTGGGCCTGCACGGCCAGGCTGGCGGTGGCCACGACGGCCACCCCGAGGGCCCCGGCGCTGATCGCCAGCCGGGCCGGCAGTCTCGGTAATGAAGCCACGTCAGCTCCCCAGGTGTGCGCCGCCCGGATACAGGTAACATTCTGCGATGCAGTGGCAGTCTGTAATGCCTTGATGGCAGAACGTACCAGCAACCGGGGCCGATAGCCCGCGGGCGGATGGCCGCGGTGATTCCCGCCCGGATACGGTCAAGACGACGGGTAGGCAGAACCCCGCACAGCGACGGAGAACCGACGTGGAATATGTCAGCCTCGGCGCGACCGGCATGTACGTCTCGCGGATCTGCCTGGGGATGATGAGCTACGGCAACGACAGCGACCGGCCCTGGGTGCTCAGCGAGGACGACGCCGAGCCCATCGTCAAGGCCGCGGTGGAGGCCGGGGTCACCTTTTTCGACACCGCCGACGTGTACTCGGGCGGCGCCAGCGAGGTGGCGACGGGCCGGCTGCTGGCCAGGTACATCAGCCGCGATGACGCCGTCGTCGCGACCAAGGTCTACAGCCCGATGGGCCCCGGCGAGAACAGCCGCGGCCTGTCCCGCAAGCACATCATGTCCGGCATCGACGCCTCCCTGCGCCGGCTCAGCATGGACTACGTCGACCTGTACCAGATCCACCGGTGGGACTACCGCACGCCCATCGAGGAGACCATGCAGGCGCTCGACGACGTGGTGCGCGCGGGCAAGGCCCGCTACATCGGCGCCAGCAGCATGTTCGCCTGGCAGTTCGCCAAGGCCCAGCATGCCGCCAGCCAGGCCGGCGGCACCCGCTTCGTGTCCATGCAGAATCACTACAACCTCATTTACCGCGAGGAAGAGCGGGAAATGCTCCCGCAGTGCATCGACCAGGGCGTGGCCGTCATTCCGTGGAGCCCGCTGGCCCGCGGCGTGCTGGCCGGGAACCGGACCCGGGCGGGGGAGCGGCGTACCACCCGCGCGAATTCCGACCCGTTCGGCGACTCGCTGTACTCCGCATCCGACTTTGACGTTGTGGACCGGGTCGTGGAGGTGGCCGCGGAGCGCAGCGTCCCGCCCGCCCAGGCGGCGCTGGCCTGGCTGCTGGGCAAGCCGGGCGTGACCGCCCCGATCGTGGGCGCGACCAGGCCCGGCCACCTGGAAGATGCCCTGGCCGCGGTGGACCTGTCGCTCAGCGACGAGGAGGTGCGCCGGCTCGAGGAGCCGTATGTGCCGCACCCGGTGCTCGGCCACGGCTGAGCCGTCCCGCCCGTCTCGCCCCGGCATAGCCGCACGCGGTGCCGGGGCGACGCTTTGCCGGTGATTCAGCCGAGCCTGTCACAGCCCGCACCGAATTTATCCGATGCGACGTGCATCCGCAGCAAACGTCTGCTATGAACATTTCGTCGCGGTCCTTGTTCACCGCCAATGGGGCCAGGAGGACCGCGCGAACACGGAGGATTACGTGCAAGTAATGCGACGTACCAGGCTGACGGTGACAGTTCTGTCAGCGCTTGCAGCGGCCCTCGGCGTGGCCGCGCTGCCAGCCGTGGCGGAGTCCGCTGCCCCGGCGGCCGGCCCTGCGGCCGGCCAGGCGACTCCTATGGCCGCGGGTCCGCAGCACGGCGACACCAAGCAGGTCTGCGCGGTTTCCACGAAGCCCGGCTCCGTGACGTGCCAGGCGGTCATCAAGCTGGTCAGCGCCGCCCGGAACGCGCCGGCCGTGTCGGGCCCCGACGCGCTGGTCGCCTACGGGCCGGGCAGCCTGCGCTCGGCCTACGGCCTGCTGACAGCCTCAAAGTACCGGGGCAAGGGCCGGATGGTTGTCATCGTGGACGCCTACCGTGACCCGAATGCCGCCCAGGACCTGGCCCATTACCGCAGCCACTACAACCTGGGCGCCTGCACCAAGGCCAACGGCTGCCTGCACATCGTGAACCAGAACGGCAAGTCCTCCCCGCTGCCGTCCGCGAACGCGGGCTGGGCGGGGGAAGAGTCGCTGGACCTGGACATGGTCTCGGCAATCTGCCCGAAGTGCCACATCACCCTGGTGGAGAGCTACCGGGCAACGACCAAGTCGCTCGGGATCGCGGAGGACACCGCGGCCAGGAAGTCACGGTTTGTGTCCAACAGCTGGAGCGCGGCCCAGTGGCCGGGCGAGACGGCCTACAACCACTACTTCAACCACTCCGGTCATGCGATCGTCTTCGCCTCCGGCGACTACGGCTACCTGGATGCATCGGCTCCCTCGGGTTACCCGCACCACCCGCAGACCTATCCCGGCGACATGCAGACGGTCGTCTCGGTCGGCGGGACCAAGCTCGTGCACAAGGCGTCCGGCTCGCGACCGTGGACAGAAACGGTGTGGGGCAACTCCAGCAACCTCGACCAGTACGGCTACCCGGAAGGCACTCAGTCCGGCTGCGCGTCCTGGGAGGCCAAGCCATCCTGGCAGCACAAGAGCGGTGACACCTGCCTGCGGCGCACCCAGAACGACGTGGCGGCCGTGGCCGATCCGAACACCGGCGTAGTCGTGTACGACTCCTACAAGTCGGGCGGCGGCAACTGGTGGATTTACGGTGGCACCAGCGTGGCGACCCCGATCATCACGGCCACCTTTGCGCTGGCGGGTAAGCCGGCCGACCGCAGCTACCCGGCGTCCTACCTCTATGTGCACCCCAAGTCGTTCCACGACGTGACCGCGGGCGCGAACGGTACCTGCTCGCCGACGTACCTGTGCCACGGCGAGGCGGGCTTCGACGGCCCGACCGGAGTGGGCACTCCGCACGGGACCTACGGCCTGTCGACGAACGGCGTGAATCCGGTCACGCTGCTGGACCCGGGCGCGCGGACCGCGCAGGCGGGCGCCTCGTTCAGCCTGAAGATCACCGGACTGGACCAGCGGGCGACGGCGAAGTGGCTGAAGTACACCGCGACCGGCCTGCCGGCCGGCCTGAGCATCAGGGGCATCTCCGGCACCACCGACGGCCGGATCAGCGGCACCGTCTCGGCGGCGCCGGGGACCTACCAGGTGGTCGTGCACGGCCAGGATCTGCACACCCTCAGGAGCAACGCGACGCGGTTCACGATCACAGTGAGCTGACAACAGCACGCCCGGCGGCCCGGCCGCGGAGAGTGATCTCCGCGGCCGGGCCGCTTGCTGTCCTGGGCCTGACGCGATCTGACCTGGTGGGTCACAATTCGCTGAACTTGTTCGACGCCGATGGCGGCTGCCCCAAATGTCTGCTAAAACCTCAAGGTCGCGGTAATCACTCCGAGACAGCCAATCCGGCCAGGGGACCGCGCGGATACGGAGGAATACGTGCAGGTAATGCGACATACTCGGCTGACGGTGACAGTTTTGTCGGCGGTAGCCGCGACTTTCGGTCTGGCCGCGATGCCGGTCATGGCCTCGGCGTCGCCGGTCCGCCCGGCGGCCAGCACGGCAAGTGTTTCCGGCAAGGTGGGCCCGATGGGGGCAGGCCCGCAGCATGGCGACACCCGGCAGGTCTGCAAGGCCGCCAAGCCCGGCTATATGTCGTGCATGGCCATCGTCAAGCTGGCCAGCGCGGCCCCGAACGCTCACGCCGCGGTGGTCAACCCGAGCATCGGGTCGGTGCCCTACGGGCCGGCCGACCTGCGGTCCGCGTACGGCCTGGCGACGGCGGCGGCCACCAAGGGCGGTGGCCGCACGGTCGCCATCGTGGACGCCTTCAACGACCCCCGCGCCGCCAGCGACCTGGCCACCTACCGCAGTCACTACGGCCTGCCCCCCTGCACCAAGGCCAACGGCTGCCTGCACATCCTGAATGAGCACGGCAACACCAGCCCGCTGCCCAGCAACAGCTTCGGCTGGACAGAGGAGATCTCCCTCGACCTGGACATGGTCTCGGCGATCTGCCCGAAGTGCCACATCACCCTGATCGAGGCCAACTCCGCCCGGACCAAGTCGATGGGGATCGCGGAGGACACGGCGGCCAGCCGGTCATCGTTTATCTCCAACAGCTGGGGCAGCGCCGAGTTCCCGACCGAGTCCGGGTTCAACAAGTACTTCAACCACCCGCACCACGCGATCGTGTTCGCTGCGGGTGACAATGGCCACTCCACGCCCAGCTACCCCGGTGCGTATAAGGACGTCATCTCCGTGGGCGGCACCAAGCTGGTGCACCAGACGTCCGGCTCCCGCGCATGGACCGAGACGGTCTGGGGCACCAAGAGCAACTCCAACCACCAGGGCACTCAGTCCGGCTGCTCGAAGTACCTGATCAAGCCATCCTGGCAGCATCATTCCCGGTTCACCTGCCCGCGCCGGACGCAGAATGACGTGGCGGCGGTCGGCGACCCGGACACTGGCGTGGCCATCGTTGATACCTACAAGACGGGTGGCACCTGGTGGCAGTTCGGCGGCACCAGCGCGGCGACCCCGATCATCACGGCCGCTATCGCGCTGGCCGGCCGGCCAACCGCGAAGTACCCGGCGTCGAAGATCTACGCACACCCCGGCAAGTTCCACGACGTGACCAGGGGCCAGAACGGCACCTGCTCGCGGTGGTACGTGTGCCACGCACGGGCGGGCTATGACGGCCCGACGGGCATCGGCACGCCGAAGGGCCTGGGCGGCCTGTAGGCAGTCCCGGGAGCGGCCCCGGCCGCGGAGAGCGATCTCCGCAGCCGGGGCTGTTTCCTGTGCGGGCGGCTGTTTGGTGTGCAGCCTTGGCTGTGCGTGCTCTGCTGCCGTGGTGAGAATTCGCTGAATTTATTTAATTCCGATGGCAGCCAGGACAAAGGTCTGCTAAAAAACTCACCGTCGCGGTAACCACTCCGAGGCAGCCAATCCGGCCAGCGACCCCCGCCGATACGGAGGAAATCAGGTGCAGATAATGCGACAAACGCGGCTGGCGGTCACGGCATTATCACTCCTGGGCGCGGCCGTGGCCGTGATGCCGGCCGGGGCGTCGGCGTCCAGCGCGGCGCCGAGCGCCGGCGGCGCGACCCCGGCGACGGCCGGGTCGCAGCACGGCGACACCCAGCAGGTCTGCCCGGTGGACACC
>DASUBV010000351.1:0-5307 GCA_035763085.1 Streptosporangiaceae bacterium | reverse complement strand
CGCGCAGGTGCTGACCGAGCCGGGCCGGTTCCGGCTGATCCCGGTGGCGGCCAACGGGCAGCCGGGATTCGCCACCTACATGCGGGATGAGTCCGGGCGGCTGCGGGCGCACGGGATCCAGGTGCTCACGATCAGGGCCGGGCGCATCGGCGGCGTGGTGTCGTTCAACGACCCGGCGCTGCTGGCTGCCTTCGGCCTGCCCGCGGAGCCGCCCGCGGCCTGATCAGGCCCGTGCCTCAGCCCAGCGCGGCGATGACCTCGGCGGCGGCCCGCTCCCCGGACCGGACCGCGCCGTCCATGTAGCCGCACCAGGCCGTGGCCGTCTCCGTGCCCGCCCAGTGCACCGGCCCGGCCGGCTCGCGCAGCGCGTGGCCGTACCTGGTCCACACGTTCGGCCCGAACAGGGTTCCGTAGCAGCCGCCGGTCCACCGTTCCCGCTGCCAGTCGAGCTCCAGGAAGTCCGCGGGCTGCCGGGCTCGCGGGCCAAAGTACCGTACCAGCGACTCCAGCACGATGTGCCGGCGCTTCGCAGCGCTGGCTCTGCTCAGGGTCCGGGCCTGGTCACCCTCCACGAACGCGGTCAGCACGCCGGGCGAGCCGTCGGGCGGGGAGCCGTCGAACACCACCCGGGCGCCGAGTCCGTCGCCGGTGGCCTGGCCGGTCAGCCCGGCGGCGCGCCAGAACGGCTCGTCGTAGATGACCTGGCACTTGATCACCGAGCCCATCGGGGCGCGCTGAGTGAGCTGCTCACGGCCCGGCGGCAGAGCCGGCTCGTAGTCGATGCGGCCGGCCAGGTGCGGCGGCACCGCCACGATGACCCGGCGGCCGGTGAACTGACCGGACTGGGTCACCGCGGTGACCGCGTCGTCCGCGGACTGGATCCGGGTCACGGGCTGGCCTAGCCTCACCACCTCCAGGCCGAGCCGGTCCGCCAGCCGCCCGGCAATCAGCCACGAGCCGCCGGCCAGGCGATCCTGCTGGGCGCCGCCCGAGGTGGCGATCAGCTTCTCGAACGAGCCGGCCGCATGGGAGTAGAACAGCACGTGCAACAGCGACAGGTCGCCCGGCTCGCAGGCGAATCAGCCCGCTGGTACTGGCCGACGGCATCAGGACCGGCGCGCGCGGCTGCTGGCTGAAGTCGAAGTCCTCGGTCAGAGCACGCGGCCGGGGACGCGGCGCCGAGCAGGGCCGCCGCCGCCGCGGCCGCGGGCCGGCCCCGTGGCGGGCGCACCGGCCCGGGCCAGCGCAGGCGGAACAACCTCGCGGCTCCCGCGCTCAGCCGCGGCGGCGCAGGGCCGGGCTGACCAGGGCGGGAGTGTCGTAGCCGCGGTCGGCCGGGTTGAGATTGACGCCGGGCGGGACGATCTCGTCGATCCGGTCCAGCACGTCGCTGCCGAGTACGACGTCGGCGGAACCGACCTGGCTGTCGAGCTGCTCCATGGTGCGCGGCCCGATGATCGGCGCGGTGACGGCCGGGTGGTTGAGCACGAACGCGATGGCCAGGTGGATCAGCGACAGGCCGGCCTCGGCGGCGAGCAGGGCCAGCTGCTCGGCGGCGGCCAGCTTGGCCTGGTTGCCGGGCAGCGACAGGTCGAACCGGTGCGGCAGGCGCTGCGCCCGGCTGCTGGCCGGAAGCTCGGCGCCGGCCCGGTAGCGCCCCGACAGCCAGCCGCCGGCCAGCGGGCTCCACGGGATCACGCCCATCCCGTAACGCTGGCAGGCGGGCAGGACCTCGGCCTCGATGCCGCGCACCAGGATCGAGTACGGCGGCTGCTCGCACACGAACCGCTCCCGGCCGCGGCGCTCCGCCGTCCACTGCGCCTCGACGATCTGCGAGGCCGGGAAGGTGGAGCTGCCGGCGTAGAGGACCTTGCCGGCCCGGATCAGGTCGCTGAGCGCGCCGAGGGTCTCGTCGACGGCGGCGGCGGGGTCGGGCCGGTGGATCTGATACAGGTCGATGTAGTCGGTGCCCAGCCGCCGCAGACTGGCCTCGCACTCGCGGATCAGCCAGCGCCGCGAGTTGCCCTGCTGGTTGGGGTCCGCGCCCATGGTGCCGTGCGCCTTGGTGGCCAGCACGATGTGCTCGCGCCGCCCGCCGGCCAGCGCCTTGCCGACGATCTCCTCGGACTCGCCGCCGGAGTAGACGTCGGCGGTGTCGATGAAGTTGATGCCGGAGTCCAGGGCCTTGCGGATGATCCGGACGGACTCGTCGTGGTCGCGATTGCCCCAGGAGCCGAACATCATGGCGCCCAGGCATAGCTGGCTGACCTTCACTCCGGTGCTGCCGAGTACCCGCGTCTGCATGGCTACGACCCTACGGGCCTGAGGCGAACAATCGGGGCGATAGCGCACACCCGCGACCATCCGGAGCGCGGGCGGCGCCTCCCGGAGCGCCGGCGCTGCCCGCCGGAGCGCAGGCGTCAGGACAGGCCGGGCAGCGGCAGGGCGGCGCGCATGGTGAGGCTCTCGGTGCGGGTGAAGTAGCCCAGGTGCGTGTTCAGCGCGCGCATGTCGTCGTTGCCGCGCTGGGTCCAGGTGTAGACCTCGCGCAGGCCGTGGTCGGCGGCCCAGGCCAGGGTGCAGCGCTTGAGCGCGGCGGCCACGCCGCGGCGGCGCCAGTCCCGGCGCACGGCGGTCAGCGCGTTCTCGGCCCGGTCGGGGATGTCGGGGTCGGGCAGCAGCCCGGCGCAGCCGATCACCTCGCCGCCGGCCAGGGCCACGAAAACCGCGTCTGGGTCACTGATCCAGTCGCGCTCCCATTGCTCGAGGCTGACCTCCAGCGGCTTATCCAGGGCCATGTCCTGGAACGCCTGCGTGCCCACGACCGGGTAGACGGCGCGCCACAGCCCGGGCCGCTCGCTGACCCGGACGATCTCGACGCCGTCCGGCACCCGCGGCGCCGGCTCATCGCCGATCACCCGCACCTGCTCGACCTGCCGGTCCGCCTCAGCGAACCCGAACCGCTCCGCGAAGCGGACCGAGCCGGGATCATCGACGTGGCTACTGACCACGGTGAATCCCATCGCGGCCGCCCGCCTTGCCAGCTCGCTCAGGAGGGCCGTGCCGACGCCGCGGCGCCGCCAGTCCGGCAGCACCCGGGGCGCGACCGCGCCGAGGCCCGCCATCTGGGACTGGCCGACCGCCCCGGAGCCGGCCAGCACGCCGTCCGCCTCGGCGAGCAGGAACCGGTGCCGGGGGCCGGCCTGGGCACGCAGCGACTCGACGGGGTCGGCGCGCTCGTACGGCAGCACGGCCATGCGCACCTGCCGCCAGGCGGCGTAGTCCTCGTCGGTGCTGACGAGCCGGATCGCGACCGTCATAGGGCGGACCCTAGGGCGCGCATCCGCCCGGCTCAACGCATTAATGCCGCGGCGAGCCGGACCCCGGCCCGGATAGGCTAGGAGCATGAGCACCAACACGGGCCGCAGCGCAGCGGCCGCCGCCGCGCGGGGGGCCAAGCCGACACTTGATGGTATGGAGGACAAGTGGACGCAGGCGTGGGCTAAGGAGCGTGTAGTACAAGTTTGACCGCTCCGCCCGGCGCGAGGACGTCTACGCCATCGACACTCCCCCGCTGACCGCCAGCGGGTCCCTCCACATCGGGCACGTCTTCTCTTACACCCAGACCGACACCATCGCGCGGTTCCAGCGGATGCGCGGCCGTCAGGTGTTCTATCCGGTCGGGTGGGACGATAACGGGCTGCCGTCCGAACGCCGGGTCCAGAACTACTACGGCGTCCGGTGTGACCCCGCACTCCCCTACCAGCCGGGCCTGCAGCCGCCGGCGCGCGGCGGCTCGAAGCCGGTCGCCCCGGCCGACCAGGTGCCGGTGTCGCGGCGCAACTTCGTCGAGCTGTGCCGGGAGCTGACCGAGGCGGACGAGGCCTTGTTCGCCGCGGCCTGGCGGCGGCTGGGCCTGTCGGTGGACTGGGACCTGGCCTACCGGACCATCGATGACCGGGCCCAGGCGATCTCGCAGCGGGTGTTCCTGCGCGACCTGGCCAGGGATGACGCCTACCAGGCGGAGGGCCCGTCGCTGTGGGACGTGACCTTCGGCACGGCGGTGGCGCAGGCCGAGACCGAGGACCGGGAGATGGCCGGGACGCTGACCCGGCTGGCGTTCGGGCTGACTCCGGGCACCTCGCCGTCCAGTTCGCCCGGCGCCTCGCCGTCTGACGTGGTGGTCATCGCCACGACCCGGCCCGAGCTGCTGCCGGGCTGCGTGGCGCTGGTGGCGCACCCCGACGACGAGCGGTACCAGGGCCTGTTCGGCTCCTTCGCCAGCTCGCCGCTGTTCGGCGTGACCGTGCCGATCCTGGCGCACCGGCTGGCCGACCCGGACAAGGGCACCGGCATCGCGATGGTCTGCACGTTCGGCGACACCGTCGACGTGACCTGGTGGCGGGACCTGCAGCTGGAGACCCGGCCGGTGATCGGCCGGGATGGCCGGGTGCTGCCCGAGCCGCCGCCGGGGATCACCTCGGCCGCCGGCCGGGCCGCGTACGCCCAGCTCGCCGGGCTCCCGGCGCGCCGGGCCCGGCGGCAGATCACCAGCCTGCTGCAGGAGGCCGGTGCAGTGCGCGGCGAGCCCGAGGCGATCCGGCACCCGGTGAAGTTCTATGAGCGAGGCGACCTGCCGCTGGAGATCGTCACCACCCGCCAGTGGTACATCCGCAACGGCGCGCGGGACGAGCAGCTCCGGGCCCGGATGCTGACCCGCGGCCGCGAGCTGACCTGGCACCCGGCGCACATGCGGTCCCGGTTCGAGAACTGGGTGGACGGCCTGTCCGGCGACTGGCTGATCAGCCGGCAGCGGTACTTCGGCGTGCCGATCCCGGTGTGGTACCCGGTCGGCGACAGCGGCCAGCCGGATCGCGGCCGGCCGATCCTGCCCGACGACGCCAGCCTGCCAGTGGACCCGGCGGCCGACGTGCCGCCCGGCTACCAGGCGGGCCAGCGGGACCAGCCCGGCGGGTTCACCGCCGACCCCGACATCATGGACACCTGGACGACCTCGTCGCTGACGCCGCAGATCGCGGCGGGCTGGAGCACGCCCGACGACGTGCTGCCGCAGGTGTACCCGATGGACCTGCGCCCGCAGGCCCACGAGATCATCCGGACCTGGCTGTTCTATACCGTCCTGCGGGGCCAGTCGGAGACTGGTGAGCTGCCCTGGCGGCACGCGGCGATCTCGGGCTGGATCGTGGACCCGGACCGCAAGAAGATGTCCAAGTCCACCGGGAACGTGGTCACGGCCGCGGACCTGCTGGCCGAATACGGAACGGACGCGGTCCGGTACTGGGCGGC
>DASUBV010000350.1:0-14952 GCA_035763085.1 Streptosporangiaceae bacterium | reverse complement strand
AGCGGCAAGCAGCCCAGCAGCACCAGCTAGCCCTGCAGCAAGCACCCCTCTGCGGTCCCACGCAGCCCAGCGGCACCACCTAGCCCAGCAGTACGCACCCCCGGCGGTACCACGTAGCCCAGCAACACCAAGCAGTCCGGCGGCGCCACCTAGCCCAGCTCCAGGCGGCGTGCTCGGCCTCGCCTGCCACGCCCGTTAACGTGCGGGGTCCTGATGGTGATAGCAGACAAAACCCGCACGTTACTAAGCTCTGCCCGTTCCCGGGCGGAGTACCGTGAGGCATGAACCAGGCGCGCAGCGGGCGCGCCGTGTCGGCCGGGAGGCGCTGTGCGCCGAAGATGAACTGCCGCAAGGCACCAGGCGGCCAGGCACCCGGACGTGACCAGCCCGGATGCCACTAGCCCAGACCTGACCACTTCCGGCCCGTGCCCGGGCACGTCCGGCCCGGGCGCCGCGGACTCGAAGGGCCCGGCCACATCCCGGCGGCCGAGGCAGTACCGGCTAGCCGGGTACCTTGCCGGGGCGACGGCGGCCCGGACCGCAGACGAGATGTCGGCTCCCGCGCTGCTGTTGCTCGGGCTCGCCGTGACCGGGTCGGCGCAGACTGCCTCGGCGCTGTACGCCGGCCTGACCGTCTCCTCCGCCGCCGGCGGACCCGTGCTCGGGGCGCTGCTGGACCGCAGCGGCCGGCCCGGTCGGCTGCTGGCCGGCACGCTGGCGGGCTATGCCGGCGGCCTTGCCGTGATCGCGGTCAGCCTCGGTCATATCACTCCGGCCCTGGTCGCTGGCGTGGCGGTGCTGGCTGGCTTCCTGGCTCCTTCGCTGACGGGCGGCTGGACCTCGCGGCTGCCGGACATTGTCGAGCCCGAGCGGCTGACTAGCGCCTACTCTCTGGACGCCGCAACTTACTCCGCCGCTGCGCTGGGCGGCCCGGCACTGGCCGGGCTGGCAGCAGCACTGGCCGGCGCGGGCTGGGCCATGGCCGCGGTGACGGCCCTGCTCCTGCTCGCCGTGCCCGCCGCCTGGCGCATGCCCCGGCGTGATCCCGGCTCACCCCGCGACACCGGGGCCGCGCGCGAAGGCGAGCCGGCCTGCGAGGGCGGCACCGGGCAGGCGGGGCTGCCCGGTGCCAGCCGCGCCAGCGCGGACGCCGGGCCGGGGACAACGCTGCTCGGCAGCCTGCGGGACGGGTTCGGCGCTATCGCGCGGACCAGGCCGCTGCTGCGGATCACTGCCTGCTCCGTCGTCGCCTACCTGGGCGTCGGGATGCTGGTGGTGGCCTGCCCGCTGCTCGGCGAGGCCTATCTCGGCGCCGCCGACCGCGGGGCGCTGCTGCTGTCGGTGCTGGCAGCGACCTCGCTGGCGACCAACGCCGTGCTGTCCCGGTGGCCGGCCCGGCTAGCGCCGGACACCTTGTTCGCGCTCGCCACGGCACTGGCCGGCTGCGCCTACCTGGGCCTGGCCGTCGCGCCCAGCGCAGGCTGGGTGATCGCCGCCGTGGCTGTCGCAGGCGTGGCCGACGGGCCCCAGCTCGCCGCGATCTTCGCGGTGCGGCACCGGGAGACCCCGCAGCGGCTGCGCGGCCAGGTGTTCACCACCGCGGCCAGTCTCAAGATCACCGCGGGTGCGGCCGGCGCCGCCCTCGCTGGCCTGATCGCGGGCCACGGGGCGGGACACGCCGCGCAGGCCGCGCATCCCGGCGCGCACTCCACGATGCTGCTGCTGATCGCCGCGGCCCTGACCCAGGCCGCCGCGCTGGCCGCCTTCGCCACCCTGAGCGCCCGCCTCGGCCGCGGCGCGCCGGCCCCCTCGGCCGATGACACCTCGGCCTGACGCTACTGCCGGCCCCGGCCGGGGCTGGCGCAGTCCGTGTCGTGGTCCGGCCGGGCCAGATCCCTTCTTGCTGTTATCGACATGGGGCGGCGGGAGCTGGGCCCCGGATGGTGGCGGCAGCGGAGATCACGAGTTCAGCCGGTGAGCACGTGGCAGGCGATGGCGGCGGCCGCGACGACGTTCAGGGAGTCCACGCCAGCGGCCCGTGCCCCGGGCCGCATCGGGATGCAGACCGCCTCGTCGGCCTCGCCCAGCCAGCGCGCCGACAGCCCGTCACCCTCGGTGCCCAGCAGCAGTCCGGTCCGGTCGCCCAGCTGCGCCCGGGCGATGGGCACCGCGGACTGGTCCGGGGTCAGCGCGAGCAGCCGGAACCCGGCCGAGCGCAGCTCGGCCAGCCCGCCCCGCCAGTCGGCCATCCGCGCGTACGGGATGGCGAACACCGCGCCCATCGATACCTTGACCGACCGCCGGTACAGCGGATCCGCGCACCGCGGCGACAAGATGACGGCATCGACCCCGAGCGCGGCCGCGCACCGGAAGATCGCCCCCACATTCCCGTGGTCGACGAGGTCCTCCAGCACCACGACCCGCCGGGCGGGCCCGGCCGCCGCCCGGCCGGCCAGCACCTCGGTCACCGCTGGCAGCGGGGTGCGGTTCATCGCCGCCAGCGCGCCCCGGTGCACCCGGAAGCCGGTGACCTGCTCGGCCAGCTCCACCGGGACCACGTACAGCGGTGCCGCGCACGCCTCCGCCAGGCCCGCAACCGATGCCAGCCGCTCGGGCGTGACCAGCATCGAGCGGACCGGGTAGCCGGCCTGCACCGCGCGCCGGATGACCTTCTCGCCCTCGGCCATGAACAGCCCGTGCTCGGCCTCCAGGCTGCGCCGCAGGTGCACGTCGGTCAGGCTCAGGTAGTCGGCCAGCCGCGGGTCGCCTGCGTCGCCGATGGGCACCGGACCGGTCATTCCCTTAGTCTGCCGGGCCTGGCGGCCAGCCGGGCGCGCGACCGCAGGCCAGGCCCCGCCCGGGCGGGCCCGGCAAAGCGGTCAACTAGGCAGAACAGCCGCTAGCCCGCCGATATAGTCAGCCACTGGGGCGTCGGGTAAGTCCGGCCGGGGAAGTCCGAGGGTGCCGGCGCCGCCGGACGAGGAGCGCCCGGCAAGCCGCAGAAGTGCCGCCGACGGCACCCCGCGGCGAGCAGGCAGCCCGGCGGCGAGGGAAAGGTGTCTCCCCGGGCACGCGCAGGCGAGCGGGCGGCACAGGCCCCGCAGGCAAGCCGAAGGACACGGTGATGGCACGACGTGCAGGGACAACCGCACCGGGGCCGGCCGCCAGGCGGACCCGGCGCCGGGTCGGCACGGGAGCCCTGGTCGCCATCGCGGTCACGATCGCGGCCGTCGTCATGGCGGGCCTGAGCGCGCAGGCCATCGCCGCGCACTCCTCGTGCACCAGCCGGCCGCTGCTGCTGAACGTGGCCGTGAGCCTGGACCTGGCCCCGGCCGTCGAGCGCGTCGCCCAGGACTTCAACCGCCAGGATCACGTCGCCGCCGGGCGCTGCACGCAGGTGCAGGTCACCGAGGCCAGCTCGGCCGTGACCGCCGGGCGGATCGACGGGCAGGACAGCAAGAACGGCATGCCGTCGGTCGATGCGTGGATCCCTGACTCCAGCCTCTGGGTCGACGTGGCGCGCACCTTCCCGCTCGGCGCCCGCGATGTGCAGCCCACCGGCATCACCGTGGCCCGCTCGCCGCTGATGGTGGTGATGCCGATGGCGGTCGCGGCCAAGACGCACGCCTTCGACTCCCCCACCGGCTGGAGCCTGCTGCTCCCGCCGGGCGACGGCGGCCCGCCCAGATCGCTGGGCCTCAAGGTCGACCTGCCCGACCCCGCCGACAGCGCGGCCGGGCTGGCCACCCTGGTCCAGATGAGCCGGATGCTCGGCCACGGCGCGGCCGCCCGGACCAGCTTCACCAAGTTCGTGCTCAGCTCCGAGGCCACCTCGCAGTTCGACGACCCGGCCTCGCTGGCCTCATTCGTGTCCACCGCGGCGCCCCCGTTCAACGCCCGGCCGGTCACGGTGACCTCCGAGCAGGCGGTGATCGCCTACGACCGGGCCAACCCCGCGCAGCCGCTGGCCGCGCAGTACCCGGCCGACTTCAGCTCGTCGCTCGCCAGCCCGGTGCTGAACTACCCGTACGTGGTGACCAGCTCGGACCCGGCCGAGAAGGAGGCCGCCCGCCAGTTCGGGCAGGAATTGCAGCAGTCCTACGCTGCCGAGGTCGTCCGCTACGCCGGCTTCCGGTCGGCCGACGGCAGCATCGACACCACGCCCGCCTCCTTCGGGCTGCGGTCCCAGGTGCTCACCGAGGCCGCCGAGGCCACTCCCAGCGAGGCGCAGACCACCCTCGAGGTATGGAGCAAGCTCGGGCTCGGCTCGCGCGACCTGGTCCTCATCGACACCTCGGCGGCGATGGCTCACTCCGACGGCAACGGCCAGCAGACCCTGGAGCAGGAGCTGACCCAGACCGCCGTGCTGGGCCTCGCGCTGTTCCCCGACAGCACCCAGATGGGCGAATGGCAGATCGGCGGGTCGGCACAGAACGGAAAGGCCTACCGGCAGCTGGTTCCGGTCGGGCCACTGCCCGCTGACCTCGGCCTCATTACCCGGCGCCAGCAACTGCAGCAGATCGACGAGACCCTGCACCCGGGCGCGGGCCCGCTGGCGCTGAACAACGTCATCCTGGCCGCCTACCAGCAGATGACGGCGAACTACCAGCCCAACTACGCCAACGCCGTCATCGTGCTGACGGCCGGGGTCGACACCGCCCGCGGCGACATGTCTACGAGCGCCCTGCTGGCGAAGCTGCGCAAGCTGTTCAACCCCAACCGCAAGGTCGAGGTCGTCGTGCTGCAGCTCGGCACCGCGGGCGACTTCCATGCCATGCAGCAGATCGCCGCCGCCACCGGCGGCGCAGCGTTCGAGATCACCAAGCCGTCCCAGGTGGCCAGGGCCTTCATCAAGGGGTTCTCCCGGCGCCTGTGCGACCCGCACTGCGCGGCGCCGTGACCGCCGCGCGGTCGCTGCGCCGGCGTCGCCGCGCTGACTTCGTGCTCGGCGTTGCGTCGGCACGGGATCTGTGAGCTGCGCCAACGCCGGCATTAAAAATCTCTTACGGAATCTGCGAGAAACGTGTGAACCCCCCTCGGCGGCCAGGCGTCTCACTTTCGAGGCCCGGCGAGAGCGGGGCGCCGGGCCTCCCTCAGATTTGAGGCCCGGCGAGAGCGGGGCGCCGGGCCTCAACAGACTTGAGGTCCGGCGAGAGCGGGGCGCCGGGCCTCATTTCTTTGGCCCGGGAGGTGCCGGCCGCCGCGACTCGCGCGAGCGGCCGGGAGCCCGGCGTCCCAGCCGGAGCCGCAGCCCGGGGCGAGTCAGCCGATCGGGCTGCGGTCCAGCATCCGGTGCGCGCGCTCGACCAGCAGCGGCACCGTCGGGCCCTCGCGCTCAAAGCCCTCCCCTACCGTCTTGCGCTGCAGGAACCGGGCGTGGATGCCCTCCAGCACCACCGCGAGCTTGAAGCAGCCGAACGCCATGTAGTACCCGATGCCGGAGACGTCGCGGCCGGTCAGCTCGGCGTACCGGGCCGCGAACTGACCCGGCGTGCAGAAGCCCGGCAGGCCGGTGACTGATCCGCCCACGCTGACCGACTGCCACTGCGCGTCATCCGGGTCGGCCCAGTACGTCAGCGTCAGGCCGAGGTCGGCGAGCGGATCGCCGAGGGTCGACATCTCCCAGTCGACCACGGCCGCGATGGCCGGCTGTGCCCCGAGCGTCACCAGCGTGTTGTCCAGCCGGAAGTCGCCGTGCACGAGCGTGCCCTCGGCCGAGTCCGGCAGCCCGGCGGCCAGTCGCTCGACAAGAGCGTCGTAGCGCGGCACCTCGCGGGTCTTGGACAGCTCCCACTGCCGCTGCCAGCGCGCGAGCTGGCGGGCCAGGTATCCGTCTGGCTTGCCGAACCCGGCCAGCCCGGCCGCGGCGATGTCCACGCCGTGAATGCGGGCCAGCATGTCGGCCAGCGCCTCCGACAGCCGGGCGGCCTGCTCCGGGGTGACCTGCGCGCCGTCCTCGGCCGTGCGCAGCACCCGGCCGTCGACGAACTTCATCAGGTAGAACGGCGCCCCGATCACCTCAGCGTCCGTGCAGCTGGCGACCGGCTCGGGCACGGGCACATTAGTGCCGGCCAGCGCGGTCAGCACACGGTACTCGCGGCTCATGTCATGCGCGGTGGGCAGCACGTGACCCAGCGGCGGGCGGCGCAGCACCACCGGGCCTGCCGCCATGTCCAGCCGGTAGGTCAGGTTCGACCGCCCGCCCGCGATCAGCGTGACGCTGCGCAGGCGGCCCAGGTGCCCGCCGCCGTTCTCGGCGATCCAGGCCGCGAGCCGGCCCGGCTCCTCGATGCCAGGGACTCCCGGCACCGAGGCACCAGGCACCGGCTCACCAGGCACCGGGTCACCAAGCACTGGGTCACCGGGCACTCGGTCGTCTGACACTGCGCACCTCACCTGGCCGTCGCCGGGGCCGCGCCGGTTAAGGCGCGGGTAATCGCTTCGTCCCAATAATCCATGTGCGGCCGCGGGCCCGTACAGCGGGTCTGGACTAATGACTTACCCGGGCGTAAGGAAGTAGGAAGGGGCAACGACGCCGGAGGACACAGGCGGCGCGAAGGGAGCGCGGTGAGTGACGCATGGATGCCCGGGGTTCGGTACATCCGGGCAGCGGCGGATGGCGGCCCGCTTAAAGGAGGAGCACCCCGGGTCGTCTGGCAGACCCTGGGTGCCGACCCGCAGACAGTATCGGCGCGGTCCGCTGCGCAGCGTCTGGACCAGGGCGGCTGCGCCAGCCACCTGGTCTGGAATCCGCTCAACGGCGAGATCGTCCAGCTGATCCCGATCGTGCGAGCGGCCTGCCCGCCGGGCTGGCTGGACTGCGCCAGGTCGGCAGGCTGGCCAGGCCCGGCGCAGGCAGCCGGCCCGAGCGCCTCGGAGGTCACCGCCGAGGGGCGGGTATGCGTGCAGGTCTGCGTGGTCGCCTTCGCGGACGCGCCCTTCACCTCGGGCCCGCTGGCGGGGCTACGGGAGATCATGACCTGGCTCGACTCCTGGGGCGTGCCGCGCCGCTGGCCGGCGGGCAGCCCCGCGCCATTCCCGGAATGCCATGCCACTGCCCGCAGCCGCCGGCTGTGGGCGCGCGGCGGCCATTACGGCGCCTCCCAGGTACCCGGCCTGGCGGCTACCGGGCCCGGCGCGATCGACGTCGAACGGCTCACCGGGCGGACTGTCACCCGGACGGCCGACGGTCCCGTCCAGCTGCGGCCAGGGTCGCGGCTGGCGGCCGGCGAGGCACCGCGCCCAGGCCCGGGCCGTCCCGGCTACGACGGCGATGAGCTGGGGGATCTCCTCGGCACGCACGTCGCCGGGGCCGCCTCGCTGAGCCGGGCCCGCTAGCCGGGCCGCATTGGCCGGGCCCGGTAGCAGGGCCCGGCCGGTACCGTAGGAGCCCATGAAGGCCGCCAGGGGAGCACGACGGATGCACGCAGCCTGGCCGCGCTGCCCTAGGGTGGAAGGATGACCGACCGGCTCGTCTGGATTGACTGCGAGATGACCGGGCTCGATCTGGCCACCGATGCGCTCGTGGAAATCGCGTGCATTGTGACCGATGCCGAGCTCACCACGGCCGACGACGGCATTGACATCATCATCAAGCCGCCTGCCGAGGCCCTGGACACCATGCCCGACGTCGTCCGCGACATGCATACCGCATCGGGACTGCTCGACGAGCTGTCGTCCGGCGTGACCCTGGCCGAGGCGCAGGACCAGGTACTGGCCTACATCCGGCAGCACGTCCCGGAGTCCAAGAAGGTCCCGCTGTGCGGGAACTCCATCGCCACCGACCGGTCGTTCCTGGCCAGGGACATGCCCGAGCTCGATGAGTTCCTGCATTACCGGATGGTCGACGTGTCGAGCATCAAGGAACTGGCCCGGCGCTGGTACCCGCGGGCCTATTTCGCCAGCCCGCCCAAGCACGGCGGGCACCGGGCGCTGGCCGACATCCTGGAGAGCATCCGCGAGCTTCGCTACTACCGTGAGGCGATCTTCGTGCCGCATCCCGGCCCGGACACCGCGACCTCGCGGCGGATCGCGGCCCGCTACACGGGCTCCGCGCAGGTTCCCGGAGCCCCCGGCGAATCCGGTGCTGCACACTAATCCGCAACCGGTATGCTTACCTGAGCCAACGGGGCCCTGCGGCCCAGCGGGCATGGTGGGTGTAGCTCAGCTGGTTAGAGCGCCAGGTTGTGGTCCTGGATGTCGTGGGTTCGAATCCCATCACTCACCCGCATGAGATCCCAGCTCAGGAGCCCTCGCCGGTGCGCCGGCCGAGGGCTCCTGGCATGCGGGCCAGCCGGGCTGGCCGGGCCCGCCGGCGAGCCGCGCGGTGCGCCCGGCCCGGCCGACTAGGATCGGCGCGCATGCTGACCGTGATTCTCGCCGTCCTGGCCGCTGCGGCCAATGCCCTGTCCTGGGTCCTGCAGCGCAAGGCCAACCGCGAGATCCCGGCGAGCGAGAGCCTGTCGCTGCGGCTGATCGCCGACCTGCTGCGCAAGCCTGTCTGGTTTGGCGGCATTGCGGCGATTACCGCGGGCTTCGTCCTGCAGGCCGCCGCCCTGGGCACCGGCGCGCTGGCGCTGGTCGAGCCGATCTTGATCATCGAGCTGCCGCTCACCCTGCTGCTGGGCTCGTACTTGTTCCATTCTCCGCTGAGCTCGCGCGAGTGGGTGCCGATCATCGCGATGACAATCGGCCTGTCAGCGCTGCTGCTCCTGCTGTCGCCGTCGGCCGGCAGCGGGAGCGCGAGCTGGTACCAGTGGCTGATCGGGATCGGGATCAACGCGGCACTGCTGGCTGGCCTGGTCGCCTGGAGCAAGGAGGGTATGTGGCGGCCCGCCTGGCTGGTGCGCCTGGCCGGACCGCACTCGGCCCTGGCTGTGCCGCCCCGCGGCACCCCGCCGGCCGGGCGGGTCTCCGGGTCAGAGCGGGCCGCGCTCCTGGGCGTCGCGGCCGGGGCGGCGTTCGGGCTGACCGCGGCACTGATGAAGGGCATGACCGGCACGTTTCACGGCCGCCTGGTGAACATCTTCGGGCACTGGCAGATCTACGCGATGGTGGGCGCCGGCGTGCTGGGCTTCTTCTTAACCCAGTCCGCGCTGAACGCCGGCCGGCTGGTCGCGGCCCAGCCCGGCATCAGCATCATGGACCCGCTGGTCTCGGTGGCCTGGGGCATCGTGGTCTTCGGCGAGCAGGTCCGCGGCGGCCTGCTGATCATCCCCGAGGCGATCAGCGTGATCCTCATCGCCGCCGCCGCGGTCGCGCTGGCCCGCTCGCCGCTCCTAGCCGAGCACTGAGAGTGAGGATTTCACCAGATAGGAATATCAGCCTGTGGCAGGCTCTGAGTCCATGACCATTTCTGCCGATCTGGGCAGCTGGCTGCGCGAGCAGTGCGCCGACTTCCGGTTTAACGTGGGCGGTGTCTTCCAGCGGGACAGCGACTTCGCGCACTGGCCGCTGACGGCAGCCAATCCTGCTGACCTTGAGAGCCGCCTGACTGAAGGCGGACATCTGCTGCCGCTGCCTAAGGAGCCGGCCGCGCTGGCCAACATCCTGGAAGTCTCCATCGTGAATTTCCTCAGCCTCCGAGGCCTAGCCCTGGCCGGGGCGGAGGTACGACGGGGCAGCGAGCGCGGCTACCCGGACCTGGAGTTCTCCGGCCCAGCATTCGGCGGGGGGTTTCACGCCGTCGACATCAAAGCCGCTCGCAGGGCAGCCAGCAAACGGCATACGCAGAGCCGGATCACTCTCTATACAGGCAATACCTACTTCAAGTGGCCGGCCCTGCACTGGCCAGGCACCCTCCGCCCGTTCAGCGATTACTCGACTCACCATGACGTGATCATGATCTATACGCTCAACCCCGACAGCAACGCCAGGGTGGAAGACCTGGAGATCATCGTCCAAGAGCCCTGGCGGATCGGCAGCCGGGAACGATCTTCGACAACCCGCGAGTACATCGGTGCCATCACGGAGATCGACCGGCTGCGCAGCGGGGCGGGCGTGTTCCAGACCGCCGACGAGTTCTACGAGTTCTGGCGCCGGTACCCCTTCAAGGTCAGCGCTCAGGTTCAGCGGCAGCTTGCTCGTCTGCTCACGGCAACTCAGGGTGAGCTGGCCAGGCTCCGTGCCATGCAGCAGGCCGACCCCGGGTAGACCGCAGGGACGCGTCGTTTCCTGGTTTTGTCGGCCTGCACTGCAATGATGGCAACGTGGTTACGCAAGGCATCGCAATCTCCCTGTTCTCCGGCGCCGGCGGGCTCGACCTTGGCGCGGAACAAGCCGGGTATGAGGTCCGTGGTGCGGTGGAGTGGAACCCGGATGCCGCAGCGACGATGGAGAAGAACTTCGCCCATCTGGCCTCGCCGGTGATCCAGGGAGACATACTGGCCACTCCCACGCGTCAGATCCTCGACGCGGCTGGCCTGGCCACGGGAGAGTTCCCGGATCTGCTTGTCGGCGGACCGCCCTGCACGCCGTTCTCCAAGAGTGGCTTCTGGCTGGACTACAAGCGCAACGGGCTTGACCCGGATGCCTCCCTCCTGCAGGCGTACACCCGTGTCCTGGCAGAGGCCAGGCCCCGGCGATTCGTCCTGGAGAATGTCTACGCCCTGACCTACGACAACAAGGCCAGCAAGCCTGCTTACGATCGTCTGCTCCGGGAGATAGACGAAGCCGGCTACCGATACAAGGCCAAGGTCCTCAACGCTGCCGACTTCGGCGTCCCTCAGGCCCGTCCCCGCCTGTTCGTCATCGGGGTGCCGAAAGGCGAGCCCCTGCCCGGCCATCCCGTGCCCTCTCACGGCGGGCAGTGGGAGCGGCGGGCCAGCGGCGATCCAGCCCGGCCTCACGTGACAGCCGGACAGGCCCTGGCCGGCCTCGTGACCGACCCCGAGCCGGGGGAGGAGGTAAACGGCAAGTACGGACACCTGCTCCCCGACATTCCGCCCGGCGACAACTACCTGTTCTACACGGACAAGCGCGGCCACCCGGACCCGTTGTTCAGGTGGCGCAGCAAGTACTGGTCGTTCCTCCTCAAGCTCGCCCCCGACAAGCCCGCGCCCACCATCCAGGCCCAGCCGGGACCCTACGTCGGGCCGTTCCACTGGGAAAACCGGCGGCTGCGCACCGCCGAGATCAAGAGGCTATTCACCTACCCCGATGACTTCGAGCTCGTCGGCAGCCGGTCCTCCATCCAGGCGCAGCTGGGCAACTCCGTGCCGCCGCTGCTCGCGCAGCGGGTCATCGAGGTACTCAGCTAGGCGCTGACCGGAACGAGCTGCGCGGTGACGCTCCGGATATGATGTGGCGGCATCGGTGAGGTGCGCGTTGGGCGAGGCTGAGGAAGCAAAGTGAACCGTCGCAGTCCCGGGCCTGGTGGCCTCGGCCAGCTGCTGGATCACTGGCGTGATGAGCTTGCCGCCTGGGCCATCCCGGAGCACATCACCGCGGCCGCCGACGAGTCACCGTGGGTGCTGCCGCGGCAGGTCTTCGCCCGCCGCGCCGACCGGCTGGCCGCCGCTCCCGGCGGTCCCTCGTACCGGCGTTCCTGGGCGGCCCTGGACCCGCCGGGCAGCGTGCTGGATGTCGGTGCGGGCGCCGGCGCGGCCTGCGTCCCGCTGCTCCCCCGGACCACCGCGCTGACCGCGGTCGACACCGACAAGCAGATGCTCGACCTGCTGGCCGAGCGCGTATCGGCACTGGCCGGAAAGGTCCGGCTGGTCACCGGCAGCTGGCCGGAATCCGCGCCGGACGCCGCGCCGGCCGACCTGGTGACGTGCTTCAACGTCGTGTACAACGTGCCCGATATCCTGCCGTTCGTGGCCGCCCTGACGGCCAGCGCGCGGCGGCAGGTGGTGGTGGAGCTGACCGCCGAGCATCCGCTGACCGGCATGAACGAGCTGTGGATGCGGTTCCACGGCCTGGCCCGCCCGCAGGGCCCAACCGCCGACGACTTGCTGGAGATCCTGGCCGCGATGGGCATCCAGGCCAGCAGCGAGCGGTGGCAGCGGCCCGGCGGCGCCGACTACGGCAGCTTCGCGGAACTGACTGAGGTCACCCGGCGCCGCTTGTGCCTGCCGCCCGAGCGGGCTGACGAGGTCGCCCGGGCGCTGGTAGATGCGGGTGCCGACGCGGAGTCTCCGACTGATCTGGCTACCGCGCATCGCGAATTGGTTACCGTCTGGTGGGCCGGGAGCGCCGCAGGACTGGATTACCTCGAATAACCTGAATCGGCATCGCCAGTTTGGCCCGGCGGTCGTCTCAAGAGTTAAGAGGCGATGGCAACAACCACGGTGTCGATGGGACGGCAGTATGAGCGAGTATCCAGACGGCTGGTTCCGAGGCGCGCCGGGCAGCGCTCACGGAGCGCCGGGCGCGAGTGATCCGACAGTGGGCCTGCCGGCAGGCGCCAGCCCGGCTTCCGGGACCCCCGGCAGCCGCTCCCGCAGCGTCTGGCCCGACCAGCCGCCGCCCAGCTCGTCACGCCGTGGCCGCGGGACCAGCGCGCCGCTGCGCCCGGGCGACTACGAACCGGGCCAGGCATCGCCGGGCCTGCCCGGCTCGGGGTTCGGCGGCCGCGGGCGCGGGTGGCGGCGGCCGCGGCGCATCTTCGGCATCCTGGCGCTGATCGTGGCACTGGCGCTGGTCGCCGGCGTCGCCGAGTACTTCAACCTCAACAGCCGGCTGCACAAGAAGAACGTCCTGGTCGACTACTCATCGCGGCCAGCCCAGGGCGACGGGACCAACTGGCTGATCGCCGGGTCCGACAGCCGTCAGGGGCTGACCCGCAAGCAGGAGCGGCGGTTCTCGACAGGCCACGACATCGGCGGGCACCGCTCGGACACGATCCTGATCCTGCACACCGGCGGGCCGGGCAAGCCGCTGCTGATATCCCTGCCGCGTGACTCGTGGGTGAACATCCCCGGCTACGGGTTCAACAAGATCAACGCCGCGTACGACTTCGGCGGGCCGAAGCTGCTGGCCAAGACCGTGCAGAACGCGACCGGGCTGCGCATCGACCATTACATGGAGATCGGGTTCGGTGGCTTCGTCAACGTGGTCAACGCCGTCGGCGGCGTGCACATGTGCATCAAGTACCCGCTGCACGACACGGCCTCCGGGCTGAACGTCCGGAAGGGCTGCCAGACCCTCAGCGGGGGGAAGGCACTGGCTTATGTCCGGGACCGGCACACCTTCGCCATGCAGGACCTGCAGCGGGTGCAGAACCAGCGACTGCTGATCAAGGCCCTGCTCGAAAAGGTGACCAGCCCGGGCGTCATGCTCAACCCGTTCAAGATCATCCCGGCGGCCGACGGCGCGACCGCCACGCTGACGGTGGACTCCGACACCAGCCTGCTGAACCTGGCCGGCGTCGCGTTCGCGCTGAAGCACCCGCAGACGACCACGGTGCCGATCGGCAACGCCGGCTTCGTGACCTCGACCGGCCAGGACGCGGTGGAGTGGGACCGCACGAAGGCGCTGCAGTTGTTCAACGCCCTGAACGACGGCCGGCCTGTCCCCCATGACCTGATCACGGGCTCCAAGCAGGCCAGCTAGCACGCCAGCCAGGGCTCATTGCCGCGCCCGCCGAAATCAGGCCTTGCCAGGAGTACCGCGGCAATCGATAGCATACGTATCGATTTACCCGCGTTGTCGGAAGCCGGAGGGCGCATGCACGCCACCACTGACAGGACCGCCCATGGTGACGCGCCTGCCCTTGCGGTGCGGGCCCTGTCCTCGCGCGAGGCGGAGGTCATGACACTGATCGCCGCCGGGCACACCAACGGCCAGATCGCGGCCAGCCTGGTGCTGACCGAGAAAACCGTGAAGAACCACGTGAACCGCCTGTATGCCAAGCTCGGGGCGGGCTCGCGGGCCGATGCCATCGCCCGCTGGACCGCCGGTCACGGCGGCCGGGCCTGATCGCCCGGATCCCGCCCAACCCCGCCTGGCCGGCCGGAGCCGTTCCCGCCACGGCGCCAGGCGGCCGCCGGTTTCAGCGGATCCTCAGCTGACCTGCGCAGGTCTCCTGGAGGGGGCGTTCAGCTAGCGCTCAGGGACCTGGCCGACAATAGGGAACATGAACAGCCAGCCCACGAACGGAACCAGGACGCCCGATGCACGGCTGCTGGTCGTCGAGGATGAGCCCAACATCCTGGAGCTGCTGTCGGCCAGCCTGCGTTACTCCGGCTTCGAGGTGGTCACCGCGGCGGCTGGCAGCGAGGCAGTGCAGGCCGCCCAGCGGCATCGCCCCGATCTCATCGTGCTCGACGTCATGCTCCCCGACATGGACGGCTTTGATGTCATCCGGCGACTGCGCGGCGGCGGCACCCGGATCCCCGTGGTGTTCCTCACCGCGCGCGACTCGACCGAGGACAAGATCCGCGGCCTGACGCTCGGCGGCGACGACTACGTCACCAAGCCGTTCAGCCTGGAAGAGGTCATCGCGCGGATCCGGGCGGTGCTGCGCCGGACCCGCGGCGACGGCAGCGAGCCCCCGCCGCGGCTGAAGTTCGCCGACCTGGAGCTCGACGAGGACAGCCACGAGGTCTGGCGCGGCGGCAAGCAGATCCAACTGTCGCCGACCGAGTTCAAGCTGCTGCGCTACTTCATGGGTAATGCCAACCGCGTGCTGTCCAAGATGCAGATCCTCGACCACGTCTGGGACTACGACTTCCGCGGCGACACCGGCATCGTGGAGTCGTATGTGTCGGTGCTGCGGCGCAAGGTCGACACGACCGAGCCGCACCTGCTGCACACGCTGCGCGGCGTCGGCTACGTCCTCAGGCTCCCCGCGTCCTAAGGACATCGCGCTCCGATGATAGCTAGGGGGGCATCGGGAGGCTTCCGGCAGTCGCTGCGGCGGCTGCCAGGCCGGACCCCGCTGCGGATCAAGATGATCACCGCCGTGCTGACGCTGGTGATCATCGCGCTGACAGTGATCAGCGTCGCGAG
>DASUBV010000349.1:0-10168 GCA_035763085.1 Streptosporangiaceae bacterium | reverse complement strand
CGTGAGGCCGAGCAGCACCGGGTAGTCCTGGTTCAGCGCCGACTGGTAGAACAGGTAGCCCATGCCGGGATAGTTGAATACCGACTCGGTGATCAGCGCCCCGGCGATCAGGCCGGGCAGGCTCAGGCCGAGCAGCGTGGCGATGGGGATCAGCGAGTTGCGCAGCACGTGGCGCAGCAGCACCCGGCGCTGGCCGGCGCCCTTGGCCTTCGCGGTCCGGACGTAATCCTCGGTGAGGTTGTCCAGCACGGCCGAGCGCATATACCGGCTGAACAGCGCGATGCTGATCAGCGTGAGCGAGATGACCGGCAGCACCAGCGCGTTGAAGTTGGTGATCAGGTCCCCGAGCCCCTCGCCCTGCGGGCCCTCGGCCGGGAACAGCGGGATCTTCACCGCGAATGCCAGGATCAGCATGATGCCCAGCAGAAAGGCCGGCATCGCGTAGAACAGCGTGGAGAAGCCGTTGAAGACGTGATCGGTGAGCTTGTTGCGGCGCACCGCCTGCAGCACGCCGACGGGCACGGCGGCCAGCAGCGCCAGGATGATCGACAGGCCGACCAGGAAGACGGTCTTGGGCAGGTGGCTGCCCAGCAGCGAGACCACGCTCTGGTTGAGTTTCCAGGAGTAGCCCAGGTTGAAGTGCAGCAGGTGATCCAGCCACAGCCAGTACTGGTGGTACCACGGCAGGTTGAAGCCGTAGACCTGGTCGAACTGGCGGATGGCCGCCGGGTTGCGGTAGGCGCCCGGGCCCATGACGGCGATCGCGGGATTGCCGGGGACCATCCGCAGCAGCGCGAAGGTGAGGAGGGTTACCAGCAGGATGACCAGCAGTGACTGGGCCACCCTGCGGAGCAGGAATACGGTCAACGGATCCCCTGTTCCGGGGCGGCCCGGGACAACTGCAGGCCGCCAGAGCGGACACGGCTGTGCCGCGCGGGCGGGCGGGTTACCCGGCCCGCCCGCGCGGCAGGCGCGCTACTTGACGAAGTACCAGTTCTCCGGGTTGATCGTGAGCGTCGGGCTCTGCGGGGTGACCCCCCTGAGGTTTCCGGCGACCTCGGTCATCTCGTACACGCCGCTGGGCTGCCACTGCATCGGCAGCTGCTTGGCCAGGTAGTTCTCCCACTGGTACAGCGCCTGCGGGCTGCTGCTGGTCAGCGTCTTAGAGATCATCTGGTCGTTGGCCGGGTCCTTGAACCCGCCCGAGTTGGCGATCGCGCCGCTCTGGAACAGCGTCTCGCCGGTGGGGAGGAAGTCCGGGTCGAACGACCAGCCGCCGCCCCAGTCCGCCAGGTCCCAGTTGCACGGGATCTTGGCGACCACGCAGTTGCCGGCCGCCAGCGCGGTGACCTGGTCGAACGGCTTCGGCTGCAGGTTGATCTTGATGCCGACCGTGGCCGCGCTCGACTGCAGCTGCTGCATCTCCGAGGTCAGCCACTGAACACCGCTGGCGAAAGGGAAGTTGAAGGCCAGCTGGTGACCCTTCTTGATGCCAGGCCCGCACAGCGACGGGTTCGTGCAGGTGGTGATCCCGTTCGGGGTGACCTTCCAGCCGTGGCTGGCCAGCAGGGCCTTGGCCTTGGCGGGGCTGTAGGGGTACGGCGTGCCGCCCTTCAGCTGCGGCGACAGGAACTTCGTCGCCGGGTTGTTGCCGACCGGGCCAACCGTCTCGGTGCCGTAGCCGCGCAGCGGGCCGCTGATCACGCCGGCCTGGTTCATCAGGTACGCCAGGGCCTGCCGGAAGTACAGCTGGTTGATGACCGGCCCGTTGCCCGTGGTGGACTGGAAGTTGGTGGCGTAGTAGTTGATGCCCCACAGGTACAGCGGGCTCAGCGAGTAGTCCTTGGACGACAGCGGGTTCTTCCCGACCGCCACGCCAGCGGGCTTGGCCGGCGCGTCCTGGGTGGGCAGGTAGCCGACATCGATCTTGCTGCTCGAGTTCGGCGACTGCAGCACGTCATACTCGGCGGAGTCGGTGGTGAACGGCACCTCCTGGAACTGCGCCAGGTGCGGCTTCACCGGTCCGGAGTAGGACTTGTTCGGGACGAACGTGACGTGCCCGTCGGCGTTGAACGCGCTCAGCTTCCACGGCCCGTCCACGTCGGACCACAGCGGCGACGTGGCGTAGCTGGACAGCTTCTTGGACTGCTCGTCTAGGTACTTGTAGACCGCCGCGCAGTCCTTGACAGTGGTCGCGCAGTGGCTCGGGCCGGAAGCGGTCCGGTCCCAGGCGGCCGGCATCGGGGTGACCTGGCTCAGGTCGTTGTACAGGAACCAGGTCGGCGAGTACGCCTTGTTCATCGTCATGGTCAGCTGCGTCGGGCTGACCGCGCGCATGTCCTTCACGTTCGCCGGGAAGCCGGTGTACGCGCCGTAGTCCTGCGGGAGCGCGAGCTCCATGTTCAGCCAGAACATCACGTCCTGGGCCGTCACCGGGGTGCCATCAGACCACTTGTAGTTCTTGAGGTTGATGGTGACCTTCTTGCCGCTGATGACCGGCGGGTCAGCCAGGCTGAGCGACGGGTTCACGGTCGGCTGGTCGCCGTTGCCGAACCAGTACAGCGGCCGGTACATCAGCTGGGAGAAGTCGTTGATGTTGATGATGCTGATGTACGAGCTGCTCGTGAACGGGAAGATGTAGTTCGGCGTGGTCGAGGGCGGCTCCGCCCACACGGCCGTGCCGCCCGTGACCGGCTTGCCGCCGGACGTCGCGCTGGTGCCGGAACTGCTGCCGCAGCCGGCCGCGAGAAGCGCCAGTGCCCCCGCGCAGGCAGTCGCCGCGAAAATCCTGCGGCGTAGCCCGGATGTCACTGAGTGTCTAATGGCCATGATCTGAGGCTGGATGTCCGGGACATCGCAAGCTAGTCATATCCGGACAGACCGGTATACGTACCCCAATCGTGATGCGGGTAACCATCTTGTGGCCACACCGGGCGCAACCTGTCCGAAATTGTCTCGCCGGCCCGGCTCGTCATGCTGATGATGAGATAAGTGACCACCTTCACGGCTGTCGTGACCACGGGCATCTACTGCCGCCCGGAGGACACCGGCCGCCCCGGCCCGCGCGACGTCCGCCTCTTCCCGCTGGCCGCCTCGGCCGAGGTAGCGGGATTCCGGGCGTGCCTGCGCTGCCGGCCCTACCGGCTGGCGCCGTCGGCCGCGGGCCTGGGCCCGGAGCTGGTGTGCCGGGCGGTGCAGCTGGTGCTGGACGGCGTGCTGGATGAGGGGACCGAGCATGATCTCGGCGCCCGGCTGGGCATCTCGGCCCGGCAGCTGCGCCGCCTGTTCAGCCAGCACCTGGGCCTGACGCCGGATCAGCTGGCCCGCTCGGCCCGGGCGCACTTCGCCCGGCGGCTGCTGGACGAGACCGACCTGCCGTTCGCCGAGCTGGCCTTCGCCGCCGGGTACGGCAGCGTCCGCCAGTTCAACCGGGCCTGCGTCGAGATCTTCCGCGCGACCCCGACCGAGCTGCGGGCGCAGCGCCGGGCCGCCGACCGGCTGGCCGCCGACGGCGGGCTGGCCCTCCGGCTGGCGCACGAGGCGCCGCTGGACTGGGACGCGATGCTGGACTACCTGGCGGCCCGCGCCATCCCCGGCGTGGAGAGCGTCAGCGCCGGCATCTACCGGCGGACCATCCGCATCGACGGCGACCCGGGCGTGCTGGAAATGTGGCCCGGCGGCCCCGACCACCTCGTGCTCCGGGCGCACCTGCCGCGCTGGGGCGGCCTGCTGCACGTGGTGCGGCGGGCCCGGCGCATCTTCGGCCTGGAAGCCGATGCCGAGTCGGCGAACAGCCAGCTCGGCGCGGACCCGGTGGTGGGCGGGCTGATCCGCAGCAGGCCGGGGATGCGGCCGCCGGGCACCTGGGACCCGTTCGAGGCCGGCGTCGCCGTGATCGTGGCCGGGTCCGCCAGCCAGGGCGGCGCGGGCCAGGACGACGCCGCCAGCGTCCTCGGGCGGCTCGCCGGGCGGCACGGCACCGCCGTCCCCGGCCTCACCAGGCTCGGCCTGACCCACATGTTCCCCGAGCCGGGGGTGCTCGCCGCGGCCGACCTGAGCGGCCTGGGCCTGGATGCCGGCCGCGCCGCCGCCGTCCGCGCGTACGCCTGCGCCGTGGCCAGCTCGAAGGCGCAGCCCGACCGGGTGGAGCACTTCGATGAGTTCCTGGACGTCGTCACGCAGGCCGACGGCGTCAGCGAGCAGACCGCGCAGGGCCTGGCCTTCCGGCTCGGCCGCGCCGACGCCTTCCCCGCCGGTGATCCCGCGCTGCTGCGCGGGCTGGCCAGCGCCCTCGGCCGGCCGGTCACGCCGGCGGACGCGGCGCGGGCCGCCGAGCGCTGGCGGCCCTGGCGCGCGCATGCCGCCGCTCACCTCTACCGGTAACGAGTGAGCGTGCGATGCCAGACGGGCGGGACCGGCCCTGGTCCCGCCCGTCTGGCCTGTCTCGTCGCGCTGGCCGGCTGCTAGACCGGCATGGCCTGGACGCCCTCCAGTTCCCTGCGGGTGACCCGGACCATCACCAGCGTCACGATCAGTGCCAGCACCATGATCCCGGCTGACACCTCGAAGCCGCGGGAGAAGCCGGTCGCCATGGCGTGGTGCAGGATCTCCGTCTTGGCCTGCGCGGCCTGCTCCGGGCTCACCGGGGCGCCGCCGGCCGCGGCGGCCACGGACCTGGCATGCTCGGCCGCGCTGCGCGCGGTGTTGGCCACCACGGTCCACGCCACCGTGCCCAGGACGGCCAGGCCGATCGACCCGCCGACCTGCTGGCCGGTGTTCAGCAGGCTGGAAGCCAGGCCGGAGTCCCGGTCCTCCACCTTGGACAGCGCGACCAGCGTCAGCGGCATGAACACGGTGCCCAGGCCGGCCGCGGTGAGCAGCATCGGGCCGAGCAGGCCGCCGGCGTAGGTGCTGTGCTCGTCGATTCGCGACAGCCAGAACATGCCGGCGGCGGCGACGGCCGACCCGGCGATGAGCAGCGGCCGCGCGCCGATCCGCGGGACCAGCTGAGCGCTGACCCCGGCCATCGCCATGATCACGGCGACCATCGGCAGGTAGGCCACGCCCGTCTTGAGCGCGCTGTACCCCCAGACCTCCTGGACGAAGATGGTCAGGAAGAAGAACATCCCGAACATCGCCGTGCCGACGCACAGCATCACCAGGTAAGCGCCCGATCTGCTGCGGTTGCGGAAGATGCGCAGCGGCATCAGCGCGTGCTTGCTGCGGGTCTCGATGAGCAGGAAGGACCCGAGCATCACCACGGAGATGATCAGTGACACGATGACCTTGGCGTCGCCCCAGTGGTTGACGCCGTTGGCCGTGGTGGCCGCGCTGGACAGGCCGTAGACCAGGGCCGCCAGGCCCACCGTGCTGGTGACCGCGCCGGGCAGGTCGAACCGGCTGCCGCGCAGCCGCCGGGACCTGTCGTCGCTGACCGCCCGCGGCGCCAGCAGCGCCACCAGGGCGCCGATCGGCACGTTGACGAACAGCACCCAGCGCCAGTCCAGGTAGGTCGTCAGCAGGCCGCCGGCCATCAGGCCGACCGCCGCGCCGGCGATGCTCATCGCGGCGTACACGCCCAGGGCCCGGTTGCGCGGCGGGCCCTCCGGGAAGGTGGTCGAGATCAGGGCCAGCGCCGTGGGCGCGACAATGGCGCCGCCGACGCCCTGGACCGCGCGGGCGGCCAGCAGCCATTCCTGGGACGTGGCAAAGCCGCCGAGCAGCGAGGCCAGCGAGAACAGGATGATGCCCCCGATGAACACCCGGCGGCGGCCGAGAATATCCCCGGCCCGGCCGCCCAGCAGCAGCAGCCCGCCGAAGGTCAGCGCGTAGGCATTGACCACCCATTCCAGGCCGGAGCCGGAGAAGCCGAGCGCCTTCTGGATGTCTGGCAGCGCGACGTTGACGATTGTGGCGTCGAGCACCACCATGAGCTGGGCCGTGGCGATGACCACCAGGGCCAGGCCGAGGTGACGTTGCGCCGGGCGATGCTGCTGGCCCGGACGGCCGTCAATGACGGCGGTTCCCCCGGGCGACCCCGTTGCGCCACCCACGGATGTCTTCTCAGACATTCGGGATAACTCCTTTGTTAGTGGCTGTGCTGTGCTGTTGGCTGCTGGCGGCGCGGTGCCCGGCCGCTGCGGTCGCTGCACGCGCTGTGCTCGCCGGGCCGTGCGCCGCCAGCTGTGTCTGTAGATGCTGTTGTGGCTGTTGTGAGCCGCAGCTGGCCGTCGTTCAGCCACGCCGGGCGCGGTGGTGCGGGCAGCGGCGTGCTGCGCCGTACCGGTGCCGCGCCTGTCGCCTGCGGCTTGTGGTGCTGACCGGCCGCGCGCGCGTGACTCATCGGGCTGGCGCGCGTGAGCTGCCGGAAATGTTGTGATGCCCGCGCGGGTCCGGGCGCGAGCCGGTGAAGTTTGGTGCCGGGCCGGCGGGTCCCCGTGCTGCCGGCTGGCTGCGGCGGGCTGACGCCGGGCTGGCGTCAGGCTGCCGGGCTGGCGGCCCCGCGACGCCTGGCTGGCATCGGGCCGCCCGTGCCTAGCCCGCGGCCGGGGAGGCCGGGGTTACGCCCAGGCTGGTACTCACCTCCTCCGGCGCCGGGGGGAGGGCGGTTCCGGCTGGTGCGGTCGGATCCGCCGGCATGGCCACCGTCGGGCTGCCCGCCGCAGCGGACAGGTCACCGGGGCAGCAGTCGGCGGCGGGCTCAGCGCTCAGCATCTTGCGGATCAGGGCAAGCAGCTGCGCGCGCTCGTTGTTATCCAGGGCGCGGCTCCAGGGCATCCAGGCGGCCAGCTCGGCCTCCAGGTGCTTCTTCAGCGCGCAGCCGTCCCCGGTGAGGATCAGGTTCTTGATCCGCCGGTCACCGGGATGAGCCTCGCGCCGGGCGAGCCCGCGCTTCTCCAGCGTGTCAGCGACGGCCGTGACGAATGAGGGATCGCAGCGCATGCGCTTGCCGAGATCCTTCATCGCCATGGGCGCGTCGAGAATGGCCAGGGCCTTGACGGCGATGCCGGGGATGGCCAGGTGCTGGGCCAGCCGCTCGGCCTGCCCGATGATCCGTCCCGTCAGCTCGAAGACGCACTCCTGGATCTCCGCGTTGAGCTGCCGGGCCCGGCTCTGCTCGGCCCCGGACTGCTCTGCAGAAGACTCGTGCTGCACGTCCGCACTCCCGTCATGGCCCCCGGCTGGCCCGCGGCGCCGGTCCTGCACGAGCGCGGCCAGCTGCTGGGTACCTAAATAGTTGAGTAGCTCAACCTTATGAGAGGCCGGTTGAGGCTGTCAATCGTTTATTAGGTCAAGTATTTCGCGGGATCGCTGAGTGGCCGCCGGGGCGCTGACCTGGGCAAACCGGGGCAGGTATCCCGGCCGCCGGCTAGCGCCGGATCAGCGCCGACATGACCAGCAGCGCGACCACGACCAGTCCGATGACATACAGGCCGCTGCGCATCCGGGTCTTGCGGAACCCGGGGAGCCGGTTCTTCGTGGTCCGGACGTCCCCGTGAGCCGACCGGGCGCGCTGAGCGTGCCAGCCCAGCATGCACCCGACCGCCAGGAACACGATCACGAGGAGTAGAGCGCCGGGATTCATGACTATGCCCCTCCCGCGGCGTCTTTGCCTTGGCCGATCATGTCGTACCCGTCTGGCCGGCTCCAGCGGAAACGCCGCGCAGGCCACTGGCAGGATGGGGTGGCGCGCGTCAAGCCCGCACCTATCGCCGCAAGGAGCACACGCATGAACGAAGCGCTGAGCGCTGAGACCATCAGCATCGCCGGTTACAGCGGAGACGAGATCGAGGCCTATCTCGCCCAGCCGGCCGGATCCGAGCAGTTCGGCAGCGTAGTGGTAATCCACCATATGCCGGGATACGACTCCGGGACTAAGGAAATAACCAGGAAGTTCGCTGCTCACGGATATTCGGCGCTGATGCCGAACCTCTATCATCGCGAAGCGCCAGGCGCCAGCCCCGACGATGCGGCCGCGGTGGCCAGGGCCAGGGGCGGAGTTCCCGACGAGCGCCTGGTCGGCGACGTGGCCGGAGCGGCCAGCTACCTGAAAGCGCTGCCGGGCGCGAACGGCAAGGTGGGCGTGATTGGCTACTGCTCGGGCGGGCGTCAGTCATTCCTGTCCGCGTGCAGCCTGCAGCTTGATGCCGCCGTCGATTGCTATGGCGCGGGCGTGGTCTACCCGCCGCCGGAGGGACTGCCGCTGAAGATCACCCCGATTGCCGGGCTGGCCAAGGATCTGTCCTGCCCCCTGCTCGGCCTGTTCGGGGCCGAGGACAAGCTCCCGTTGCCGGCAGAGACAGCCGAGCTGTCTAAGATTCTGGATGATCTGGGCAAGCCGCACGAGTTCCACACCTACGAAGGCACCGGGCACTCCTTTTTCTCGGTTGACCGGCCCGCCTACCGCGTCGCGGCCGCAAATGACGGCTGGGAGAAGATCTGGGATTTCTTCGGCCGTTACCTGGCCGGCTGAGGAGGAGGACATATGTGTACCTACCTGACTGAGACAATCAAGATCGCCGGCAGCGGCAAAGGCAGCGCGGGCTGGTTCGGGGTCAGCGACGCCAGCGTCTACTTCGACCACCCGGTGCACGCGATGGCCGAGCACACGCTCAACATTGACTTCCGCAATCCCGGAAAGGGCCCCGACGCGCGGGTGGCGGTGGAGCTGACCTATGAGTCGGCCCGCGAGCTGGTCCGCGCGATCGAGGCCACGCTCGCCTCGGTGCCGCCCGGCCTGGTCGCCTGAGCCCGTGCCCTGGCCCGCCCGGGCCGCCCGGGTCGCGGTCTGACGGGCCTGACCCGGCACCGACTGTCGGCAGTCCGTGCCAGGATCGACTGCACTACCGCGGTCGGGGCGAAGGCAGGGCATCGTGAAGTTCAGGGTCGAGCGCGAGGCGCTAGGTGAGGCAGTCGGATGGGTCGCGCGGGCGCTGCCCGCCAGGCCGGTCATCCCGGTGCTGTCCGGGCTGCTGGTGCAGGCATCCGGCGCGGGCCTGACGCTGTCCTGCTTCGACTACGAGGTCTCAGCCCGGGTCGCCATCCCGGCGGAGGTGGAGGAGCCGGGCACCGCGCTGGTGCCGGGCCGCCTGCTCGCCGAGATCATTCGCAGCCTGCCGCCGCGCCTGGTCGAGGTCAGCTCCGAGGTCGACATGGTCCGGCTCAGCTGCGGCAGCGCCGAGTTCGAGCTCGTCGCGCTGCCGGTGGAGGAGTACCCCGGCCTGCCCGAGCCCCCGGCGGCGTCGGGGACCGTGGACGGCGGCGTGCTGGCCGCCGCGGCGGCGCAGGTAGTCCCGTCGGCCAGCCGCGACGACACGCTGCCCATGCTGACCGGCGTGTGCCTGGACATCGACGGCCGCGTCATGACGCTGGCCGCCACCGACCGGTACCGGCTGGCGGTGCGCTCCGTGGACTGGACCCCGGCCCGGCCGGGCCTGCGGGCCTCGGCGCTGGTCCCGGCCCGGACCCTGGCCGACGTAGCCCGGACGATGGCTCCCGGCGAGCCGGTCACCATCGCGTTCAGCACGCCGCCCGAGGACGACGCCCGCGCGGGCGGTGCGCCGGCTGCCGCAACGCCGGCGGCCGGCCCGCCGGCGCCCGCCGACGGCATGATCAGCTTCGAGGGCGGCGGCCGGCGGCTGACCGCCCGGCTGATCGGCGGCGACTTCATCCGCTACCAGCAGCGCTTCCCGGCCGAGTTCGGGTGCCGGGCCGAGATCCAGGCCGAGCCGTTCATGGCCGCCGTCCGCCGGGTCGCGCTCGTCGCCGACCGGACCAGCCCCGTGCAGCTGACGTTCGCCTCGGGCGAGGTGACGATCGAGGCGCACACCGACGGCCGTGCCCGCGCCGCCGAGTCCGTGCAGGCCGCCTTCACCGGCTCCGAGCCGGCCATCTCGTTCAACCCGGCCTACCTGCTCGACGGCCTCACTGCGGCGGCCATGTGCGGCAGCGCCGCGCGCCCCGGCGGCCCCGACGGGACCGCCGGGGAGCCTGAGCCTGGCCGGATCCGGCTGCATTTCACCAGCTCGGCCAGGCCAGCGCTGATCACCTGGGCTGGGTACGAGGCCGACCTGGAGCGCGCCGCCGCCGAGCGGGAGGCGGCCGGGCGGGAGGCTGCCGGGGCCGTGCTTGCCGGGGACAAGGCGGCCGGGGACAACGCTGCCGGGGA
>DASUBV010000348.1:0-33812 GCA_035763085.1 Streptosporangiaceae bacterium | reverse complement strand
TGATCACCAGCCCGTCGAACAGGTCAAGCTCGGGCACCTCCAGCACATGCTCCAGCGTCCCGATCTGGCGCCCGGTGCTGCTCAGCACCGGCGTGCCGCGGACCGCGGCCTCATAGGAGATGGCCATGTCGTCGGTCATGGCGTTGCCTAGACTCCTCCCCGCAGCACGCGCCGCCACCATTCCCTCCGGGTCAGGTAGGCGATCCGCATCCGCCGGGGCTGGCCAGCCCGCGGCCGGTGGATGCAGCCGCCGCCGGTGCCGGGCAGCAGGCAGTCACCCGGGCAGTCCCCCCAGCAATGCCGGCAATGACGGATGGCAGGCACTGATTCCTCCGGAATTCACGATTCATCCTGCCCCGGGCAGCTCCCGTCAATCGCGCGGCGGTGACCCGCGATTCGGCGGCTCGCCGCCGCCAGGCCCCGGGTTTCCGTCCGGCGGCGCATCTCCGGGCGGCGGTGCATTTCCGCCCGGCGCAGCGCTCCCGCCCGCCGGGCCGGCCCCGCCAGGCGGTGGCGGAGCCGCGGCCGCCGCAGCGCCGGCCGAAGGGGCGCGGAACGCTGCGACCAGCCGCGCGACCAGGGTGGCCAGGAAGATCTGGCCGGTCAGCGCATCGAGGACGGCGATGGCCCGCCCGCCGGGGCCAGCCGCTGTGAAGTCGCCATAGCCCACCGTCGTCAGAGTCACGAAGCTGAAGTACTGGAAATTCCGGGAATCACCAGCCTGGTGGTCGGCGAAGAAATACCCGCTCTGGAACTTTGCCGCGGCCGCGCAGAACGCGGCGAACATGAACCCGATCATGAGGTAGGCGCTAATCACCGCGAAAATGCTCTGGATCGTGACCGAGTCAGACGACAGCACGAGCCGCACGATCAGCACCACGCTGGCCAGCAGCAGCAGCCCCGTCCACAGGCTGGCCGCGCCGACCGCGACATTCGTCGGGCGAACCGCGGCCAGGATCAGGGCCGCGACCGATCCCGCCGCGCCCACGGCGACGCTGACCTGGACCCACCGCCGGGGCAGCCGCGTATTGCGCAGCGCCAGGATGGCCGTCGCCACGAATACCCCGAGTTGCGCGGCGCTGACCCAGTCGCCCGAGAAGAACGCGGACATCAGGTACGTGGCCACCAGCAGGGTCAGCAGCAGCCCGTAGCGCGCCTGCGGACCCTCCGGATGCCTGCGGGCGCGCGCGGAACTGCGGCCTCGCGTGACCGTGGCAGCCTCCCCTCGCGGCGCCGGGGCGTTCAGCGTGGTGCGCGGCCACCATGGCCGAATCAGTAACGGAAAACCTCACCCGCGCCGGGCGATCCGGGCTGATCGCCTGCCGCGGGTGATGCCAGCAACGCGGCCGCCCGCGACGATGGCCGGATGCTGCACGTGCGCGTGGCCAGCCCGGCCGGCCTGACGCCCCGCCTGGCCGAGGCACTGATGGCCGACCCCGACGTGCTCAACCTCGCTCTCCTGCCCGGCGCCCTGCAGCCGCCGGCCCGGCCCGGCGAGACGACCGCCCCGAGCCTCCCGGCCGGCGACCTCATCCAGTTCGACCTGCCCGCCGCCGCGGCTAACCCGGTGCTCGCCCGGCTCCGTGCCCTGGACGCCGACCAGTTCGGCCCGATCACCATCGACGCCGTGGACGCGGCCATCGGCGCGGGCGACTACTACGGCTCGCGGCGCGTCCGGTCACTGCGCGATGCCCGCGCGTCCTATCACGGCGACACCGCGCCGGTCTGGGACCTGGTCGATTCCAAGATCGCAGCCGCCTCGGTGTACGCGCCCAGCTTCTACGCGCTGCTGGTGCTGGCCGCGCTGATCGGCGCGGTGGGCATCCTGACCAACTCGACCATCCTGATCGTCGGTGCCATGGTGGTCGGCCCGGAGTACAACGCGATCGTCGCCGTCGCGCTGGGCGCGGACCGGCGGGACGTCACCGCGATCCGCCGCGGCCTGACCGCGCTCATCGGCGGCTTCCTGCTCGCCATCGTCATCACCTTGCTGTTCAGCCTGGTCATCCGGGCCAGCGGCCACGTGCCGGAGGCCTTCCGGCTGGGCCTGCGGCCGGCCTCGAGCTTCATCCACAGCCCGGATCTGTTCTCGGTCATCGTGGCGGTGCTGGCCGGCCTGGTCGGCGTGGTGTCGCTGACCGAGGCGCGGGCGGGCGCGCTGATCGGGGTGTTCATCTCGGTCACCACGATCCCGGCGGCCGCCGATATCGGCCTGTCGGTGGCCTTCGGCAACTGGGGTGATGCCGGCGGCTCGGCCGCTCAGCTGCTGCTCAATGTCGTCCTGCTGGTCGTGGTCGGCGCGCTGGCCTTCCGCGGCCAGCGGTTGTTCTGGGCCGGCCGCCAGCGCCGGGCCGGCTCAGCTCTCCGCTGACCGGAGCATCTGCTGGTACAGGCCGCCTGCCCGGCTCAGCTCGGCATGACTGCCCCGCTCGGCAACCAGGCCGCCGCCCAGCACGACGATCTCGTCGACCTGGTCCAGCCCGTACAGGTCGTGGGTGATCAGCAGCGTGCTGCGGCCGTGGCTGGCGGCCAGCAGGTCCTCGGTGAGAGCCCGGCGGCCCGCCGGGTCCAGGTGTGCCGTGGGCTCATCCAGGATCAGCACCGCCGGGTCGGCCAGCAGGGCCCGGGCCAGCGCCAGGCGCTGCCGCTGGCCGCCCGACATCCGCGCCCCTCGGGACCCGGCAGGGGTGTCCCAGCCCTGTGGCAGTCCGGTGATCCAGCCCAGCAGCCGGGCCCGGGCGGCGGCGTCCTCCAGCTGGTCCAGGTCCGCGTCCGGCGCGCCGATCAGCAGGTTGGCCCGGATGGTGGTGTCGAAGATGTGCGCGTCCTGGGTCAGGCCGCAGATCACCGACCGCACGTCGTCGCCGCGGAAGCTGGCCAGGTCCTGACCGTTCAGCCGGGCCGTCCCGCCGCTCAGCTCGACGAACCGCAGCAGCAGCGCGGCCACCGTCGACTTGCCCGCCCCCGCCGGGCCGATCAGGGCGATCCGGCGGCCCGGCGACAGCACCAGGTCGATGCCGCCCAGCGCGGGCGGGCCGCCGGCCCGGTAGGTCACCCGGGCGCCGCGCAGCTCGATGGTGACTGCCTCCCGGTTCGGTGGCCGGGGGTTCCAGGGGGTGGCCCCCTGGGCTGCCTGGTCTGGTGGCTGGGGGTTCCAGGGGGTGGCCCCCTGGGCTGCCTGGTCTGGTGGCTGGGGGTTCCAGGGGGTGGCCCCCTGGGCAGACACTGCGGGCCGCGGCGCGGGCTGGCCCGGCTCGGTGACCGGCTCGGGCGCGTCCAGGACGGCGGCGATGCGCCGGGCCGCGGTGCGCGACTGGCCGAGCTGGATGGCCGCGGCCGGCAGCGCCGTCACCGCCTCAAAGGCGGCCAGGACGGTCAGCGTCAGCACGGCCAGCGGTACCCGGCCGAGCTCGCCGTCGCCGGTCACGGCCACCCCGAGCAGCAGCACCCCGCACAGCGTCGCCCCGGCCAGCGCCGTGCTCAGCCCGGTGCCCAGGGCACTCGCGGCGGCCGTGCGCCGGGCCAGCCGGGTCAGCTCGGCGTCGGCCGCCATCGCCCGGTCCAGGGCGGCCGGCCCGGCGCCGAATGCCCGCAGCTCGGCGGCTCCGGCTAGCGCGTCGGTCACCGCCGCGCCCAGCTCGCCGCGGGCCGGGCCGGTGCGCGCCGCAGCGCGGCGGGCCGCGCGGGCGGCCAGCCACGGGACGATCATCCCGGCCGCCAGCAGCCCGGCCGCCAGCACGCCCGCCGCCGGGGCCAGGATCGTCAGCAGCGCAGCGGCCGCCCCGGCACCGACCAGGGCCGCCGTCAGCGGCGGGGCCAGGCCGCGGATGAACAGGTCCTGCGTGGCGTCGACGTCACTGATCAGCCGGGCCAGCAGGTCGCCGGACCGGAACTCGGCCAGCCCGGCCGGCGCGAGCCGTTCCAGGCGCCGGTAGATCCGGGTCCGCACCTCGGCCAGCACCCGGAACGCGGTGTCGTGCGTGCCCAGCCGCTCCAGGTAGCGGAACACCGCGCGGCCGACGCTCAGACCGCGCACCGCCACCACGGCCACCGCGATGGCAACGATGGCCGGGTGCTGGGAGGCGCGGGCCAGCAGGAACCCCGACACCGCCAGCAGGGCCACCCCGCAGCCGGTCGCAGCGGCCCCGGCCAGCACCGCGCCCAGCAGCCGGGCACGCTGCGGCCCGGCCAGCCGCAGCAGCCGCAGCAGCGGCCAGCGCCCGCGCGCGGGCGCGGGTGCGGGTGATCCCGCGGCCCCGCCCGGCTCTGCCCCGGCCAGCCCGCCGGGCGGCAGGGCCAGGCGAGGATGACGGGCGGCGGTCATGATCCGCCTGCCGGATCGGCGGGAGCTGTCGCTTCCCGGCCGGCTGCTCGTGCCGCGACTTCCCGGCGCGCTGCCGTCGTCACGTCAGCCAGCCGGGTGACCCGGGTCAGGCCCGGCGGGTCAGCCGGCGTGGGGGTGAGCAGCCGGCCGCCGTTCAGCTCGACCTCGCGCACGCCGGGCGCACTGGCCGGGGCAGCGTGGCTGACCTGGATGATGGTGCGGCTGGCGGCCAGCGCCGTGATCGTGTCCCGGACCCGCGCGGCGCTGAGCGGGTCCAGGTGCGCGGTGGGCTCATCCAGCAGCAGCACCGGGGCATCGCGCAGGAAGGCACGGGCGAGCGCGATCTGCTGGCGCTGCCCCGAGGACAGCCGCGCGCCACGCTCGCCGACCCTGGTCTGGTAGCCGTGCTCCAGCCCGGCGATGAACTCCTCGGCCCCGGCCAGCCGGGCGGCCCGGCGGACCTCGGAGAAGCCAGCCCCGGCCCGGCCGAGGGCGATGTTGCCGGACACCGTGTCGTCGAACAGGCGGGCGCGCTGCGGGACCCAGGCGAGCTGCTCCAGCCACGCGGCGGGGTCGATGGTGTCCAGCCGGGCGGCCGGGCCCGCGAGCTCGATGGCACCCGCGGCAGGCTCGGCGAACCGCAGCAGCAGCGCCAGCAGCGAGGACTTCCCGGCGCCGCTGGGGCCGGTCACGAAGATGTGCTCACCGGGACGGATCCGCAGGCTCACCCCGGACAGGGCCGGCGTCTCGCGGCCAGGGTAAGCGAGGGTCACCTCGTTCAGGATTATCTCCTGATGCCGCAGGTCGGGCGGGACCGTGCGCGGTGCGACCAGCACCGGAGCGGGCGTGGGCGCGGGGCTGCGGGGCTCGGCGAGGACCTGGAACACCCGGTCCGCGGCGGTCATCCCGTCGATGCTGGCGTGGAACTGGGCGCTGGCGCTGCGCAGCGGCACGAACGCCTCGGGCGTGAGCAGCAGCACCAGCAGCGCCGTCTGGTAGCCGAGGTGGCCGTCGAGCAGCCGCAGCCCGACCTCGACGGCCACCAGGGCGGTGGCCAGGCTCGCGGTGAGCTCGAGGACGAGCGCGGACAGGAACGCGATCCGCAGCATGCCCATGGTGGTCATGCGGTACTGGCTGGTGATGTCGGCGATGGCGGCTTCCTGGGCCCGCCCGCGGCCGAACACGCGCAGGGTGGGCAGGCCCTCGACCACGTCCAGGAAGTGGCCGCCGAGGCGGGCAAGCACGGCCCACTGCTGCCGGGTCCTGGCCCGGGTGTGCAGGCCGACGAGCACGGCGAACAGCGGCACCAGGGGCAGGGTGACGGCGATGATCACGCCGGACAGCCAGTCGGCCACGGCGACCTGGATGAGCACGGCGAGCGGTACCAGGCAGGCCAGCACGAGCTGGGGCAGGTACCGGGCGAAGTAGGCGTCCAGCCCGTCCAGGCCGCGGGTGGCGAGGGTGGCCAGTTCCGCGCCCGAGTCGGGCTGCGCGGGCGCGGGCCGCGCGGGCTCGCCGGGGCTGGCGGGACTGACCTGGAAGGCGCGGTTCAGCAGGCGGCGGCGCAGCTGGGACTTGACCGTAGCGGCGGCGCGCAGGGCCGCGGCCTCGCCTCCGTAGCTCAGCGCGGCGCGGGCGGCCAGCACGGCGGCCAGCGCGATGAGCGGGGTGGCCAGGGCGGCGATGCCGGCGCCGGCCGCGGCCGTGGCGAGCACCCGGGCGAGCAGGCCGGCCTGGGCCAGGACGAGGCCGGTCCCGGCCAGCCCGGCGGCGACGGTTAACGCCAGGCAGCCGCGGGCGGCTGAGGCATACCTCAGCAGCCGCGGGTCAATGGGCCGGGGGCGCTTGCCGCCGGTCACGCGGGGATGCGGCCTACCGCTGCGCACGGGCCGCCAGCATGATCATGACTGTCAGATTGTAATAGGGGGATTACTAAGAGTAGGCAGCCGGACGCGCCGGCGCGCCCAGGGCGTCCGAGCCGTCCGGGCCGAGCCCGGACGACCCGGGCCGGCACCGGCCAGGTGCGCAGCGCAGGGGATCAGGGGGAGCCATGACCACGCCCGCCGATGCTGCCCGCCTGCTCCGCAGCCGGTCGTACCTGAGCCTGCTCGTCCTGGCTGCGATCATCGGCGCGCCGATCTCGGCGCTGGCCTACTTCTTCTTGTGGATTGTCGACAAGCTGCAGCGCCTGATCTTCACCAGCGCGCCGCACGAGCTCGGCTTTCATTCCGTGCCGCTGTGGTGGCCGGTCCCGCCGCTGCTGGTGTCCGGCGTGCTGGTCGGCCTGGTCATCCGGTACCTGCCCGGCGGTGGCGGTCACTCGCCGGTGGACGGGCTGAGCACCAAGGGCACGCCCACCCCGGCGCAGCTGCCCGGGGTGGTGCTGGCGGCGCTGGCCACGCTGTCCCTCGGCGCGGTGCTGGGCCCGGAGGCGCCGCTGATCGCGCTGGGCGGCGGCCTGGCCGTCTGCGCGATCCGGCTGGCCCGCCGGGACTCCCCGGCGCAGGCCCAGGCGATGGTCGCGGCGGCGGGCAGCTTCGCGTCGATCAGCACGCTGCTCGGCTCGCCCATCGTGGGCGCCTTCCTGCTGATGGAAGCGGGCGGGCTGGGCGGTGCGTCGATGGAACTGGTGCTGGTACCGGGCCTGCTGGCGTCCGGGGTGGGGGCACTGATCTTCACCGGGCTGGATGACTGGACCGGCCTGGGCACGTTCTCGCTGGCGATCCCGCACCTCCCGCATCTCGGGCATCCCGATATCGGGGAATTCGGATGGGCCGTCGTGATCGGCCTGGCTGCCGCGCTGCTGGGCACGTCGGTCCGGCGGCTGGGCCGGCTGATCCGGCCGCACATCGAGAGCCGGCTGCTGATCGCCACGCCTGCGGCCGGACTGGTCGTGGCGGGCCTGGCGGCGGCCTACGGGGGCGGCACCGGCCGGTCGGTCACCGAGGTGCTGTTCTCGGGTCAGTCGGCGGTGCCCGGCCTGGTGGCGAACGCCGCCGGGTACACCGTCGGCGCGCTGCTGCTCCTGCTGGCCTGCAAGGGCCTGGCCTACGCCTGCTCGCTGGCCGCGTTCCGGGGCGGGCCGATCTTCCCGGCGCTGTTCCTCGGGGCGGCCGGGGGAGTGGCGATGTCGCACCTGCCGGGTCTCCCGGTGGTAGCGGGCATCGCTATGGGCATGGGCGCGATGAGCGCGGTCATGCTCCGGCTGCCCATGACCTCGGTGCTGCTGGCCACACTGCTGCTGTTCTCCGACGGGCTGGTGGTGATGCCGCTGGTCATCGTGGCGGTCGTGGTGGCTTACGTGGCCGCTGCCTGGATCAGCAACGACACGCTGCCGGGCGGATCAGCCAGCGCGAGCGGCGCGGCCACGTCAGGTGGCGCGGGCGGCCCGGGTGGGTCAGGTGGGGCGGGCAGTTCGGGCTCGTCAGGTGGCGCGGGCGCCGGGGGCGCGTCAGGTGGCGCGGGAGGATCTCGCGCCGCGGGTGGTGCGCGGAATCCGCCCCGCTGACCAGATCGTCCCCGCTAGTGCAGCCCGTGACGCCGGGCTGCGGGCGGGTCACCCGCTGGGGATGGCGTAACCGGCGCCGCAGCCGGACATCCTTACCGGATGGCGACCGCCCGAAGGCGCATGAGCAGCTAGCCGGAGGTCGTGCCGCCCCGGACGCGATTGGAGGCTGCCCATGTCCGCACCGGCTGCAGAGCCGACCGAGGCCCGCGCCCCCGCTGCACGGCAGGGTGCCCGCCGGACGGCCGGCCGCGCTTCAGCCACCCGCAAGCCCCCGTCCCGTAAGCCCGCAGCTCGCAGGCCAGCGGCTACCAAGCCGGCTGCCCGCAAGCCGGCTGCCCGCAAGCCCGCCGCCACCAAGCCGGCTGCCCGCAAGCCCGCCGCCAGCAAGCCCGCCGCCAGCAAGCCCGCCGCCAGCAAGGCGGCCAGCACCACGACTCGCAAGCCGAAGGCCAGCACCACGACCTCGCGCAAGCCGGCGGCGAGCAGCACCGCGAGCTCGGCCCGGTCAGCTAGCACCAGGTCAGCTAGCACCCGCTCGGGTTCGACCGCGCGGAAGCCGGCCACGTCCCGCGCCAGCTCTTCGCGAGCCAGCTCGTCCCGTACCGGCACCGCGGGCGCCGGCACTGCGCGCACCGGAACCGCGCGCCCCAGCTCCGTCCACACCACTTCGTCGCGCCCCAGCACCGGGCGCAGGAGCACCGGGCGCACGAGCACCGGGCGCGCCAGGGCGCCGCGCACGGCGGCGGCAAAGCCGGCCACGCCGCCGCCGGACAGCCCGGCTGCCGTGCTCGCCGCGTCAGCCAAGTCCGCGCTGGCGAGAACCCGCCGGAAGCGGGCGCCTGCGCGTGCCGCGCGAACCACGGCTGCCTGGCGGACACCGCGGACCGCGCGGCTGATGATGGACCGGATGGACCCAGCCGAGCACGTGGCTCGCGGGAAGGAGGCCCGGTCCGCGGTGCCTCGCGAGAGCCACGCCGCGCTCGACCTTCCGGCCGCCCGGCCCGATCCCGTGGCTCTGCTGGAGCGTCAGGCCGAGACCCGCGTCCCCGAGCTGGTGCCGATCCGCTACGGCCGGATGCTCGCCTCGCCGTTCAGCTTCTACCGCGGCGCGGCGCTGGTGATGGCGACCGACCTGGCCGCCACGCCCGCCACCGGGCTGATCGTGCAGGCCTGCGGCGACGCGCACCTGTCCAACTTCGGGTTCTTCGCCTCGCCCGAGCGGCGCCTGGTGTTCGACGTCAACGACTTCGACGAGACGCTGCCGGCGCCCTGGGAGTGGGACGTGAAGCGGCTCGCGGCCAGCATGGAGGTCGCCGCGCGCGGCAACGGCTTCGGCCGCAAGCGCCGCCGGGAGATCGTGCTGGCCACGGTAGCCAGCTACCGCAACTCCATGCGCTCGTTCGCCGGGCTGGGCAACCTGGACGTCTGGTACACCCAGACCGACGTGGATCAGCTCCGCCAGCGGTATGAGTCGCAGCTCAGTCAGGTCAACCGCAAGCGCCTGGCCAAGGGGCTGGCCAAGGCGCCGCGCCGCAACAACCTGCAAGAGCTGGCCAAGCTGACCAGCACAACCAATGGCCAGCCGCAGATCGTTGCTGACCCGCCGCTGCTGGTGCCGGTGCGTGATCTGGTCGCCGACCAGATGGAATCCGAGGAGGTCGCGGCCGGACTGAGCGTGCTGATCGGCAAGTACGGGCAGACGCTGCAGGATGACCGCAAGATCCTCCTCCGGCAGTACGAGTTCACCGACATGGCGAGAAAGGTTGTCGGGGTGGGCAGCGTCGGCACCCGCTGCTGGATCATCCTGATGCTGGGCCGCGACGCGGACGATCCCCTCTTCCTCCAGGTCAAGGAGGCCGAGACCAGCGTGCTGAGCGAGTTCGCCGGGGCCAGCGAGTTCAGCAACCAGGGCCAGCGCGTCGTGGCCGGCCAGCGGCTGATGCAGGCCGCCAGCGACATCTTCCTGGGCTGGCAGCGGGTCCCGACCGGTCCGAACGGCCGCCCGCGCGACTTCTATGTCCGTTCGCTACGGGACTGGAAGCTGTCGGTCGACATCGAGGTCATGATCCCGCGCGGGATGCAGCTGTATGGCGAACTGTGCGGCTGGACGCTGGCCCGGGCCCACGCCCAGTCGGGTGATCGCATCGCCATCGGCTCCTACCTGGGCGGCAAGGACATCTTCGACAACGCCATCGCTGACTTTGCCGTCGCGTACGCCGACCAGAACGAGCGCGACTACGCGGAGCTGTCGGCGGCCTGCGAGTCCGGCCGGATCACCGCGGTCCGGGACCTGTAGGAAGCCGCGACCCGCGGGATAGCCGGACCGCAGGAAGGCCCGGACCACGGGACGGCCGGACCACGGGAAGGCCGGACCACGGGAAGGGCCCCGGATCTGCGGGTAGGCCGGACCACGGGAAGGGCGGACCAGCAGGTAGGCCGGATCTGCTGGAAGGGCCGGCCGCTGGGCGGGCGGTGCTGGTGGTCATCGCCGGCGCCCGCCCGGCGGCGGGCCGTGTTGTCAGCAGTCAGGTTATTTAGGTAGCTAGCGGTTCGCCGAGCTCAGCAGGACCACGGTGTCGCCCTGGTGCGGTGCCGGGGTGCGGCGCCGCGTCGCGGGCTCCAGCCCCCCGTCAGGGTGCACCAGGAACAGCAGCTCGTCCCCGGCCGGCAGGTCCAGCAGGTCCCGCCGGGCCGTGATCCGCGCCCCCTCGGCGTACAGGCTGGACAAGGTGGAGCGGTTCAGCGCGGCGGAGAACAGCACATTCCCGCCCGCGAACGGGGCGATGACGCCCCGGCCGTCGGCGGGCGGCCCGAGCCAGAAGACTCGGTCGCCCACCGCGTAGCGCAGCACCGCGGCGGCCAGCGCGTTGAAGTCGTCCTCATCGGTCATCAGCAGCACCGTCGTGATCCCGGACAGCTCGGCGCGGTCCCCGGTGATGGCGGTCAGCAGCTCGCGGGGCGCCAGGTGCAGGGTGGCCTCCCGGATCCGCTCACGCTGCTCCTCGAGCCCGGCCCACATCAGCACGTCCAGCCCGGCCAGCTGCAGCGCCCGGCCCAGGTCGATGGCCCAGTCGTCGCCGCCGATGAGCAGGGGCCGACTGGCCGGCGAGCGCAGCACGCCGAGCAGGCGCGCGGTCGGCACGGCGGCGGCCGCGTAGAAGACGATCGTCATCATGACGACCAGCAGGGTCAGCGGCAGGATCCTCCCCGAGTCGGTCACCCCGTAGGCGGCCAGGAGCGCGACGAACACCGCAGCCGTGGCGACGGAAACGATGCCGCGCGGGGCCATCCACCCCGTGAACAGCCGTTCCCGCCTGGTCAGGTCGGTTGCCCGGGTCGCGGCCAGCGCGATCAGCGGCCGGGCGAGGAGGACCAGGACGCCGGTCAGTGCCAGGGCGGGCAGCACCTGCCGCGCTGCGGCGTCCACGCTGACCGTCGCGGCGATCGACAGCAGCAGCACATCGCGGACCAGCACGATGACTGCCTCCAGGAAGGGCCGCCGGACCGGGAGGTCAAACCCCCGCAGGTTGGCCACGAACAGCCCCATGAGCGCCGCGGCGATGATCCCGGCGGCCGAGCTCAGCGCGTCGCAGGCGGCCGCGAGCCCGGCCACCGTGGCCAGCACCGCGCCGGTGCCCAGCTGATGGCGCAGCGCGAGCTTGCGGACCAGCACCCACAGCACGAGCGTGCCGGCGATCCCGCCGCCGAGCCCCACGGCCAGGCACGAGATGAGCTCCTCGGCCTTCGCCCCGGCCCCCGGCCGGTTGCTGGCGATCACCCCGTGCAGGACCACCGTGCACAAGATCGCGCCGACCGGGCTGAGCAGGGCAGCCTCCCAGACCAGCGCGTGGCGCAGCCGCTGAGCCGGGCGGACGAAGCCCAGCAGGGGCGCCGTGACCGACCGGCTGGCGGGCACCAGGATCGCGCCCATCATGATCGCGGCGCCCGTTTCCAGCCCCAGCAGGCCGGCTGCGGTGGCCACCAGCGCCATCGTGGCGGGCACCCCCGTGACCAGCAGCCGCACGACGATCTGCCGGGTCTGCCCGGTGAGCAGCCGCAGGTTCAGGTTCAGCCCCGCATTGAACAGCAGGATCGCGATGCCCAGCGACAGCATCGGCTGGTAGGCCGCGCCGAGCGCCGCCTGCGGGTCGATGCCGGGGAAGACCCCGGCGATGAAGCCGACGGGCAGCAGCAGCACGATCGCGGGCAGCCGCAGCCGCCCCGCCAGCACCTCCGAGCCGGCCGCGAGGGCCAGGATCAGCCCGACGCCCAGCAGTACCTCACTTGTCGTCACTGCCGCCCTCGCCGCCCCCGCAGCCGTGTCGCGTCAGTGCCCGGAGCGGCCCCGGGCGCTGGCTCCCGCCCCGGCCCGGGTGGCAGCGCCCGGGCCGGCCGGGGAGCCGGGCGGGACGCCGGCGTGCTCCGGCCGGTCGTAGATGTCGGCGAGCACGCCCACCTGCGCGGTGGTGAAGGCCCGTTCCCGCCGCAGGTCGCGGGTGAACGCCAGCCACCAGGTCAGGATCGCGCCCGCCCGGTTGCGGTAGCCGGTCAGGAATGCGATATGGATGAACAGCCAGGCCAGCCAGCCCGCGAAGCCGCCCAGCCGCAGCGGCCCGGCCGACAGCACGGCCCGCCCGCGCGAGATGTAGGCGGCTGAGCCGAGGTCGCGGTAGCGGAACGGCTTGCCGGGCGGGTCGCCGGCTACCGCGCGCCGGATCCGCCGTCCGGCGTACCTGCCGGACTGCATGGCCACCTCGGCCACGCCGGGCAGCTTGTGCAGGCTCATCAGGTCGCCGATGACCGAGATCTCCGGATGACCCGGGATGGTCAGGTCATCGCCGACCTCGATCCGCCCGGACCGGTCTTGCGACGCGCCGGCCGCCTCGGCGACGGCGGCGGCCACCGGCGGCGCGCCCACGCCCGCCGTCCACAGCACGACCCGCGCCGGGAACCGGGTGGTGGTCCCGTCCGCCCCGCGCACCAGCAGCCCTTGGGTGTCGACGTGGGTGACGATCGAGTGCAGGTGCATCTCGACGCCCAGGTCGCTGAGCGTCCGGGCGGCGATCCCCGACAGCCGCGGCCCGAACGAGGCCAGCGGCGCCGCGCCGCCGTCGAACAGCAGCACCCGCGCGTCCTCCGGCTTGATGTGGCGGAACTCGCGGCGCAGCGTCCTGGTGGCCAGCTCGCGGATCTGCCCGGCCAGCTCGACCCCGGTCGGGCCGGCGCCGACCAGCGCGAAGGTCAGCCACTGCTGCTGCTCGGCGGGATCGGCGGCGGTCTCGGCCATCTCGAACGCGCCGAAGACCCGGCGGCGGATCGTCAGCGCGTCGGCGATGGTCTTCATGCCCGGCGCCAGCGGCGCGAACTCGTCGTGCCCGAAGTAGGACTGCTGCACGCCCGCGGCGAGGATGAGGTGGTCGTAGCCGAACTCGGTCTCCTCGCCCAGCGGCCGCGTGGCGTGCACTACCCGGCGCCCGGCGTCGATGCCGGTGACCTCGGCCATGACGCACTCGACGTTGTGGTGCCGGCACAGCACCTGCCGCAGCGGCGCGGTGATCTGCCCCTCCGACAGGATGCCGGTCGCGCACTGGTAGAGCAGCGGCTGGAACAGGTGGTGCTGGGCGCGGTCGATCAGCGTCACCTCGACCCTGGCGCGGCGCAGCGCGCGGGCCGCGAACAGCCCGCCGAAACCACCCCCGATGATGACGACGCGGGGCGCCCCGCCCGCGTGACTCACCGGGTCAGCCCGCCGGATCGTGCCACGCCTCGTGCGGAGGCAGCAGCGAGTCGGCTTCCTTCGGGCCCCAGGTCCCCTTGGCGTAGGGGTGCGCCGGCACGACGTCGCCCAGGATCGGCTGGACGACGCGCCAGGCCGCCTCCACGGTCTCCTGCCGGGCGAACAGCCAGCGCTGCCCGCTCAGGGCCGCGCCGATGAGCCGGTCGTAAGGCCGCATGTCCTCGCCGGGCGGCTCGGCGAAGACCAGGTCCTGGTCCTGCGGCTGCCAGCCCTGGCCCGGCTTCTTGCCGGTCAGGCTCAGCGCGGCCTGGTTGTTGGGGTGAATGCGCAGCCGCAGGTGGTTGCCGGCGGTGGCGTCGCCGAGACCGAGCGCGTCGTGCGGCGGCCGCCGGAACCGGAAGGACACCTCGGTGGCGCTCACCGGCAGGCACTTGCCCGCCCGGATCAGGATGGGCACGTCCTGCCAGCGCCACGAGCTGGCGGTCGTCCGGACCGCCACGAAGGTCTCGGTGGTGCTGCCCGGTGCCACGCCCGTCACGTCGTGGTAGCCCTCGTACTGCCCGCGCACTGTCGTGCTGGCGTCCAGCGGGGTCAGCGCGCCGATCAGCCGGGACTTGGCGTCCCGCCAGGTGGCCAGCCCGGCGCCGTCCGGCGGGTCGGCCAGGACGGTGGCCAGTACCTGCAGCATGTGGTTTTGCACCACATCGCGGGTCGCGCCGGTCTTGTCGTAGAAGCTGCCGCGGTCGGAGACGTCGAACGCCTCGGCCATGGTGATCTGGATGCTCTGCACGTGGGTGCGGTTCAGCAGCGGCTCGAGGATGGAGTTGGCGAAGCGCAGGAATATCAGGTTGTCCACCGGGTCCAGGCCCAGCCAGTGGTCCACCCGGTAGATCGCGTCCTCGGCGAAGTACTGGTGCATGAGCTTGTTCAGCTGCTCAGCGCTGTCCAGGTCGGTGCCGAACGGCTTTTCCACCATGATCCGCGAGCCGCTGGCCCGGCCGGCCTTGGAGATGCCCTCGGCGATGCGGCCGAACAGCGACGGCGGCACTTCCAGGTAGTACAGGATCTTCTTTCCGTCGCCGATGGCGTCCGACATGGCATGGTAGGTCGCCGGGTCGCCCAGGTCGCCGTCCACGTACTGCAGCAGCCCCAGCATCTTGGCCGCGGCCGGGTCCTCGGGGTCGATCTTGTTGCGGGTCAGCGATTCCCGCGCGTACCCGCGGAACTGCTCCACGCCCCAGCCGCTCTTGGCCACGCCGATGACCGGGACATCCAGGACGCCGCGCTGCACCAGCCCGACCAGCGCCGGGAAGGTCTCCAGCTTGGCCAGGTCACCGGTCGCCCCGAAGATCACCAGGGCATCGACGTGCTGCTGCGGTGCTGTCATATTCGTTCCCCTATCCGCCAGGGTGACTGTCTAATCTGAGCCGGCCGGCCGCCGTCACGGGCCACCCGGCACGGGTGATGTCGTGCCAGGCGCCGGCGGCCAGCACGGGCCGGGCCCGCTCCTCCAGCTTGCCTGCCAGCCCGGCCGGGCGGGCGGATCAGGCCAGAAATTTGCAAACCGGACACCGCGCGCGGCGGGGCGGCCGGGCCGCAGCGGGCGCCGGCGCCGCCGCGCGCCGGCGAGGTTACGCGACCGCGATCGGGTTGACCGGCGAGCCGGTGCCCTCGGCCAGCCGCAGCGGTGCGATGACACACAGGAACGACCAGCGCCCGAGCAGCTCGCACAATGGCACCAGGTCCTCGAACTGCAGGTAGTCCAGCAGGTGCACGCCGAGCGCGTTGATGGCCAGCACGTGCACCGGGAACTGCACCCCGTCGGCCGCGCTGGGCGCGGTGTCGCTGTTGCTGTCGCTGCCCAGCACCGCTACCTGCCGCTCGGCCACGAACTCCATCGCCTCGGGATGCAGCCCGGCCCGCCGGGTCGCGGCGTCCCAGGCGCCCAGCTCGGACCGGCGCCGCCGGTGGCCGACGCGGACGAACAGCAGGTCGCCGCGGCCGACCCGGACTCCCTGCGCGGCCTCGGCACCCGCCAGGTCAGCCGCCGTGACGTGGTCGCCGGGATCCAGCCACGGCAGGCCGCGCAGCCGCGGGATGTCCAGCAGCACGCCGCGGCCGACGATCCCGTCCTTCACCATCTCGACCGACTCGGGCCGGACGCCGCCCTCGGCCTCGGCCGGGTCGACGTCGTTGTAGAGCCGCCCGTCGTACATCACGTGGCACAGCGCGTCCAGGTGGCTGTCGGCATCACCGTGCACGTTCATCGCGAACCGGTCGATAGCGAACGCCAGCCCGGCCTGCCCCGCGCCGCCCGGCTCCGCGGCGCCGTTGCCGGCGGCCCCGCTGTCGCCGTTGTCCCCGCCGATCGAGCCGCCGCCGTCCGGCCCGGCTGTCCCCAGCTCGTGAGTGACCGGCTCGGGGTTGTCCGGCGCGGCGACGTCGGGCAGCTCGGCGGCCATCGACACCGCCCGGCCCAGGCGCACGTCCCGGCAGGCCGCCGCCACCAGGTCCGGAGTGAGGTAGTTCAGCGCCCCCCGCCGGTCCCGCGGCCCCCAGGCCGGCCCGGCCCGCAGCCGGTCATACAGCGCGCGGAACTCCGGCTCGGTGAGCCGCGCCGCGCTGACATGCTGGTCAGTCACCCGATCCCCCTCCCCGGTTCGGCAAGCGCTAGCGGTGCCGCGGCGCCCGCGGGCCCGCTGAGTCCGTGGTCGGCGTTCCCGTTGCCTCGCGCCGTCCGCTGGCCTGCCCGTCGTCGGCCTGCCGCCTGCTGGCCTGCCCGTCGCCAGCCTGCCCGTCGCCGGCCTGCCCGTCGCCGGCCTGCCCCTCGCCGGCCTGCTGTACGCCGGCCTGCCGTGCATCGGCCTGCTCCTCGCCGGCCTGCCGCTGACCGTCGTGCTCAGGGCCGCCGCCCGGCCGGGCGTGGTTGGCCTGCTCGCCCGCCGGCTGCGGGTCCGCCGCTGACATCGCGGTGGCCGGGCCGGCCGCGAGCGCCGTCGCGCGCGGCTGGCCGCCGGCCTGCCGCGCGGGACCCGGGTTGTCATCGGCCTGCCGGGCCGGATCCGGATAGCCGCCGAAGTCCGCCGGGCTGATCCGGCGGCGGAACACGTAATACGTCCACCCCTGGTAGGCCAGCACGAACGGCAGCGCGATAACCGCCACGATCGTCATGACCTTCAGCGAGTAGTTACCCGACGCGGTGTTCCCGGCGGTCAGGCTGAACGCCGGGCTCGTGCTGGACACCAGCACCCGCGGGTACAGGTCGGTGAAAATCGCCAGCACGCTGGCGGCCATCGTGATGGTGGTCGCGGCGAATGCCCAGCCGTCGCGCCCGTCGAGGGCCAGCCACGCGGCCGCCACCACGAAGATCACCGCCGCCAGTTCCACCGGGTTGAGCAGTGCCCCCTTGCCGGCGATGGCGTGAGTCCAGGCCGCGTACGCGGTGACGATGAGGGCCACGGCGGGCGCCGCGAGGCGGGCCAGCCGGACGGCCCGGTGGCGGACTGCCCCGGACGTTTTCAGGGCCAGGAACGTGGCGCCGTGCAGCACGCACAGCGCCGTCAGGGTGAGCCCGGCGTAGATCCCGTACGGCGAGAACACGTCCGCCAGCGAGCCGGTGAACTCCTGGCGGGCATTGACCGGCACGCCGTGCAGCAGGCTGCCCAGCATCAGCCCGATCAGGAACGGCGCAGCCAGGCTGCCGGCCACCATGGCCGCGTCCCAGCCCCGCCGCCAGCGCGCCGAGTCACGCTTGCCCCGGTACTCGAACGAGACACCGCGCAGGATCAGCGCCACCAGCAGCACCACCACCACCATGTAGAAGCCGGAGAACATGGTGGCGTACCAGGCCGGGAACGCAGCGAACATGGCGGCTGCGGCGACGATCAGCCAGACCTCGTTGCCGTCCCACAGCGGGCCGATCGTGTTGACCGCCGCGCGGCTGCCGGCCTCGTCCCGGCCGACCACCCCGTGCAGGATGCCGACGCCGAAGTCGAAGCCCTCCAGCACGAAAAAGCCCATCCACAAGATCGTGATCAGGATGAACCAGAACGGGATCATGGCTGCCGCACCGCCTCAGTACTGGACCGCGGGAACGCGGTCCTCGGCGCCCTCGCCGCCGGCCGGGGCCGCGGGCAGCTCCCTGCGTGAGTAGCGGAGCATCAGCCAGAAGTCGATGATCGCCAGCGCCCCGTACAGGGCCACGAAGATGGCCAGGCTGACCGCGATGGTCGTCGTCGACACCGAAGGCGAGACCCCGTTGCGGGTCAGCTGGATGCCCTGCACCACCCAGGGCTGCCGCCCGCTCTCGGTCAGCAGCCAGCCAGCCGTGTTCATCGCGAACGGCAGCGCCGCGGCCCACACGGCCACCCGCAGGAACAGCCGCGAGGTGGCCAGCGTGCGGCGGCGGATCAGCCACAGCCCCCACGCGCCGACTACCAGCATCAGCCCGGCGGTGTAGGCCATCACCCGCATCGACCAGTACTGGATGAAGACGTTCGGCACGTAATAGCCCGGCCCGTACTTCTTGCTGTACTGCGCCTGCAGCGGGCTCAGCCCCACGACCTTGCCGTTCCAGTGGTTGGTCGCCAGCAGCGACAGCAGGTGCGGGATGGCCAGGATCTGCGTCGGCGTCTGGTCGTTGCTGCCGCCGCCGATCTGGAACACCGAGAACGAGCAGGGCTGGCAGGTCGTCCACTGCGCCTCGGCGGCGGCGATCTTCATCGGCTGGTACCGGCCCTCGATGACGCCCAGCTCGCTGCCGACCAGCATCGCGAACAGCATCGCGGGCACCAGCACGGCCAGCGACAGCCGTGCCGACCGGGTGAAGACCTCCCGGACGCCGCCGCGGCGCAGCTGCCAGGCCGAGACGGCCAGCATCACCCCGGCCCCGGTGACCAGCGAGGCCAGCAGAATGTGGGTGTAGCCCCAGACGAACACCGGGTTGGTCAGCACCGCCCAGATGTCGGTCAGCTGAGGCAGCCCGGTCCTGCGGCTGGTGACATAGCCGACCGGGTGCTGCATCCAGGAGTTGGCGGCCAGGATGAACGCCGCCGACAGCATGCTGCCCGCCGCCACCGCCCAGATGCACAGCAGGTGCACCCGGCGCGAGAGCTTGTCCCAGCCGAACAGCCACAGGCCCAGGAAGGTGGACTCCAGGAAGAAGGCCAGCAGGCCCTCCATGGCCAGCGGGGCGCCGAAGATGTTCCCGACCAGCCGTGAGTAGGCCGACCAGTTCATCCCGAACTGGAACTCCTGGACCAGCCCGGTGACCACGCCGATGGCCACGTTGATGACCAGCAGCGTGCCGAAGAACCTGGTCAGCCGCAGGTACTCCGGCCGCCCGCCGCGGTACCAGGCGGTCTGCAGCAGCGCCGTCAGGACGGCCAGCCCGATGGTGACCGGCACGAACAGGAAGTGGTTCACCGAGGTGAAGGCAAACTGCCAGCGTGCGAGGTCGACGTTCACGGGTTACCGCCTGGTGAGTGCTGCTGGTCCGGGTACTGCCTGAGGCCGGCGCGGGCGTCAGGTGTTGCGCGTGTCCGCGGGGACGCCGTTGTGCCAGGCGCTGGCGCCGGCCATGGTCGCCGCGCGTGCCTGGGCCCACTTCTGCCGGGCCATCTCGGCTGGCGGCTGCTCCATCTGGCTGACCCAGCGCCGGGTCGCCGACAGCACGGCTATCCCGCCGATCACCATCCCGGCCAGGCCGATGACGGCCCCCGCACCGATCAGCGCGGCGCCGACGATCAGCGGACCGCTATCCATCTCGAACGTGCTCACCTGCAGCGTTCCCGGCCCTCGACGGCCGGCTTCCTGCCTGCGTGACATGACGGCATTCCCCCGATCGGATGATGAGCGTTCCCGGCCGCCGCCCCGGCCCGGACTGGCCTCGCGCTGGCGGCCTGCGTCACCGCTGTCACCCTTGCCCCGCGACCAGTCGGCCGGCATCATCCGGTCCGGGTGATCTGCGCCCGCCCGCTGCGGGGGCACGCGCGAAAAGGCGGCCGGCGCGGCCGGCGAGGGTTCCGGCGGCGGTTCGCGGGGCATCGTGCCCGCATGACGGAGCGTTACGACGTTGTCATCGTCGGTACCGGGGCGGGCGGCGGGACCCTGGCCCGGGCACTGGCCGACTCCGGCAGGCAGATCCTGCTGCTCGAGCGCGGCGACTTCCTGCCCCGGGAGCTGGACAACTGGGACTCCAGGCAGGTTTTCGTCGACGGCAAGTACATCTCGCCCGATACCTGGTACGACTCCGCCGGGCAGCCATTCCAGCCGCAGGTGCACTACTTCGTCGGCGGCGCCACCAAGATGTACGGCGCCGCGCTGTACCGGCTGCGCCCGGCCGACTTCGGCGAGATCAAGCACGCCGACGGGCTGTCACCGGGCTGGCCGCTCAGCTACGACGAGCTCGAGCCGTGGTACAGCCGCGCCGAGTGGCTCTACCAGGTGCACGGCGCGCACGGCGAGGACCCGACCGAGGGCCTGTCCTCGCGCCCGTACCCCTGGCCGGCGGTCTCCCACGAGCCGCGCATCCAGCAGCTGTCGGACGACCTGACGGCGGCCGGCTACCGCCCGTTCCACGCGCCGTGCGGGATCCTGCTCGACGAGGCCTCCCGGCCAGCCAGCTCGTGCATCCGGTGCGCCTTCTGCGACGGCTACCCGTGCCTGGTGCACGCCAAGTCCGACGCCGAGACCATCGCGGTCCGGCCGCTGCTGACCCGGCCGAACGTGACACTTCTGGTCAACTCCGAGGTCATCCGGCTGCAGACCAGCCCGTCGGGCCGGACGGTGACCGGAGTGGTGGTGCAGCGGGACGGCCACGAGGAGGTCTACGCCGGCGACATCGTGGTGGTCTGCGCCGGGGCTGCCGGCACCGCCCGGATCCTCCTGCAGTCGGCCAGTGATCAGCACCCGGCCGGCCTGGCGAACGGCTCGGACCAGGTGGGCCGCAACTACATGTTCCACAACAGCCGCGCGGTCCTGGCGCTGAGCAGCGAGCCCAACGACACCGTGTACCAGAAGACGCTGGCGATCAACGACTTCTACCTGGCCGGCGGCGGCCAGCAGTGGCCGCTGGGCAACATCCAGATGCTCGGCAAGTCCAACGCCGAGGCCATGAAGGGCGAGGAGCCGAAGCTGACCAGGCTGGCCCCGAAGCTCGGCCTGGAGGACGTGGCGCGGCACGGCGTCGACTTCTGGCTGACCACCGAGGACCTGCCGCTGCCCGGCAACCGGATCACCGTGGACGGCCAGGGCCGCATCCACCTGGACTACACCACGACCAACGGCAGCGAGGCCGACGGCCTGTACCGGGAGCTGCGCACCATCCTCAATCACGCCGGGATGGCCGAGCACCACGTGCTGGACAAGAACTTCTACATGAAGATGGACATCCCGCTGGCCGGGGTCGCCCATCAGGCCGGGACCTGCCGGTTCGGCACCGACCCCGCTACCTCCGTGCTGGACCCGGACTGCAAGGCCCACGAGCTCGACAACCTCTACGTCGCCGACGCCAGCTTCTTCCCGAGCATCGGCGCGGTGAACCCGGCCCTGACGGTCATGGCCAACGCGCTGCGCGTCGCTGACCACCTGCTCGACCGGCTCGGCGGTGAGGCACCGCAGGCCCGGACGGCCTGACCGCGCGCCCGCTGGCGCCGTAGCCGCGGGCGCCTGGAGCATCAAGGAGATGCCCGCTATGTCTCGCTACCCCAGTATCAGCGACCACGGGCTCATCGGCGACCTGCAGACTGCGGCGCTGATCAGCACCGACGGCTGCGTGGACTGGTTCTGCTGCCCCCGGTTCGACTCGCCCAGCGTCTTCGCCTCGCTGCTGGACGCCGACGGCGGCGGTCACTTCCAGATCTCGCCGGAGGGCTGCGAGTACGTGACCCGGCAGATCTACCTGCCCGAGAGCGCGATCCTGGTCACCCGGTTCATGTCCGCCGACGGCGTCGGCGAGGTGCACGACTTCATGCCGGTGATCACCGGGCTGGCCACCGACCGGCACCGGCTGGTCCGGCAGATCAGAGTGGCCCGCGGCACCATGAAGTTCGTCATGGACCTGCAGCCGCGCTTTGACTACGCGCGGCGCAAGCACACCGTCGAGGTGTCCGACGCCGGCGCCGTGTTCCGGGCCGGCGACCAGGAGCTCACCCTGCACACCGTCGGCTCGCGCGGGGCGGCCAGGGCCGGCACCCGCCTCAAGCGGGCCGGCCGGGGCCTGCGCATGGGCTGGACGCTGAGCGAGGGCCAGACCGCCGGGGTGGTGCTGGAGTCCATGGGCGGCAGGCCGCGGCGGCTGCCGCCGCACGAGGTGCAGCGGCTGGCCGACGAGACCGCCGGGTTCTGGCGCAGCTGGCTGGCCCGGTCGACCTACCGGGGCCGGTGGCGGGAGATGGTCTCGCGCTCGGCGATGACGCTCAAGCTGATGACCTACGCGCCTACCGGTGCGCTGGTCGCCGCGCCCACGGCCGCGCTGCCCGAGCAGGTCGGCGGCGAGCGGAACTGGGACTACCGCTACACCTGGATCCGGGACGCCTCGTTCTCCATCTACGCACTGCTCGGCCTGGGCTACCGGGAGGAGGCCGCAGCGTTCGGCATGTGGATGCGTGACCGCGCGACCGAGCAGGCCGGTGACCTCTCGGGGCCGATGAAGATCATGTACCGGGTGGACGGGAGCTCGGACCTGACCGAGGAGACGCTGGGCCATTTCGAGGGATGGCGGGGCTCGCGGCCAGTGCGGATCGGCAACGGGGCCGCCGACCAGCTGCAGCTCGACATCTACGGCGAGGCCCTGGACGCGCTGCTGCACGCCGACACCGCCGGGCTGTCGATGGCCTACCGCGGCTGGCTGGCGGTGACCGAGATGGTCGACTGGGTCTGCGAGCACTGGGACCAGGCCGAGGAGGGCATCTGGGAAACCCGCGGCGGCCGCAAGAGCTTCACCTACGGGCGGTTCCAGTGCTGGGTGGCGCTGGACCGGGCGATCCGGCTGGCCGAGCGGCACGGGCGGCCGGCCGACATCACCCGGTGGCGCGCCGAGCGGGACCAGATCTACCGCCAGGTCATGGAGCGCGGCTGGAATCCCAAGGTGGGAGCGTTCACCCAGTACTACGGCACCGACGTGCTCGACTCCTCGCTGCTGCTGATGCCGCTGATGGGCTTCATCGCGCCGCGCGACCCGATGTGGACCGCCACGCTGGATGCGATGAACCGCGAGCTGGTCTCCGACAGCCTGGTCTACCGGTACAACCCCGGCGCCTCGCCGGACGGCCTGCGCGGCGAGGAGGGCACGTTCTCGCTGTGCACGTTCTGGTACGTCGACGCGCTGGCCCGGGCCGGCCGGCTCCGGGAGGCATCGCTGACCTTCGAGAAGATGCACACCTACGCCAACCACCTCGGCCTGTACTCCGAGGAGATCGGCATCACAGGCGAGCAGCTGGGCAACTTCCCGCAGGCCTTCAGCCACCTGTCGCTGATCAACGCCGCGATCAACCTTGACTACCAGCTTGACCACGGTGCCGGCTCGGTGGACCTGGTGCTCACGGGGGCGCAGGCGCGCTGAACGCCACGGAGGGGCCTGCCACCGCAGCCATCAGCCCCGGGCCCGCGAGGACTGCATCGCTGAGCTCGTTCCCGCAGTTCCCCGGGGCTGACCGAACTGCCGGCGGCAGCGTCCTCTAGCCTCGCGGCATGATCGTGGTGGTGGCCGGAGTGGCCGGCAGCGGCAAGACGACCATCGGCGAGCTGCTGGCCGGCCGGCTGGGCTGCGAGTTCGCCGACGGCGACAGCTTCCACCCGCCGGCGAACGTGGCCAAGATGCACGCCGGGGTGCCGCTGACTGACGACGACCGGTGGCCCTGGCTGCGTGCGATCGTGACCTGGATGGACGAGCAGGCGGCCGCGGGCAGGTCGGCCGTGGTGGCCTGCTCGGCGCTTAAGCGCCGCTACCGGGACCTGCTGCTGTCCGGGTCCGCGCGGCCGCGAATGGTCTTCCTGGTCATCCCGCACGATGCCGACGTGGCCCGGCTGACGGCCCGGCATGGCCACTTCTTCCCGGCCCAGCTGCTGGACAGCCAGTTCGCCGACCTGGAGTTGCCGCAGCCGCCGGAGCAGGTGCTGCTGGTCCCGGCCACTGGCGGCCCGGAGCAGACCACCAGCGAGATCCTGCGGCTGCTGGGCCAGCCGTGACGGGCTTGGCTGCGGTGGCGGGCCCGGCTCACCGCAGATTGCCTGCCGGAGTACCGGGGCCGGATGTTTGCTGCCGGGGGGGCGGGGTACCTGGCGCGCGCTGTTCCGCGCCGGGCACTCGCTCCCCCCTGTCCCGCCCGGCGCGGAGCCGTGCCAGGACGGCCCCGGCCCGGAGCCTCCCCTCCGTGCGGCCGGGGCCGCCTGAGTCGGCGAGCGAACCGAAGGGGCGCGGCGGGGCCTGGACTGAGGAGCCCGGGCGAGCCGGGGCGGCACGGAGGGCCCGGACTGAGCAGCTTGCGACGAGGGAAGGCGGCGCGCCCACGGCGCCGCACCGGCTCGCAGGCGGTACATCGAAGAGCGAAGGGGGTACCTCCGGCGGCCCGTCGGAGAGCGGGCAATCATATGGGCAAACCAGGACCCCGCCCCTGCAGCGGCCGGAGCGGGGTCCTGGCCCCCCTGACGCCGGGGCCGGGCGGTCGGTGGCCCGGCCCCGCGCCCGTCTTATGCCACCCGGCTGCCCCGGGAGATGCTGTGGGCCAGCGCCCACACGATGAACACGTCGATCGCGATCACGATGATCGACCAGAGCGGGTAGTAGGGCAGGAACAGGAAGCTCGCGATCCCGCTGAAGACCGCCAGCACGATGCCAAGCGCCTTGGCCCAGGTCTGGCCCAGCAGCACGCAGACCCCGGCGGCGAAGACCACGATGCCCAGGATCAGGTGCACCCAGCCCCAGCCGTGCACGCTGAATTCGTAGATGTTGTTCGGGGTGGCCACGTAGAAGCTCTGCTTGACGATCGCGACCAGGCCGAGGAAGAAGCTCCACAGGCCGGACAAGATCATCAGCGTCCCGGCCAGGATCGTGCCCCCGGCCTCACCCATGCCGCCGCCGCCGTAGCCGCGCTCATACTCCGCCGCCTGGTAGCCGGTCTCCCGGCCGGTGCCCGGCGCGCTGCCGCCGGCCGGAGCCGGGCTGCCGGTGGCGGCCCCTCCGTAGCCTGGCGCCCTGTCCTGTGCACTGCTCATCGAAGCACTCCCCTCTGACCCAGCCGGATCCAGGTGGCTGCCGCGTTCCCAGGCACATCACGGGTCCGCCTTGCCGTCCCCCGCATGCAGGCCAGTTGTCCGGGTTGTCGTACTCGGAACGCTACGGACCAGGGCAGCCGCCAGGCATCACCCGGCCGGGGTGAACGCAGGCGGCGGCGCGGCGCAGGACGCCGCGCGCGGATTCGACGGCCTGGCCGGCGCCGCGGCATTCCGTGCGCCCGGGCCAGCGGCCGGCCCGCCTCGTGATCACCTCGTAATCATTCGGTATCCACGGCGAATCTGTACCATATGTTCGCGTTCCGCCGGCAATATGCATACGCTGCGCCGGCCGGCGCCGGGGCGGTGGCTGGTTCGCCCCGTGCCTCGGGGGGTAGGCCGGTTACGGGGCTTTGAGCTGCAAATTTCACCGCAGCGGGTGATGGAGCCAGGACCGCGGCCGCCACGGCCGGCTCCTTCTCGGGGGAATGATGACAAGTACAGCAAGCAAGCCCGCGGTTCCGCCGCGAGCGCGGCCGCAGCGGCCTGGGCCGCCGCGGCTTACCCAGCAGCGAGACCGGCAGCCGCGACTGCGGCAGGCCACGGTGCTCGGGCTGCCACCGCTCCTGGAAGACAAGCTTCGCGTGCCGCGGCTGACGCTTGCGGTGCTGCGCCGCCGCCGGCTGACCGAGCTGATCGACGCCGCTGCCCGGCACCGGGTGACAGTAGTGTCCGGGCCCGCCGGGGCCGGCAAGACCGTGGCCTGCGCGGCCTGGGCGGTGGCGCGCCCGGCCGGGCGGCAGCCCGCCTGGCTGACGATCGATGCTGAGGACCGCGACCCAGCCAGGTTCTGGCAGTACGTGCTGGCCGCGCTGGTCCGGGCGGGCGCGGTCGGGCCGGAGGACGCCGGCCAGCTGGCTGCCGCGCCGCCGGAGGCCTACCCGCTGCAGATTGTGGCGGCCACCCGGAACCTGCCCGACCCGGTCGTGCTCATGCTCGATGACGTGCACGAGCTGGCCGGCTGCGGCCCGGTGCTGACCGGGCTCAACACGCTGATCAAGCATGCTCCGGCTGGCCTGCGGCTGGTGCTGTCCGGCCGCTGCCCGCCGGAGCTGTCGCTGGCCCGGCTGCGGGTGGCCGGGGAGCTGACCGACATCAGCGCCGCCGACCTGGCCTGCACGGCAGCCGAGGCCGACGCCTACTTCTCGATGCTGGGCCTGGGCATGCCCGCGGCCCGGCGGGCCGAGCTGCTGCGCCGAACCGAGGGCTGGATGGCCGGGCTGCGGCTGGCGGTGATGACGCCACGGCCTGGTGCACCGCGCGGCAGCCGGCCAGGCGGCCCGGCGGCCACGGGCGCCGAGGGCGACCCGGAGAGCCCGCCCGAGCCGGCCACCACGGGCCGGGGCACGGCCGGGGCCGAGGGTGCCGTTATTGATTACGTCCGTGATGAGGTGCTGGCCCGCCAGTCGCCCGCCAGCCGGGAGTTCATGCTGCGCACGAGCGTGACCACCAGTCTGACCGGCGGGCTGGCCGACGCGCTCACCGGGCAGGACGGCACGGGGGCGCGGACGCTGGAGCGGCTGAGCCGGGAGACCGGGCTGGTCGACCCGGTGGGCGCGGGGCAGGACGGGTACCGGTATCACCCGATGCTGCGCGAGGTACTGGCGGCTGAGCTGCGTCGCGAGCTGCCGCACGAGGTGCCGGGCCTGCTGAACCGCGCGGCGCGCTGGCACGCTGATCGCGGCCACGCGGTCGAGGCGGTGCGGCTGGCGGCCGATGCGGGCGACTGGGACCAGGGCGCGCGGGTGCTGGCCGAGGCAGGCGCGGGGGTGCTGACCGCCGACCGGCTGGTCTCCGGGGGCTCCGGGCCCGGCATCGCGGCACTGAGTGACACGGCTCCCGACGGGCCGGCGGGCCTGGAGGCGGTGCTCGCGGCTTTCCCGGCTGACCGCCGGGCAGGTGACGCGCCGGTGGCGGCGGCCCTGGCCGCGGCCCGGCTGTGGCAGGACGACCCGGATGGGGCGGCGCCGCACCTGGCCTGCGCGGAGCGGTCACTGCCACGGCTGGAAGACGATGCGCGCCAGGTCATCGAGCCGTGGCTGACGGCGCTGCGCGTCATGCAGGGTGCCTGCGACGCGGCCGCGGACCCGGACTGGCTGGCCCGTCAGCAAGCCCGGGCCGAGCAGGCCGAGGCGACGGCCGCGGCGGTACCGCAGTACCGGGCCGCCGGGCTGCTGTGGTTCGCGCTGGGCTGTGCCCGGCTGCGCCGCCTGGAGGTCATCGCGGCCCGGCACGCCTTCGGGCGGGCCAGCGCGCAGCTGACGGCCGGCAGCATGCCCGGCCTGCGAGCGCGGGCGCTGGCGTGGCAGGCGCTGGCCGCCGCGCGGCAGGGCAGCCTGGCCGCGGCGAGCGCGATGCTGGCCGAGACTGCCGCCGACCCGGCGGAGATCGCCGGACCCGACAGCGCCGACCCGGCGCTGGACTGCCCGCGAGCGCTGGCCACCGCGCAGGTCAGCCTGGCCAGGGACGAGGTGGATGCGGCCCGGGCGCTGCTGGATGAGGCGGACCGGTGCGCCGGCGCCGGCCAGATCGCCGGCGAGCCGCCCGCCGCGCTGATCAGCGGGCTGATCCGGGTGCACTGCGCCATGGCAGAATCCGACCCGGCCGCGGCCCGCTCGGTGCTGGCCCGGCTCCGCGAGACCATCGAGCCAGGGGAGCCGGCCATCGGTTCCGCGCTCACGCTGGCCGAGGCGAGCGCGGCGCTGGCCGCGGGCGAGCCGGAGCTGGCGGCGCTGGCGCTGGACGGCGGATCGGATGACCCGGGCCGCTTCCCGGCGGCCAGCGCGCTGATCCGGGGCCGGCTGGCGCTGGCCGCGGGCGATGACCAGGGCGCGCTGGAACTCATCGGGCCAGTCCTAGCCGAGCCGGGGCCGGACACCACGATTCCTGATGACGTGGTGCCGGCTGCCGTCGGAACGGCCGCCGCGGGACCGGCCGCCGCGGTGCCGGCCGGCGTGATGCCGGCCGACGTGGTGCCGGCCGGCGTCGGGACGGCCGACGTGGTGCTGGACGCCACGCTGCGGGACCGGATCGGGGCGCTGCTGGTCGCGGCCGTGGCCCGGCGCCGGCTGGGCCAGGTCACCGAGGCCGGTCAGGCCATCGAGCATGCCCTGGCGCTGGCCGAGCCCGAGGGCGCGTCGCGGATCTTCCTGGACGGCGGACCGGCCGTGCGGTCGGCCATGACTGTCCTGATCCCGCCGACCAGCCGCTGCGCGGGGTTCGCCGGCCGGATCCTGGAGCGGTTCGACGCTCAGCTGCCGCGCCCGGCGGCTGCGGCTCCGGGCAGCCCGGCGGACCTGCCGCTGACCAGCAGCGAGCTGGCCGTGCTCCGGTTCCTGCCCTCGCACATGACCAATCAGGAGATCGCCGAGGCACTGTTCTTGTCGATCAACACGGTCAAGACGCACCTGCGCTCGGCCTACCGCAAGCTCGGCGTGGCCAACCGCCGCCAGGCCATCGCCCGCGGCCGCCGTCTCGACCTGCTCTAGCCGATCCGAGCACTCGCGTCGGCGCACGTGCGCGTGGGGCATCCGTGCCGGGCATACGAGCCAGGGCACTTGCGCGCGGGGCGGATCCGGCGGGCGCTGCGGGCGGGCAAGCGCGGACGGGCGCAGACGTGAACGTGCGGCTGCCGGTCCCCCTGACGGCAGCCGCACGTTCTTCGGCGGTCGGCTGGCTACGCCGGGGCTGGCTGGGCCGGGCGAGCAGAGCCGGCCTTTGCCTCGCTGCGGAGCCGGAACGCCAGGACGGCGAGTACCACGCCGTACAGGAGCAACCAGGCGCCCAGGATCGTCAGCAGCAGGATGAGCGACACCCCCGGCCAGAACAGGATGACCAGTCCGGCCGCAAGGCTGAAGACGCCGCCGAAGGCCAGCAGCCCGCGGCCGGGGACCCCGGATGCGGTCGCTGCGGTGATGAGGTCGCCGATGCCGTGGATGATCCAGTAGACCCCGACCACCAGGGCCAGGACCAGCACGGTCAGCTGGTGATGCTTGAGGCAGTACAGGCCCACCACGATGGCGAGCAGGCCGATGACGATGTCGGCGGCACGCATCCCGCCGCTCTCGCCGCGCGCGGTGATCCCGTTGAAGAGCCGGAACACGCCGGTCACCAGAAGCGCCGCCCCGATCAGGATGGCGACGATGGTCAGCGTGGCCTGCGGCCAGACCAGCAGCAGGATGCCGACGGCCAGCATGCCGAGGGCGGCCAGCATCGCGACTGGCCACGCCATCTTGGCCAGGGCCGGGCCCAGGCCCAGCGGAGCACCCGCCGCAGCCGCATACACGTCGTCCGCGCCGCCCTGGCCGGGCTGGCCACGCCGGCCCTGCGGCGGCACGGACGCCTGCCCGGCCGCCGTGCCGGACGCTGCGCCCTCCCGGGCCAGGCTGGCGGTGCTGCCCGGATCGGGACGATTGGTCTGCGATTCGGTCATATCGGCCTCCAGGTCTGGACCCCGTGTGCCGGGCGGTCTTCTGGCCTGAAGTCATCGTGTGATCGGCTGACTGCGCCTTCATCACCCGCGCCGGGTGAACACTGCCGTCCTGCCCTAGACTTGGCGGCCTCAGCCATGCGCGAATCAGCCGTGCCCGGGCCGTGCCGTGGGGGCCGGCCTGGTCGGATTTCTCAGGAGCCACCTCGCAGTGAAGACCGACGTCGAAGAACTGAGCCCTACCCGTGTCAAGCTCACCGTTGAGGTGCCCTTCGCGGAGCTGAAGCAGAACCTTGATCAGGTTTACCGCGAGGTCAGCCGCCAGATCCGGGTGCCGGGCTTCCGCCCCGGCCGGGTGCCGCCGCGGGTGATCGACCAGCGGGTCGGCCGGCCGGCCGTGCTGGAGCAGGCCATCAACGAGGCGATGCCGCAGCTGCTGATCAAGGCCCTCGACGAGCACGAGATCGTCGGCCTCGGCCAGCCGGACTACGACGTCACCAAGCTCGATGACGGCAAGGAACTGGTCTTCACCGGCGAGCTGGACCGCCGGCCAGCTTTCGAGCTGCCTGACCTGGACGGGATCCCGGTCACCGTCGAGAGCACCGAGGTCACCCCGGACCAGGTCGAGGAGTACCTCGGCTCGCTGCGCGAGCGGTTCGCCTCGCTCAAGGGCGTGGACCGCGCGGTGGCCGACGGCGACTTCGTGTCCATCGACCTGGCCGCATCGGTCGACGGCAAGGCTGTCGAGGACGCCCAGGCCAGCGGGATCTCCTACGAGGTCGGCACCGGCTCGATGCTGGATGGCCTGGATGAGGCGCTGGCCGGCATGTCGGCCGGGGAGACCAAGACCTTCACCGCGGAGCTGGCCGGCGGCCAGCTGGCGGGCATGGAGGCCGACGTCCAGGTCACGGTGAACTCCGTCAAGGTCAAGGAGCTCCCGCCGCTGGACGACGACTTCGCCCAGTCGGCCAGCGAGTTCGACACGATCGGCGAGCTGCGCGCCGGGACCCGCAAGCAGCTGGAGGCGATGCGCCGCTCCGGCCAGGCGGGCCAGGCCCGGGAGCGGACCCTGGACGCGGTCCTGGAGCGGGTCGACATGCCGCTGCCGGAGCGGATCATCGACGAGGAGATCGAGCAGCGCCGCCACTCGCTGAACGACCGGCTGCAGCGGGCGGGCATGACGATGGACAACTACCTGGAGGGCAGCGGCCAGACCGCGGCTGCCATCGAGGAGGAGTTCGCCTCCGATGCACGCCGCTCGGTCAAGGCCGGGTTCATCCTGGACAGGATCGCGACGGACGAGAAGATCGGCATCGAGTCGGCCGAGCTGGACGCCTACGTGACCCAGCAGGCCTACCAGATGGGCGTCGCCCCGCAGCAGCTGGCCAAGCAGCTCACCGACTCCGGTCAGCTCTCCCACGTGGTCTCCGATGTGCTGCGGTCCAAGGCACTGACGCTGATGACCGAGCGGGCCACGGTGACCGATGAGGCCGGCCACCCGGTCGATGTCGCGGCTGCCATCCGCGGCGAGGACGGCGAGGAGGACGAGGCCAGCGACGAGGCCGCCGGCACCGAGGCCGCGGGCGATGAAGCCGCCGGCGATGAGGCGCAGGCCGCCGAGGCCGCCGAGGCTCCCGCCAGGCGAAGGACCCGGGCCGCCAAGACCAGGGAGCCGAAGGAGGCCCCGGAGGACGGGGACAAGCCGGCCAAGGCGCCGCGCGCCCGCCGCGCCAAGGCCAAGCAGACCGACGCCGAAACCACCGAAACCGACGCCAGCGCCGACCAGGCCTGACCAGCAGCACCTGCCCGGCGCGGCCCTGATAGAGCAGCCGCCGGGCAGGCACCCGCCACGCCGTCAGCGAACACGGCCGGATCAGCGGACTTCCCGCGTCCGCGGGCGGGTTATGGTCACAGTCAATGACGAAGGCGCGGAACAACAACGAGGAGGGTCACGTGACCACGGCTTCCCACGACCAGCCGCTTGCGTCCGTGCTCGCGCGGACCGCTGAGGCTCAGGTGCAGCCGATCGGAGACATGCTGTTTCAGCGCCTGCTCCGGCACCGGATCATCTTCCTCGGCCAGCAGGTCGACGACGACCTGGCCAACCGGATCTGCGCTGAGCTGGTGCTGCTGGCGGCCGAGGACGGCAAGCGCGACATCAGCCTGTACATCAACTCGCCGGGCGGCTCGGTCTACGCGGGCCTGGCCATCTACGACATGATGCAGTACGTGCCCAACGATGTCTCGACCTACGCGATGGGCATGGCCGCGTCTATGGGCCAGTTCCTGCTGTCGGCCGGCACGCACGGCAAGCGCTATGCGATGCCGCACGCAGCCGTGCTGATGCACCAGCCGCACGGCGGCATCGGCGGCACCGCCACCGACATCCGGATCCAGGCCGAGCACAGCCTGTACCTCAAGCGGGTGCTGGCCGAGCGGACCGCGATGCACACCGGGCAGACCGTCGAGCAGATCGAGCAGGACTCCGACCGGGACCGCTGGTTCACCGCCGAGGAGGCCAAGGACTACGGCTTCGTCGACCACGTGGTGCGCAGCGCCACCGAGGTTCCCACAGTCGGGCCGGTCTCGTGAGCTGGGCTACGAAAGCGGAGGAGACGAGCGTGATGGCTGGCAGCCAGCCGCAGCACCCCTTGCTGGCACATCCGGTGCAGTCCCGGTATGTCCTGCCGTCCTTCGTGGAGCGCACGTCGTACGGGATCAAGGAGATGAACCCGTACAACAAGCTCTTCGAGGAGCGGATCATCTTCCTGGGCGTCCAGATCGACGACGCCTCGGCGAACGACGTGATGGCGCAGCTGATCACGCTGGAGTCCATCGACCCCGATCGCGACATCCTGATGTACATCAACTCGCCCGGCGGGTCGATGACGTCAATGATGGCGATTTACGACACCATGCAGTACATCCAGCCCGATATCCAGACATTCTGCCTGGGTCAGGCGGCGTCCGCGGCAGCCGTGCTGCTGTCGGCCGGCACCAAGGGCAAGCGGATGGCGCTGCCCAACTCCCGGATCCTGATCCACCAGCCGGCCGTGGAAAGCGGCTACGGCCAGTCCAGTGACCTGGAGATCCAGGCCCGGGAAATCCTGCGGATGCGCCAGGCCATGGAGCAGATCCTGGCCAAGCACACCGGCCAGGACGAGGAGCAGGTCCGCCGCGACACCGAGCGCGACAAGTTCTTCACCGCCGAAGAAGCCAAGGAATACGGGCTGGTAGATGAAGTTCTGACAATGCTCAAGCGCAAGTCCGAGGTAGGGTCGTCTTAACCGCAGGATCTGGCCGGCGCGCCGGCGGCGCGGTCCTTAGGCCACACTCAGGGCCGCCGAGGCGGTACCGTCTAGATTCAGCGCGGAAATGGCTCGCAGGCACACATCCGCCGCAGCCGGCTCGTCCGGGCCGCTGCGCGCGACGCGTCGCAAAGGAGTATCTGGGTGGCACGCATCGGTGATGGCGGTGACCTGCTGAAGTGCTCGTTCTGCGGGAAGAGCCAGAAGCAAGTCAAGAAGCTGATCGCCGGCCCTGGCGTGTACATCTGCGACGAATGCATAGATCTGTGCAACGAGATCATCGAGGAGGAGCTGGCCGAGCCCACCGAGCTCAAGTGGGACAGCCTGCCCAAGCCGCGTGAGATCTATGAGTTCCTCGACTCCTACGTGATCGGGCAGGAGAAGGCCAAGAAGGGCCTGTCGGTCGCCGTCTACAACCACTACAAGCGGATCCAGTCCGGCGGCGAGCGGTCCGGCGGCGACGACGGCGTGGAACTGGCCAAGTCCAACATCCTGCTGCTCGGGCCGACCGGCTCGGGCAAGACGCTGCTGGCCCAGACGCTGGCCCGGCTGCTGAATGTGCCGTTCGCGATCGCGGACGCCACCGCGCTGACCGAGGCCGGCTACGTCGGCGAGGATGTCGAGAACATCCTGCTCAAGCTGATCCAGGCGGCCGACTACGACGTCAAGAAGGCCGAGACCGGCATCATCTACATCGACGAGATCGACAAGATCGCCCGCAAGAGCGAGAACCCGTCGATCACCCGCGATGTGTCCGGCGAGGGCGTCCAGCAGGCGCTGCTGAAGATCCTGGAGGGCACCACCGCCTCGGTGCCGCCGCAGGGCGGGCGTAAGCACCCGCACCAGGAGTTCATCCAGATCGACACCACCAACGTGCTGTTCATCGTGGGCGGCGCGTTCGCCGGGCTGGACACGATCATCGAGAACCGGATCGGCAAGAAGGGCCTCGGGTTCGGCGCCGAGTTGCACACCAAGTTCGAGCGCGACCAGATCGACGTGTTCGCCGACGTGATGCCGGAGGACTTGATCAAGTTCGGCCTGATCCCGGAGTTCATCGGCCGGCTGCCGGTGATCACCACCGTCCGGCCGCTGGACCGGACCGCCCTGATCGAGATCCTGACCGAGCCGCGGAACGCCCTGGTCAAGCAGTACCGGCGGCTGTTCGAACTGGACGGGGTGGACCTGGAGTTCACCGACGACGCGCTGGAGGCCGTGGCCGACCAGGCCATCCTGCG
>DASUBV010000347.1:0-2798 GCA_035763085.1 Streptosporangiaceae bacterium | reverse complement strand
GGGGAAGGACCAGCCGCCGTGCGGGAACTGGCCGTCGCGGTCCTCGTCGGGGCCGCCGGGCGCCTGCATGACGCCGTCGATGGTGAGAAAGGTGTGCAAGGTCAGCCGCATCGTCGCCTCCTTGTGCCGGGCGGTTCCTGGAACTGCTGGTGTTGCTGACCTGGTAGACGGCTGGCGTTTGCCGGACTCATCGCAGGTCGGGCTCCAGGGACCAGCAGACGCCGCTGATCTGGTAGTCGAGCCGGGCATGGATGGAGTTCCTGTGATTGTTGGACGGGCGCACAACGCCGCTGACCCAGCGCTGGCTTCGGCGCGTTGTGGCGATGGTTCCGGCGCCTCCTGGACGTCAGAACTGCACGAGGCCCGGGCCGCGGCCGGGCTAGTACCTGCGGAAACTAGGAAGAGGGATCTCGATGACCGCACCAGCCACCACCCTGGACCAGCGCTTCAGCGAACCAGGCGCCGCCGCCACCGAGTGGGATCAGACGCGCCAGGTCCTGGAGACGGCCGAGCTGTTCTGGGTGACCACCGTCCGGGCCGATGGCCGGCCGCACGTCACGCCGCTGGTGGCGGTGTGGCTGGACGGAGCACTGCACTTCTGCACCGGCACCGAGGAGCAGAAGGCCGTCAACCTGGCGGGCAATCCGCACGTGGTGCTGACCACCGGCTGTAACCGCCGGGATGGCGGGCTGGACGTCATGGTCGAGGGGACGGCCGTCCGGGTGACCGACGATGCCCGGCTGCGCAGCCTCGCGGATGCGTGGGGCACCAAGTGGGATGGCCAGTGGCAGTTCGCGGTGCGCGACGGCGCCTTCCGGCATCACGATGACCCGGAGGACCACGAGGTCGCCGTATTCGCGGTCCGGCCGGACAAGGTCCTGGCCTTCGCCAAGGGCGCCTTCAGCCACACCCGCCACAAGTTCTGACCGGCTTGACCCTGGCCGGCAGGACCCTGACCGGCGCCCGATCGCCGGGGCCGAACGTTCCAGAACAGCGGGCACCGCAGCCGAACGCGGCCGCACGACAGTAAACGCAGGCGGCTGTCAGCGGCCTCGGGGCGACCCTGCGCCAGGAGCCTGGCCGGGCCCCCAATCCCGCATACTGGGCTGATGGCCGAGGCAGCGGCACCTGACGGCACCGGCGACGCCATCGAGCTGCCCGCCGGGCGGATGACCAGCGGCATCATCCGGCGCGGCGGGTGCATCTGGCGCCCGGCCGGATCGTGGTCCCCGGCGGTGCACGAGTACCTGCGCTACCTGGAGGCGGCCGGCTTCGCGGCCGCGCCGCGGGTGCTCGGCACCGAGGATGACCGTGAGATCCTGAGCTACCTGGACGGCGAGGTGCCCGCCGATCGGCAGTGGCAGCCCGGCCGCGGGCACCGGCTGCCCGGCTACGCCCGGTCCGACGCCGCGCTGGCCGGCGCGGCCCGGCTGATCCGCGCACTGCATGACGCGGCGGCCGGCTTCGTGCCCGCCTGCACGTCCTACCGGTTCCACCCATATCCCCCGCTGCCCGGCGAGATTGTCTGCCACGGCGACCTCGGGCCGTGGAACACCGTGTACCGCGACGGCGTCCCGGCGGGCTTCATCGACTGGGATGCGGCTCAGCCCGCCCGGCCGCTCACCGACCTGGCCGCCGCCGCGTGGGAGTTTGTGCCGCTCGCACCGCCACGCCGACTCGCCGAATCCGGCTTCGATCCGGACCTGGACCTGACCGCCCGGCTGCGGCTGTTCGCCGGCGCCTACGGGCTGTCCGACCCGGCGGTGCTCGTGCCCGAACTGGAGCGCTGCAAGCTGACCAAGGTCGAGCAGATCAGGTTCTGGCCGCTCGACGCGGCCGGGGTGGCCGACGTGCTGGAGTTCGTGGCCAGCGAGCTGCGCTGGTACGACTCGGTCTCCCCCGCCCTCACCCGCGGCATGTAGGCAGTCCCGGTGGCGGCCGGACGCCAGTCAGGCGGCCGGGCGCCGCGGCGATCAGCCCAGGCAGGCCAGGGCCCGGGCGGTGTTGTGCACGACGATCGCGCGGGCGTCATTGCCGCCGGCGGGCTGTCACTTCTGCATGTGGACTTCGAGGGAGATGGGGGTCTCCTGGAAGCCCGAGGCCGCGAAGCTGGTCCGGGCGATGAACTCCTCGAACTGGTCCTTGGAGTAGGCGCGGCGGGCCAGGAACGAGCGCAGCGTGAATGAGGTGAGCACGCGCGAGGCCGGCCCCAGGCTCATCCGCTCGACCTCGGCCTGCACCGCCTGGCGGGACACGTCGTGCCGCAGGTCGATGACGATGGCGCGGCCGGACGGGCGCAGCACGCGGTGCATCTCGCGCAGCGCCAGGACCGGCTCGGCGAAGTTCTTGAACGCGGCGCAGCACGTCACCAGGTCGAAGCTGTTGTCGTCGAAGGGCATGTTCGAGGCATTGCCGTGCCGGAAGTCCACCTGCACGCCCGCCGCGGCGGCGTTCTGCCGGGCGATCTCGACGAAGGTGCGGCTGATATCCAGGCCGGTGACCTGGTACTTGCCGGTCCTGGCCAGCTCGATGGCCAGCATGCCGGGGCCGGGCGCGACCTCCAGGACCTGGCCGCCGCCGGGCAGGCATGCCGACACCAGCCGGGCCTCCTGGCCAGTCCGCTGCGGATCATTGCCCGCGCTGGTGGCGTACCACCGGGCGATCGGGCCCTCCATGCCGATGCCCTTGTAGGCTTTGCCATCTCCCGCCATGACCAGCCTCCTGCTCGCGGTCGCTCCCCTGTCTCGCATTATCAAGATACATCTTGATTGCAGATCGCGATATAGCTTAAAGAGAAT
>DASUBV010000346.1:0-2619 GCA_035763085.1 Streptosporangiaceae bacterium | reverse complement strand
CCCGAGCGGGCCTGTCGAACCCGGAGATCGCCGCCCAGCTGTTCCTGTCCCCCCGCACCGTCGAATACCACCTGGCCAAGGTCTTCACCAAGCTCGACATCACCTCCCGCCGCCAGCTCCGCCAAGCACTGCCCGGCAACGGCTCCTCTTGACAGGTCTCCCGGCCTGTCTGTTGGCTGGGGATAACAGTCGCCAGTACCGCCGCGCTTTGTCCTGCCCAGGTTCCTGAACGCTGTCATCAGGGATCTGGCCGAGGCCTGCTGACTTAGCCGTGTCGGCGGCCTGATGCTGGTTAGTGGCGGGAGAATGGGCATGCGGACGCGGCCGGGGCCGCCCTCCCTGCTGGGCCGGCAGGAGGAGCGCGCGACGCTCGACGGGCTGCTGGGGGATCTGCGGTCGGGGCGCGGGCGCGCGCTGGTGCTGCGGGGGGAAGCGGGAGTCGGCAAGTCGGCGCTGCTTGACTACGTGGCCGAGGCGGCGGCGGATATGCGGGTGGCCCGGATCGCGGGGGTGGAATCGGAGCTGGAGCTGGCGTTCGCCAGCCTGCATCTGCTGTGCGCCCCGCTGCTCGACCGGCTGGAGAACCTGCCCGTCCCGCAGCGCGACGCGCTGGGGGTTGCCTTCGGGCTGCGGGACGGGGGCACGCCGGACCGGTTCATGGTCGGGCTGGCGGTGCTGACCTTGCTGGCGGAGGCGGCGGAGGAGCGGCCGCTGCTGTGCGTCGTTGATGACGCCCAATGGCTAGACCGGGACTCGGCGCAGGTACTGGCGTTCGCGGCGCGGCGGCTGCTGGCCGAGCCGGTCGGGCTGGTCTTCGCCGCACGCGATCCGGGCGAGCAGTTCCGCGGGCTGACGGACCTGGAGGTACGAGGCTTGCCGGATCCGGAGGCCCGCGAACTGCTGGGTTCGGTGATCCGGTTCCGGCTGGACGAGCGGGTCAGGGACCGGATCCTGGCCGAGGCGGACGGCAACCCGCTGGCCCTGCTTGAGCTGCCGCGCGGACTGCGGCCGGGACAGCTGGCGGGCGGCTTCGGACTGGTGGGAGCACAGGCAGTCCCGGCCAGGATCGAGGAAGGGTTCCTGCGCCAGCTCGAAATGCTGCCTAGCGATACGAGATCGCTGATGCTAGTCGCGGCGCTGGAGCCGACCGGCGACTCCATGGCGGTGTGGCAGGCAGCCGAACGGCTGGGGATCCCGGCTTCGGCCGCGGTCGCCGCCGAGGTCAGCGGGTTGCTAGGGATCGGGACGGGGGTGCTGTTCCGGCATCCGCTGGTCCGGTCGGCGGTGTACTCCTGGGCGTCGCCGTCGCAGCGACGGACCGCGCACCGGGCGCTGGCGGAGGTGACCGACCGCGCCCGGGACCCGGACCGGCGAGCCTGGCACCTGGCCGCGGCGGCACCGGGACCCGACGAGGAGGTGGCCGCGGAGCTGGAGCAGTCGGCCGCCCGGGCCCAGTCTCGCGGCGGGATGGCCGCAGCGGCGGCGTTCTTGCGGCGCGCGGTCGAGCTGACGGGCGAACCTGCCCGGCGATCCGGGCGGGCCCTGGCGGCCGCGCAGGCGAGCCTGCAAGCCGGCGCGCTGGACACGGCGGCCGAGCTGCTCGATACGGCCGCGGCGGGCCCGCTGGATGAGCTCCAGCGGGCCCGCGCCGACCTGGTGCGCGGGCAGATCGCGTTCGCCTCCAGCGCGGGCGGCGACGCCCCGGCGCTGCTGATGAAGGCGGCCAGGCAGCTGGAGCCGCTGGATGCCGCGCTCGCCCGGCAGACCTACCTGGACGCGTGGTATGCCGCGTTGTTCGCCGGGCGGTTCGCGGGTGCCGGCGACCTGTACGAGATCTCCCGGGCCGCCCGGTCAGCCCCGCCGCCAGAGAAGGGGGACGGAGAGGCGGATGGGGCGCCCAGCCCGTCCGACCTGCTGCTTGACGGGCTGGCCGCCCTGATCACCGAGGGCCGCACCCAGGCGGCCCCCCTGCTCAGCCGGGCCGCGCGGGTCTTTGCCGAAGGAGATATTGCCCTAGCCGAGCGCCATCGATGGAGCCCGGTGGCGGTAGTCGCCGCGGTGACGGTGTGGGACGAGGAGAGCTGGCAGGCGATTCAGGCCCGCGAGCTCCGGTCTTGCCGCGAGGCGGGCTTGCTCACCCAGCTGGCGATCTGGGTACGGGCGATGGCCGTCTGTACCGTCTGGCGCGGTAATTTCACGGAGGCCACTTCACTGATCGCGGAGGCAGAGGCCATCGCGGCGGCGACCCAGACCCGCTTCCCCCCGGGCGCGGCCGTGCTGCTCGCCGGATTCCGCGGGGCCGAAGCCGAGGCCGCTCCCCTGCTCGAAGCCGTGAGCACGGCGGCCCGGGCCGCGGGCCAGGGCGTAGCGGTCCAGTGGTCGCAATGGGCCGCCGCCGTCCTGTACAACGGGCTCGGCCGCTACGAGCAAGCCCTGGCTGAGGCGCAGGCTACCGAGCATGCACTTGAGCTGTATACCTCCATGTGGGCGCTGCCCGAGCTGATCGAGGCGGCCACCAGAACCGGGCAGGCCCAGCTGGCCGCCGACGCGCTGAAGCGGCTGGCCGATGCGACCAGCATCGGCCAGACCGACTGGGGGCAGGGCATCTACGCACGCTGC
>DASUBV010000345.1:0-31010 GCA_035763085.1 Streptosporangiaceae bacterium | reverse complement strand
GCTGCTCAGCGGATCACGAGATGAACAGCGGGGTGTCGGTGACGCGCAGGGGCAGCCGCCCGCCCTCGGCGCTGACGGTGCTGGTCGTGCCGAAGACGCCGGTCACCGTGGCCTTCTCGCCGGGCCAGGGCCAGCTCACGGTGACGGGCGGCTGGTCCTCGCCGTCGAAGGCGTCGCGCTGGTCCCACAGCACCAGCAGCGGAGGCCGCTCGCCGCGGTCGACCTCGAAGGCGCGGACCGAAGGCTGACCGGGTAGCTCGGCGCGGGTCACGCTCCGGGCGCCGGCCAGCTGGGCGGCGACCAGGGCGAAGCTGTCCGCGGCCGGGGTGCGCCGGGTCAGCTTGCCGTCCTCGTAGTCCAGCAGCGGGAGCTTGCCGATCATCAGGTACATCATCTGCCGGTCATCGGCGGGGCCGGGGTATTCCGGGGCGAGGTTCCAGTACGCGGTCCGGCGCACGCCGCTGGCCAGGGCCGCCACGATGCGCGCGGCGAGCTGGCGGCAGGCGATCCGCTCCCGCCGGGCCTCCAGCTCGGCCGGGCAGCCGGCCAGGAACATCTGCAGCCGCGGCGGCAGGGTGCCCATCCGGTCATACAGCGCGTTCATGGCCCGCCGCTCGGGTGTTTCCTGCGCGGCCCGCTCGGCCAGCTCGCCGGTGCTCTGGGTGGCCGGGGCCTGCGCGAAGGCTTCCGCGAACACCTGCTGCATCACGGCCACTGCCTCAGGGAACTCGAACGGCTGCGGCCCGGCGTGCTCGCCGGCCACGACCGGCTTGAGGTACCCGTGCGCCCGCATGAACCCGCGCGCGGTCTCGACGTAGGCCGGCACGCTGGCCAGATCCCCGTACAGGTGCACGCTGAACAGGTCGAAGTAGTCCCGGCCCGCATCAGCGAGGTGGTCGTAGAACTGGCGCTGCTCGCTGCCCGCAGGACTGCTGAGCACGTCGTAGCCGCAGCCGCCGAGCACCACGGCGGCGGCCGGGTCGGCGTCCTTGACCGCGCGGTACATGGTCTGCAGCTGGGTCACGTACTCCGGCGCGGTGCCAGCCCACAGCAGGCCGGCGTTGCTGGGCTCGTTGTCGCACTGCCAGTACTGCACCCGGCCGGCGCAGCGGCCCACTACCCGGCGGACGAACTCGGCGTAAGCGTCCTGGTCGCGGGCAGGGGAGGGCGGCAGGAAGTCGGTCGGCGTCCGGGTCGCCCACGGCGAGCTGGAGCACAGCGTGATCCACGCCTCGGCGTCCTCGCCGAGCTCACTGAGCTGGCCGAGCAGGGCGTCGACGATATCCCAGGCATACTGGCCGGGCTCGGGCTCGATCTGCCCCCAGTACAGGTAGGCCCGGACCAGCCCGGCGCCGAGCTCGCGGGCCTGCGGGCCAAACTCGCCGGGGACGCCGAACAGGCCGTAGCTGATGCCGCGCACGACACCCAGCCGGATGCCGGGCGGCTCGGACCCGTGCTGCTGTGCGGTCCCCTGCAGTACGGCGCCCGGTCGCCCGGAGGAGCTGGTACTGCCGGTGGTGGCGCTGCCGGTCACGGCCGCAACCTCCTCGCAAAGATGAAAGTTTAGCCCGTACACGCTAAGTTTATAACGTAAACTCTGCTGCATGAGCCCAGCTTCCGGCACCGAGCCGGCCCCGCCGATCTGGACGCTGCCCCCGGCGCCGCCCAGGCAGCGAGCCCTCGGCCGCACCGAGATCGTCGCCGCCGCCATCGGGCTGGCCGATGACGAGGGAGCGCCCGCGGTCACGATGAAGGCAGTGGCCGGCCGCCTGGGCTCGTACTCGCCGATGGCGCTGTACCGGTACGTGCACAGCAAGGACGGCCTGGTCGACCTGATGCTGGACGCCGCTACGGCCGCGGTCCCGGTGCCGGGGCAGCCGGGACCGTCCTGGCGCGCGGACCTGGAGGCCCTGGCGGCGCAGACCCGGCAGATGACCCAGCGCCATCCCTGGTACCCGGTGCTGTTCCACACCCGGCCGCCTGCCGGGCCGCACATGATGAAGCGCCTGGAGTTCATGCTCGCGGTACTGACCGGGCAGGGCGTGAGCACGGCGTCCGCGATGACTTACGCCGCCCTGATCGACCGGCACATCCTCGGCAGCGGCCTCCAGGAGGCCGAAGAGGCCCGGATGAGCAGGCGCTACGGCCTCGATGACGCCGCGGGGCTGGCCGCCGGGCTGGCCGAGATGCACCGCCTGGCCACCGCCGGGGACTTCCCGCTGCTGGCCGGCTGGCTTGCCCGGCCCGAGGGCCAGTCCCCGGAAGAGCAGTTCGAACTTGGCCTGCGCTTCCTGCTCGACGGCATCACCGTCCGGCTATCCCGGCCCCGGCGTCAATGGCGCGGCCGCCGTGCCCGACCAGCCGACGGCAGCAGCCGCGGGTTAGGCCGTCGTGCCTCGGGGTAACGGCCAGCCACGGCGGGATAGAGCCGCCAACGGCGCTGAAGCTACTCGCCTCTCACTCGCCGGAGGCAGGAAGGGGCGCTTGGCATGTGGCTACTTCTGAGGCTGCGTACCTGGCTGCTGCTGACCATTGCACTGCCGCTGGCCCGGATAGTGATCCACCGCCTGGCTGTCGCCGCTGAGACCCGCGACGCTGCGACGCGGACGGCGCGAGTACTCCACCAGGCTGACCGGGCCGTAACGTCCGCGACCCGGCGGAGCAAGCGGAGGTCCCTGCTTCGGCGCGCCGTCCACCGGTAGCTCCGTGGAAGTACTCAGTGCAGACCTGGCAGGATCGCAGGCGTGCTTTCTGACAGTCCGCCGGCGCGATCGCGTCCGAACCTGCTTGTCGTCGTGGGAGCGGTCATTGTCGCCGACGGACGACTGCTGGTCGTCAGCAAGAAGGCCGCGCCGGAGGTGTTCTACCTGCCCGGCGGGAAGCCCGAACCGGGGGAGAGCCTGCGCCAGGCGCTGATCCGCGAGCTGGGCGAGGAGCTGTGCGTGCAGCCTGAGTCGATCGAGCCGCTGACCACGATGGATGACATGGCCGCGCTGGAGGGCGTCCCGATGCGGATGACCGTGTACGGGGTCATGCTGAGCCAGCAGCCGCGGCTCGCGGCCGAGCTGGCCGCGATGGGCTGGACCGACGGCAACGACCAGTACGGGCCGCTGCTGGCGCCCGCGATCGGCGGCCAGCTGATGCGCTTCCTGCGCAGCACCGGGCGGCTGCCCAGGTCAGGCTGAGTCGCCGGCCGGTGCCAGGGCGCGCAGGAGATCCTGGTAGGCCTGCTCCACCTGGCCGGCGGCGACGGGGACGATGACCGCGGCGGGGCGGCTGGGCAGCAGCGCCAGCAGGCGGTCATACATCTCCGCGAGCTCCACGGCGCCGGTGGCATGCTGGATGCGCGGCTGCGCCGGGTCGGCGGCCCGGCCGGCGAACCGGCCGAGCACGTTCTCGCGGCTGTCGAGCAGGACGACCTCGGCGAACCCGGCCGCGCACTCGCCGGCCAGCTTCTCGAGCTGGATCAGGAACTCGGGGCGGCCCAGGAACTGCGGGATGATCACGTCGTGGCCGGCGGTCAGGTGCACCCGGGCCGCCGCCAGGGCGATGGACCGGGCCAACAGCCCGGCGTTGTGCCGGTCGTCGCGCCAGCCGCCGATCGAGGCCCGGACCTGGTCGATGTCCAGATTCAGCACCAGCGGGTGGCCGTCCGCGTATAGCGCGGCCAGCGTCGACTTCCCGCAGCCCGGCGGTCCGTTCAGCACGATCAGCCGGGTCATCCTCGCGATTGTAGGGAACCGCGTCGGCCGCCAGGCGCCTCCTGCTACTCGTCGGCGCCGGGCGCCTCTGCGGTGCCACGCCCGTGACCTGGCCCTAAACCTCCCGGTTGCGCAGCCGGAGGACGGCGCCGAGCAGGATGGCCCGGCTGGCCACGGCGGTCACGATCAGGGCGGGGGCGTAGTACCTGAGCTGGTGCGCGCCGCCGGTCAGGCTAGCCGGGGCGCTCACCAGGGCGCTCGGCAGCCACCGGCTGATGACGTGGTAGGTCCCGGCGACCGGGATCAGCAGCAGCACGGCCAGCGTGATGCCAGTGGCGCCGACGGTACTGCGCACGAACGATGCCGCCAGCGCGGTCAGCGCGACGGCGAACGCCAGGTAGACGATGCCGCACAGAATCCCGGCCAGCACCGGCCGCGCCGGGAGCGAGCCGATCAGCAGGCTGGTCTCGTACCAGGCGGCCAGCGTGCCGAGCATGTAGGCGACCGCGGCGGCTGCCGCGCTGACCGCGAACCGCGGCCAGACCAGCTGGGTGACGGTGGCCCGGCTGCGCAGGAAGACGGCCAGGCCGTGCCGGGCATCGAAGGTGAGCGAGCTGGCCGCGATGGCGACCACGACGATCAGGCCGATGGTGGCGACCTGGCTGGTGTAGGCGCTGAGCGCGTCGGCGGGCGCCGGCGGGGGCAGCTGGATGTGCACTCCGTGGCTGACGTGGTTGATGAGCTGGTTCTGGTAGCGGGTCGACAGCGGCTCGATCAGGCCGAACAGGACGTAGACGGCGATCAGCGCGACTGCCCGCGGGGTGCGGGTCATCCGCCGCCACTCCAGCTGCCACAGGCCCCTGGAGGTGGCGGAGGACAGAGCGGAGGGCAGGATGAGCGCCATCGTTACTCCCGGGTGCTGGTCACAGGGCTGGCGCCGGCCGCGGTCAGGGCCAGGAACGCGGACTCCAGGTCGGCGGCGGCCGGCTCGCAGGACACCTGGCGCGCGCCGCAGGCCGCCACGACGGCCGGGATGCCGCGCTCGCCGGCCTCGATGGTGGCGGCATCGACCCGCAGCATCCCCGGCCCGGCCTGGTTCACGGTGGCCCACGGCTGCGCGGCCAGCGCGGCAGCGACCGGCTCGGTGTCGCCGGCCAGGCGCAGCAGCCAGCGTGGCTGCAGGTAGGTGTCGAGGAGGTCGCGGGTGGCGCCCTGGTAGAGCAGCCGGCCGTCGCGCAGGATGCCGACCTGGTCGGCGATCCGCTGCACGTCGGCCAGGATGTGGCTGGAGAAGATGACCGTCCGGCGGCCGCGCATCGCGGCGACCATAGCCAGCAGATCGGCTCGCCCGGCGGGGTCCAGCGCCGCGGCGGGCTCATCGAGGATCAGCAGTTTCGGATCCCCGGCCAGGGCGCAGGCGAGGCCAAGCCGCTGGATCATCCCGCGCGAGAACACGGCCACCCGCCGGTCCGCCGCGTCGGCCAGTCCGGCGGCGGCCAGCGCGGTGGCGGCGGCCTGCGGATCAGCCGCCCCGGCGGCCGGGGCGGTCAGCGACACGGCCAGGTCGACGACCTCATGGGCGGTCAGCCAGCCGTCGAACTCGGGGGCGTCCGGGCAGACGGCGACCCGGCCGCGCGGGATGGCGAGGCTGATCGTGCCGCGGTCGGCGTGCCGGGTGCCCGCCAGCAGGGACAGCAGCGTGGTCTTGCCCGCGCCGTTCGGGCCGACGAGCCCGTAGATGCTGCCGCGCGGGACGGACAGGTCCACGCCGAGCAGGCCGGTGCCGCCGTAGTCGCGGGTCAGCCCGGTAGTGGTGACCACCAGCGGTCCCGGCGGCACGGCGGCGGCCGGGCTCTGCCGCGCCGCCGCCGGCGTGTGCACCTGCGGCGCCGGCCGGCCGGGGCGCGGGCGCTCGCGGCCGGTGCGGTCCCGGCCCAGGAGCAGGTACGCCAGGGCGCCGAACGGGGCGCTGATCAGCAGGATGACCAGGGCCCAGACGATCTTGGGGGCGTAGCGCACGGACTGGGCGCGGGCCAGGTCAATCAGGCAGTACCCGTCCAGCGCGACGACCAGTACCAGCACCGGAATCAGCGCGGGCAGCGCGTTCGGCGGCGGGTTCATGGCGTGTCCCGGCGCCGGGCGCGTTCCGCGTCACGGAACGGCCCGGCTGACCCCGGCCGGCGGCCGGCTACGCGCCGGGCCAGCCTCCGGAGGCTCGTTATTGATCTCATATTTGTGAATGATAACAATTCTGCGACCGGTGGGTAGGCTTCTCTCTATGGCTAGCGCGGATCTTCTCCTGCACCCGGTACGGCTGCGCATCGTCAAGGCGTTCCTCGGCGACCGGGCGCTTACTACGGCACAGCTCGCCGCCGAGCTCGACGACGTGCCGGCCGGGAGCCTGTACCGGCACATCGCCACGCTGACCAAGGAGGGAGTGCTGCAGGTGGTGGCCGAGCGGCGGGTGCGCGGTGCGGTGGAGCGCACCTACACCCTGCGGCTGATGGCCGCGCAGCTGCTGCCAGGCGAAGCCGGGGCCATGACCACCGACGAGCACGCCCAGGCGTTCATGGCCTTCATCGCCGGGATCATGTCCGACTTCGACCGCTACCTGGCCCGCGGCGAGCCCGACTTGCTGCGCGACGGCGTCGGCTACCGGATGGCCGCCATGTGGCTCACCGACGAGGAGTTCCGCGAGTTCGGCCGGGAGATGGCCAGGGTGATCATGCCCCGGCTGGCCAGCCCGCCCGCGCCCGGCCGCAAGCGGCGGATGCTGTACACGGTGGTGCTACCCGGCGGCGAGGCCGGCGCCGCCCGGCCGCCCGGCGGCGACGATGCCGATGACGGCGGGGCTGGCGACGACGGGGCTGATGACGAGCCCTAGCCGCAGGCGGAAAACCTGTTGCGGCCCCGGCGGCGGGCGGCCCATTATTCACCCTGAGCTACGACAGTTACTGGAGGAGGCGAGATGCGAGCAGCGTCCATGTCCATCGGAACGGGCTACCTGACCTGGTCGAAGGGTATGGCGCATGGCACGCAGAACGCTGAATCTCGGGATCCTGGCGCATGTTGACGCCGGCAAGACCACACTGACCGAGCGGCTGCTGTACGCAGCCGGGGTCATTGCTGAGGTCGGCAGCGTCGACGACGGCACGACGCAGACCGACTCGCTCGCGCTGGAGCGCCAGCGCGGCATCACGATCAAGTCCGCTGTGGTGTCATTCACCATCGGCGATGTCGCCGTCAACCTGATCGACACGCCGGGCCACCCCGACTTCATCGCCGAGGTGGAGCGCGCGCTGAGCGTGCTCGACGGGGCGGTGCTGGTGATCTCGGCGGTCGAGGGCGTCCAGCCGCAGACCCGCATCCTGATGCGCGCGCTGCGGCGGCTGCGGGTGCCGACGCTGATGTTCGTGAACAAGATCGACCGGGGCGGCGCGCACACCGGGCGGGTCCTGGAGCAGATCGCGCAGCGGCTGAGCCCGGCGGTCGTGGCGATGGGGTCGGCGGCGGAGCCGGGCAGCCGGGCGGCGCGGTTCATCCCGGCCGGGCGCACGGACGCCGGGTTCACGACCCGGCTGGCCGAGACACTGGCCGACCGGGACGACGCGATCCTGGCCGCCTACGTCAGCGGCGAGTCGCAGCTGCCCTACCGGCGGCTGCGCCGGGCGCTGGCGGCGCAGACCCGGCGGATGCAGGTGCACCCGGTATTCCTCGGCTCGGCCATGACCGGGGCCGGCGTGCAGCCGCTGATGAACGGCATCGCCGAGCTCCTGCCGTCGTCGCCGGCACGGCTGGCAGACGGCCCGCCGTCGGGCCGGGTGTTCAAGATCGAGCGCGGCGCGGCGGGCGAGAAGCTGGCCTTCGCCCGGATGTTCTCCGGCACGGTCCGGGCCCGGCAGCCGGTCGCGTTCGGCGCCGGGCACGAGGGCACAGGGCACGAGCGGAAGGTGACCGGGATCAGCGTCTTCGACCACGGCACCGCGGTCCGCCGGGACGCGGTGACGGCCGGGGAGATCGGGCGGCTGCGCGGGCTGGCGGAGGTTCGGGTCGGTGACTGGGTCGGCGCGGCGCCACCGGGCGCCGCGGCGTACCAGTTCCCGCCGCCGACCCTGGAGACGGTCGTCGTCCCCGCGGATCCGGGTGACCGCGGCGCGCTGTTCGCCGGGCTGGCCCAGCTGGCCGAGCAGGACCCGCTGATCAACGTCCGGCAGGACGACCTGCGCCAGGAGGTCTCGGTCTCGCTATACGGGGAGGTGCAGAAGGAGGTCATCGGCGCGACGCTGGCGGGCGAGTACGGGGTGCAGGTCAGCTTCCGCGAGTCCACGACGATCTGCGTCGAGCGGCCGGCCGGCACCGGAGCGGCGGCCGAGTTCCTGAGCGCGGGCGCCAACCCGTTCCTGGCCACCATCGGGCTGCGCGTCGAGCCAGGCCTGCCGGGGTCGGGTATTCAGTTCGGGCTGGAGGTCGAGCCGGGCTCGATGCCGGTGGCGTTCTTCCGGGCCACCGAGGACACGCTGCGCGAGACGCTGCAGCAGGGCCTGCACGGCTGGGCGGTCATCGACGCGGCGATCACGATGACGCACTCCGGCTACATCGGCAAGCACAGCCTCGGGCATGCCCGGTTCACCAAGAGCCTGTCCAGCACCGGCGAGGACTACCGCAAGCTCACGCCGCTGGTGATCATGGCCGCGCTGCGGCGGGCCGGGACGATCGTCTGCGAGCCGGTGCAGCGGTTCCTGCTCGACGTGCCGGGTGACTGCCTGCGCGTGCTGCTGCCGGCCCTGGCCCGGCTGCGGGCGGTGACGCGCGATCAGGCGATCGCGGGCAGCTCGGTGACGCTGGAGGGTGACATCCCGGCGTCCCGGGTGCACGAGCTGCGCCAGCAGCTGCCGACGCTGACCCGCGGCGAGGGCATCTGTGAGTGCGTCTTCGACCGCTACGAGCCGGTGACCGGCACGATCGCCGAGCGGCCCCGGTGGGACCTGAACCCGCTGGACCGGGCGGAATACCTGCGGCGGGTCAGCACGCCGGACGTCGGGCCGCGATAGCGCAGCGGCCGGGCTACAGGGCGCTGGCCCGGGCCAGGTCGTACAGGCCGCGGGCGGTCGACAGGGAGTTGTCCAGAGCCAGCTGCCGCGGCTGCTCCTCGCCGGCCAGCACGCGCTGGATGTGCGCGATGGCGGGGGAGAACGAGGGCACGTCGGGCGCTTGCACGGTGCGCGGCTCGGCGCCGGCGGCGAACACGGTGTAGCTGTCGCCGGCCGACGGGTGGAACGGGTTGGTGAGCTGGATCTGGCCGGTGCTGCCCAGCAGCCGGGAGAAGGTGTCGTAGGCCCGGCGCATCCCGCACGACAGCAGCAGCTGCCGGCCGCCGTCGTAGCCGAGGATGCCCCAGGTCTCGATGTCGACGCCGCGGCCGCCGGGCTCGGCGCGGCCCTGCGCGGTGTCGTGCTCGCCGCCGAACAGCTCAAGGGCCAGCCGGACCGGGTAGCAGCCGACGTCGTTGAGGGCGCCGCCCTCCAGGTCGGCGGACAGCCGGATGTTGTCGGGCCTGGTCACGTTGAAGTGGAAGCCGGACTGGATCTCGCGCAGCTCGCCGATGACGCCGTCGGCCAGCAGCTGGCGGATCTGGGCGAACTGCTCCTGGAACGGGAAGACGAAGGCCTCCCACAGCAGCGTGCCGGTCGCCCGCGCGAACTCCAGCACCCGCTCGGTATCGGCGAGCCTGCCGCACAGCGGCTTCTCGCACAGGACCGGCTTGCCGGCCTGCAGCGCGGCGATGGTCCACTCGGCGTGCAGCGAGTTGGGCAGCGGGATGTACAGCGCGTCGATGTCCGGGTCGTCGATGAGGGCCTGGTAGCCCTCGACGGCCCGCTGCACGCCGTTCGCGGTCGCGTACTCCTGCGCGCGGGCCAGGTCCCGGCCGGCCACCGCGGCCGCCACCCCGCCGGCGTGCCGCAGGCCGGGCAGGAACTGGGCGCGGGCGATGTTGGCGGTGCCGATGATGCCCCACCGGGTGCCAGGGCTGGCCGGGCGCGTCACGCGGCCGGCCCGGCGGTGCCCGCGGCGCCAGTGGCGCGGTGCGGTGCTGCGTCCTGCAGCGGCAGGCTCACCCACCGCCGCTCGTGGTGGGAGATCTCCACGGCGTTGATTACCTCCTGGACCCAGATGGCGTCCTCGAAGTTTCCCTCATTGCCGTCGGTCTCGCCGAGCACCTCGCCGATGAAGTTCGCGGTCAGGTTGGCGTAGTACAGAGTGCGCCACGACTCGCGCGGGGTGCCGCCGGCCGGGTAGTACCGCGCCGGGACCTCGGTCTCCCGGAACTCCACGTCGTCGGGCCGGGCCATCTTGAACGTCTCGCAGATGCCGCCTTCCTCGACCAGCCGGGCGATGGCGGCGCCGTCGCTGCCGTACACGCGCACCTCGATGCCGGGGTAGTTGCCGACGGTGACGAAGCTGGTCTGCACCGAGCACAGCGCGCCGCTGGCGAACTCGCCGATGAAGATGTCGCCGTCGTCGATGTTGGTCCGGGCCAGCTGCCCGGTGGCGGCCATCACCCGCTCGGGCACGAAGTTGCGCAGGACGCCGACGACGGCGGTCAGGTCGGATTCCATGAGCCAGTGCCCGATGTCGATGACCGGCGCGCCGTAGCCCTCCAGCGAGGCGACCTGCAGCGGCCCGTCGCCGGCCCGGCTGGTGGCGCGCATCGGGTACTCGGGCTTGAGCCACTGCGAGTTCTGCTCGTAGGCGTTGTAGATGTACGGCGTGCCCAGGTCGCCGCGCCTGACCAGGTCCTTGAGGTAGCGGACCGCTGGGCTGTACCGGAAGGTGAAGCCGACCTTGGTCATCAGCCCGGCGGCCTTCGCCTGCGCGGCGATGTCGCGCACGTCGCGGTGGTCGTGGGCGACCGGCTTCTCGCTGAGCACGTGCTTGCCGGCCGCGACCGCGGCGCAGTTGATCGGGTAGTGGTCGGTGTCGCGGGTGACCACGTCGATGATGTCGATGTCGTCGCGGGCCAGCAGCTGGTGATAGTCGCCGGTGACCACCGCCGCGCCGAACTTCTGCCCGGCCGCGGCGGCCTTGTCCGGGTCGGTGTCGCAGATGCCGACGATCCGGCAGCGGTCGTCGCGGGCCCAGCCGGGCAGGTGCGCGAGATTGGCCCAGCGGCCGGCGCCGACGACGCCGATCCCCAGCTTCCTGGTCATTCGGTAACCTTCCCGGCCGGGTCCCGCCCGACCTGGTCGTGCCGCCAGCAGCGGGTGGCGTGGCCCGGCTCGCCGGTGTCCAGCAGCTCGGTCTCCCAGGTCTGGCACTCCGGCACGGCCAGCGGGCAGCGCGGCGCGAACCGGCAGCCGCCGGGCACGTCGATCAGGCTGGGCGGCGAGCCGGGGATGCTGCGCAGCGGGCCCTGCGGGTCCTGCCGGCCGGGCTGGGGCAGCGCGTCCAGCAGCGCCACGGTGTAGGGGTGGCGCGGCGCGGTGATGATGTCGGCGACCGTGCCCTCCTCCACGACCTGCCCGGCGTACATCACCACGATCCGGTCGCACACCTCGGTGATCACCGCGAGGTCGTGGCTGACCAGCATCATCGACATCCCGGTGTCCTGCTGCAGGGACAGCAGCAGGCTGAGGATCTGGTCCTGGATGATGACGTCCAGCGAGGTGGTCGGCTCGTCGGCGAGCAGCAGCCGGGGCGAGGAGGCCAGCGCGATGGCGATCAGCGCGCGCTGCAGCATGCCGCCGCTGAACTGGAACGGGTAGTCGCTCAGCCGCCGGGCCGGGGCCGGGATGCCGACCCGGGTCAGCAGGTCGATGGCCCGCTCCCGGGCCTCGGGCCGGGTCAGCTTCGCGTGCGCGGTGACCGCCTCCAGGAGCTGGTCGCCGATGGTGCGCACCGGGTTGAGCGCGGTCATCGGGTCCTGGAAGATCATCGCCAGGTGCGCGCCGCGCAGCGCCCGCAGCTCGGCCTGGCTGGCGCCGAGGATGCTGCGCGGGCCGTGCGGGTGGTAGATCACCTCGCCGCTGGAGTACGCCAGCCCGGCCGGGACCAGCCCCATGATGGTCCGGCAGGTGACGGACTTGCCGCAGCCGCTCTCGCCGACGATGCCCAGCACCTCGGCCTCGTGCACGGTCAGTGACACGTTGTCGACCGCGCGGACCACGCCCGCGCCGGTGGCCAGGTAGCTGCGCAGCCCGCGCACCGACAGCAGCGGCGCGGCGCCGGGCGCGGTCACCGCTCACCCGGCCGGAGCAGGTCGGCCAGCCCGTCGCCGATCAGGCTGAAGGCCACCCCGACGAACACGACGGCCAGGCCCGGCCAGGTGGCCAGCCACCACGAGGTGAGGATGTAGTTCTGCCCGTCGGAGATCATCGTGCCCCACTCCGGTGACGGCGGCTGCGCGCCCAGGCCGAGGAAGCCCAGCGAGGCGGCCAGGATGATGTTCCCGACCGCGTCGACCATCGAGAAGATGATCACCGCTGAGGCCGCGTTGGGCAGGATGTGCCGCAGCATCACCCGGGTCCGGCCGTAGCCCAGGGCCCGCGCCGCGAGCACGTACTGCTGCTTCTTGGCGACGATGGTCTGGGCCCGCATGATCCGGGCGTAGCTCACCCAGCTGGTGATCCAGATGGCCAGGAACATGTTGAAAATGCTCGGGCCGAGCATGGCCACGATGGCGATGATCAGCACCAGGAACGGGAAGGCGAAGAACAGGTCGACCAGCCGCATCAGCAGGCTGTCCACCTTGCCGCCGAGATAGCCGGCGACCAGGCCGATGAGGGTGCCGCCGACCAGGGTGACGCTGGTCGCGCCGAAGGCGATGGCCAGGTCGATCCGGCCGCCGTACAGGATGCGGGCCAGCACGTCACGGCCGAACTGGTCGGTGCCCAGCAGGTGGCCGTGCGACAGCGGCGGGGCCAGCGGGTGCAGCGCGTCCAGCGTGGTGGGCGACTGGCTGACCAGCAGCGGGGCCAGCACGCAGGCGAGGATGGCGATGGCCAGCATGACCAGGCCGATGATCAGCGTCAGCCGCCGCCGCACCGTGCTGCGGCGCCGCCCCGCGGCCCTGGCGGCGGCCTTCATCAGCAGCTCGGACGGGCTGGCCGCCCACGCCGCGGGCCCGGCCGTCATGACCCGATCTCCTGCCCGACGCGCGGGTCCAGGGCCGCCTGCACCACGTCGGTGAGCAGGTTGATGGCCACGATCAGCACCGCGAACAGCAGCGTCACCCCCTGCACCACCGGGTAATCGCGCTGCGACACCGAGCTGACCAGCAGGGTGCCGAGGCCCGGCAGCGAGAAGACGTTCTCGACCAGGACGGTCCCGGAGATCAGGTAGGCCAGGTTGACCCCGTACACCGCGACCACGGCCAGCACCGCGTTGCGGAACACGTGCTTCCACAGGATCTGCGACCAGCGGACGCCCTTCATCCGGGCGGTATCGATGAACTCGGCCTGCAGCGTGGTGATGGTGGCCGCGCGCAGGCTGCGCACCAGCACGGTCGAGAAGCCCAGTGCGATGGTCAGCGCGGGCAGGAACAGCGAGTACAGGTGGCCGGGCAGGCCGGAGCCGAACCCGCTGATCGGGAACGCGTGCAGGTGCACGCTGAAGATCAGGATCAGGATGATGCCGAGCCAGAAGCCGGGCATCGCGAAGCTGAGGGTGAAAAACACCCGCGAGCCCTGGTCGGTGACCCCGCCGGCCCGCAGCCCGGAGTAGAAGCCGACCGGGAACGAGATCAGCAGGGCCAGCACCGCACTGTAGATGACCAGGAACAGCGTCGGGGCGATGTGGCTGGTGATCACGCTGGTGGCGGGCTGGTTGTAGAAGAACGAGTAGCCCATGTTGCCGTGGAACAGCCGCTCCATGAACAGCCCGTACTGCGACCAGATCGGCCGGTTCAGGCCCAGGAAGTTGTCGATGGCCACGGCCCGCTCGTGGGTGTAGCTGCTGCCCAGGATGGCCAGCGCCGGGTCGCCGGGGATCAGCCGGAGCAGGAAGAACGTCACCAGGGTGATGCCGAACAGCACGATGACCACGTGCACGAGGCGCCGTGGGAAGGAGCCGAAGCGGCTCACCTCGCCCTCACCATGGCCTCCTTGGGTCTCGCCGGAGTGCGCGGATCTGCGGCCGGGCGGGCACGGGGAACCCGCCCGGCCGCAGAGCGGCTAGTGCTTGCTGACGGTCAGCGTCTCCAGGGACAGGTCGTAGTTGCCCAGCGGCGTGGCGTGGAAGCCGTGCACCCAGTTCCCGACGCCGTACCGGTAGGGGCTGTAGTCCACGACCAGGAACGGCGACTGCTGGTAGACGATCTGCTGGATCTGGTCATACATCTGCTGCCGCTTGGCGTTGTCCAGCTCGGCGCGGGCCTTGTTGACCAGGCTGGAGGCCTGGGCGTTGCACCAGTAGCTGTTGAACGCGTTCGCGCCGCCCTTGCAGTCGGCGCCGAACGTCGCCACCTCGTCGGGGTCGATGATGTCGTTGGTCCAGTACCGCTCGCCCATCTGCGAGTGCCCGTTGTCCTCCTTGTTGTAGGCGGTGAGCAGCTCGTAGGACTGGATGTTGACGGTGATCCCGACCGCGGCCAGCTCCTGCTTGACCACCACGGCCTCGGCCTGGCCGGCCACGTCGCCGCTGACGGTGATCAGGAAGGTCTTGAAGCCGTGCGGGTAGCCGGCCTGCTTGAGCAGCTGCCTGGCCTTCGCCGGGTCGTAGGGGTAGGGCTGCAGGCTGTCGTTCCAGAACTTCATCTTGTAGGGCATGAACGAGGAGCCCTGGGTGGCATGTCCCTGGTAGGCGAGCTGCACGATCGCCTTGCGGTTGATCGCGTAGTTCAGCGCCTGGCGGACCAGCAGGCTCTTGAACGGCTTGTAGTGCTGGTCGAGCTGGATGAAGTCGACGCGGGTGGAGGGGAACAGCTGCACGCTCAGCCCCGGCGTCTTGTTGATCTGGCTGACCAGGTTGCCCGGCGGGTTCTCGATGACGTCCGCCTTCTTGCTCTCCAGCATCAGCACCCGGGTGTTGTCGTTGGGCACGATCTGGATCTTGACGTTCTTGATCTTGGGCTTGGTCCCGTAGAAGTTCGGGTTGGCGGTCAGGTCAACCTCGGAGTCGGGGTTGTAGGAGGTGACCATGAACGGCCCGCTGCCGACCGGGTGCTGGAAGAACTTGGCGCCCTGGGCCTTGACCAGCTTCTCGGGCACCACCGAGTAGGCGTACATGGCCAGGTCGGCCAGCAGCGGCGCGTGCGGCTGCGACAGTGTGACCGTGACGGTGTGCTCGTCCGGCGCGGTGATGGTCTTCACGGCGGTCAGCAGGAAGCCCCAGCCGCCGGAGAACGCGCGCGAGCGCTTGATGGAGTAGACGACGTCGTCGGCGGTCACCGGCATGCCGTTGGAGAACTTGGCGTCGGTGCGCAGGTGGAAGGTGTAGGAGAGGCCGTTCTTCGAGATGTCCCACGAGGTGGCCAGGTCGGGGAGCAGGCCGGTGCCGGTGGAGTTGGGCTGCAGCAGCCGGGAGTAGAGGTTCTGGTCGAGCCAGATGGACTCGTTGACGGAGTTGGCCTCAGGATCGAGGGTGTCGACCTTGACGGCGTTGGCGATGACCAGGGTGTTCTCGGTCTTCGCTGAGCCCCCGTTGCTGCCCCCGAACCCCTGCGGGGCGCTGCCACCGCTGCTCCCGCAGCCCGCGGCGCCCAGCGCGAGCGCGATCAGTCCGGCGCTCAGTATCCGGGGCCTGGTGGCTCGGAACATGTCGCACCTCATTTCGTCGATTGTCGACAACGTGCCCCAACTGTAGAAACGGCATCCCGAAGCGTCAATACTCATCCGACTCCTCCCGGTTGCCGGGCCGGTGCCCGCTGTAGCCCTGATGTTCGCCCGGTTTGCACGTTCTGGCCGGCTGCCGGGCGGCGGCTTGCCGGTGTTTGCCCTGGTCAGGACCCTGTGGCCGGAGGCGGGTGACCGGCGTCGCCAGGCGGCCGACGAGGCCGGGCTTGACGAGCCGTGACCTAATAGCAATCATTGCTGATTGTCGACAATCGGCTAGAGGGACGGTGCTGCCCAGGCCGGCCGGAGCGAGGACGGATGACCGATGACCAGGTGAGCGTGCTCATCGCCACGCCGCTCGAGCCCGAGCACGTCGCGCGGATCGCCGGCGTCGATCCGCGCGTCCGCGTGCTGTACGAGCCCGACCTGCTCCCGGTGCCGCGGTATCCCGCCGATCACGGCGGGGTGCCGCGTGACCTGTCGGCCGCTGAGCTGAAGCGCTGGTCGCAGCTGCGCCGCCAGGCCGACGTCAGCTTCGACTTCGACTGGCTCGAGCCGGCCCGGATCGTGCGCAACTGCCCGCGGCTGCGCTGGGTGCAGGGCACCAGCGCCGGGATCGGCGGCTTCCTGCAGCGGACCGGCCTGGCCGGCAGCTCGCTGGTGTTCACCACCGCCGCGGGCGTGCACGGTGTCCCGCTGGCCGAGTTCACCCTGCTCGGGCTGCTGTACTTCGCCAAGGGCATGCCGGAGCTGAACCGCTGGAAGGCAGCGCGGCACTGGGAGCGGCACGCCACCGGCCAGCTGGCCGGCCGCCAGGTCCTGCTGGTGGGGCTGGGCGGGATCGGCACCCAGGTGGCCCGGCTGCTGGCGGCGGCCGGGGTGTCGGTCTGCGGCGCCGGGCGGCCCGGCCGCAGCTACGACATCCCCGGCGTCACCGGCTACGTCAGCACCGCCGGCCTGAGCCGCGTGCTGCCGGACATGGACGCGGTGGTCCTGGCCTGCCCGCTGACCCCGGAGACGCAGGGCCTGATCGGCGCGCGTGAGCTGGCCCAGCTGCCGCCCGGCGCGGTGCTGGTGAACCTGGCCCGCGGCCAGGTCATCGACGAGGACGCGCTGATCGCCGCGCTGGCCAGCGGGCAGCTGGGCGGCGCCTGCCTGGACGTGTTCGCCACCGAGCCGCTGCCGGAGTCCTCGCCGCTGTGGGCGATGGACAACGTCATCATCTCGCCGCACTCGGCGTCCACCGCGGAAGCCGAGAACGGGCTGATCACCGAGCTGTTCTGCACCAACCTGCGGCGGTTCCTGGACGGGGCGCCGCTGCGCAACGTGTACAGCCGGTCAGCCGGCTACTAGCGAGAGGCAGGAGACCCATGACGGCAGGCAGGATCAGGGTCGCGGTCGTCGGCGCCGGGCGGTGGGCGCAGGTCGCGCACATCCCCGGCTGGCTCCGCGACCCGCGCGCTGAGGTCGTCGCGCTGGCCGACACTAACGCCGAGGTGCTGGCCGCGGCGGCCGGCCGGTTCTCGGTGCCGGTCACCACGACCGACTACTCCGAGCTGCTCAGCCGCGACGACATCGACGTCGTGGACGTCGTCACCGGGAACAGCCCGCATTTCCAGGTCTCCTGGGACGCGCTGTCGGCCGGCAAGCACGTGCTGTGCGAGAAGCCGGTGCACACCGACTACCGCAAGACCCGCCAGGCGGCCGCGCTGGCCGCAGCCCGCGGGCTGCGCACCAAGCTGGGCTTCACCTTCCGCTACGCGCCGGCCGTGCTGTACGCGCGGGAGCTGATCGACAGCGGCTTCATCGGCACGCCGTACATGTTCAACGGCTACGAGCAGAACAGCCAGTGGCTGGACCCGGCCACGCCGCTGCGCCAGTACGACGCCGGTGCCGACCCCGGCGAGATCGCGGTGTCCTCGATCGAGGGCTACGGCGCCCCGGTGATCGACATCATGCACTGGTTCGTCGGCTCGCCGCTGACCGCCGTGGTCGGCGCGATGCGCAACTTCGTGCCCGAGCGGATCCTCCGCGACACCGGCAAGATGACCAGGGCCAACATCGACGACGGCGACATGTGGATCGCCGAGTTCGGCTCCGGCGCGCTGGCCTCGATCCAGTCCTCCTACGTCACCGTGGGCAACTACCCCGGCATCGAGGCGCGCATCTACGGCTCGCAGGGCGCGCTGATCGTCCGGCTGGTCGACGAGTTCGGCTGCTGCCAGACCATCAAGACCGCCCGCAAGGACGCGGTGGAGTTCACCGACGCCGAGATCCCGGCGCGGTTCTTCCCGCCCGGCGGGCACTCCGGCGAGCCCTGGGAGTACCTGTTCTACTCCAACCTGATCGCGGACTTCCTGACCGAGATCACCGACCCGGGCCGGCCGGCCCAGGGTGACTTCGCCCAGGGCGCGCTGGTCCAGGAGACCATCAACGCCTTCGAGCAGTCGTTCCGGCGCCGGGCCTGGGTGTCGTTCCCGCTGGACGAGGCGCCGGCGGTGGCCGAGGTGGCGGCCTCGTGAGAGCGGACACCAACGCCGCCGCGCTGGTCCGCCAGGTGCTGGCGGGTGAGGTGTGGCCGGCGCTGGCCGACCGGCACGCCTACCGGGTCGGCCCGGACGGGCAGCCGTTCGTGCTGCCCGGCATGGGCGGGGTCACCCTCGGCGTGCACTGCGGCGACCCGGCCACCGGGTACGCCTCCGACCACCTGGAGCCCGGCGCCTCGATCCGGCACCGCGAGCCGGGCGCCAACATGGCGCTGCAGTTCCTGACCTGCGTCGGCAACCAGGTCACCGTGCAGTCCGGGCCGGCCGCCGGCGCCGCCGGCCACGTGATCGGCCAGCACGCCTACGTGCTGGCCGACTTCGCCGACGCCGACCAGGAGCGGCTGACCGCCGGGGACCAGGTCACGGTGCTGGCCTGCGGCCAGGGCCTGGAGCTGACCGGCCACCCCGGCATCCGGGTGAAGAACTGCTCCCCGGAGCTGCTGGCCGCGATGCCCGGCGGGACGCAGCCAGACGGCCGGCTGGCGGTGCACGTGGCCGCGCGGATCCCGGCCGAGGCGATCGGCGCCGGCGCCGGGATGGTGTCGGAGTACGCCAACACCGACCTGATGGGCGCCTACGCCGGGCTGGGCGGGGACCTGTCCCTCGGCCTGGAGGACCTGCGGGTCGGCGACATCGTCGCACTGGCCGACTCCGACCACCGCTACGGTCGCGGCTACCGGCCGGGCTACCTGACCATCGGCGTGATCTCCACCGGCCAGTGCATGCTGTTCGGCCACGGGCCGGGGCCCAGCACCCTGATGAGCGGGCCGGCCGGGGCGTTCGCGCTGACCGACGACCGCGACGCGAACCTGTCCAGCTGGCTGCACGACGCGGTGGTGACCGCATGACGACAGAGCTGGCGCCAGTGGCGGTGAACCTGGTCGGGTTCGCCGAGCACCCGCAGCTGGGTGACTCGCCCTACCGGGTGAGCCGTGACGGCGAGCCGTACGTGCCGGCCGGCGACGGCGGCATCGTGCTGGGCCTGCGGCTGGGCGACCCGGTCACCGCCGTGGCGGGCGACCACGCCGCGCCGGGCGCGTGCCTGGTGCATCCCGACCCGGCCGCCCGGCTGGCCCTGGCCACTTACGCCTGCATCGGCAACCGGGTGCAGGTCCGGACCGGGCCGGCCGCCGGCGCCGTGGGCGCGGTGGCCGGCAAGCGCGGCGAGGCTGGCCGCGTCCTCACTGTCTTCGCGCCGGGCGACCTGGCCCGGCTACGGCCCGGCGACGCGGTAGCGGTCCGGGCCTGCGGGCAAGGCTGGCGGCCACCGGGGTTCCCGGCCCCGGTGGCCGTCATGAACACCGGTCCCGGGCTGCTGGCCGCGCTGCCGGTGCAGGTCAGCGCCGGCGGCGTGACGGCCGGCGTGCGGCTGCAGGTGCCCTCGCAGCAGGCCGGCAACGGCATCGGCCGCCCGGCCGCCGGCTGGGACCTGGACCTGCAGCTGGACCCGGCCGCCGCCGGGGAGCTGCGGCTGGGCGACCTGGTCGCCGTGACCGGCCTGGACGCCAGGTGGAACATGGGCTACCGGCGGGACTGGGTGACCGTCGGCGTGACCGTGCACGGCGGGAGCCCGCTGGCCGGTCACGGACCGGGCATCACGCCCATCCTGACCGGCCCGGCCGCCGCGCTGCGCGCGGAGCCGGACGCTCGCCGCCATGCTGGCTTGACCGAGGCAGCCCTGGGGCTACAGTGACGGGCGACAGACCGCGTACCCCGAGGGAGGACGGCGCCATTCTCGAGCATGTCTCGCTGCCGGAAGCTGTGGGGCGGGCGCTGCGGCACCGCATCCTCAACAATGAGCTGCCAGCGGAGACCCGGCTCGTCGAGGCCAACCTCGCCGCAGAGTTCGGGGTCAGCCGCGGCACGATCCGCGATGCCATGCGCGGCCTGCAGGCCGAGGGGCTGATCGCGATCGTGCCGCGCCGCTACAGCGTGGTGACCCGGATGTCCCCCGCCGATGCCGAGGACGTCTGCTACGCGCGGTTTGTACTGGAGGACGCATGCTTCGACCGCGGGCTCGGCGAGGACCGCGGAGAGCTGGTGCAGGCGCTGCAGGCCGCGCTGGAGCAGATGTCGGCGGCCGCGCGGGCCGATGACATGGACGCGCTGGTGGAGTGCGACACCCGGTTCCACGAGCTGCTGGTCGGCGTCTCGGGGCGGCGCCGCCTGAAGGACCTGTGGTCGGTGCTCAACAGCCAGATGGGCGCGCTGATGCGGGCCGAGATCGACCGCCAGGACCTGCAGCTGTCCGATGCCGTCCAGCGGCACCAGGTGCTGCTGGACGCGGTGCGCGACGGCGACCTGGCCCGGCTGCGGGCCGAGGTCCGCCGGCATTACCTGGTCGGGTTCCCCGAGCGCGGCCAGCAGGCCGGCGGCTAGTCGGCCGGCGCGGCGTCCTCGGCGGCCGGGGCGGCCGCCGCGGGCGTGGCGGCCGCGAGGCCGGGGTCGTGCAGGTGGCAGGCCACCGACCGGCCGCCGCCCAGCCGCAGCAGCGCGGGCTCGGTCTCCCGGCACACCGGCATCACGAACGGGCAGCGCGGGTGGAAGTGGCACCCGGACGGGCGGTCAATGGCGCTGGGGATGTCGCCGGTCAGCGCGGGCTTGATCGTCTTGCGCTGGGTGGTCAGCCGCGGCGCGGCCGCGACCAGCGCCTGGGTATAGGGGTGCAGCGGCTCGGCGAAGATCTCGGTGGTGGGCGCCTCCTCGACGACCCGGCCCAGGTACAGCACGGCGGTGCGCTGGCTGATGTGCCGGGCCACGTCCAGGTCGTGGGTGACGAACAGGTAGGTCAGCCCGCGCTCGTCCTGCAGCCTGATCATCAGGTTCAGCACCTGGGCCTGGATGGAGACATCCAGCGCCGACAGCGGCTCGTCGGCGATCACCACCTCGGGCTCGACGGCCAGCGCCCGGGCGATGCCGACCCGCTGCCGCTCGCCGCCGCTGAAGGCATGCGGGCGGCGGGCGGCCTGGGCGGGGGACAGGCCCACCGTGGATAGCAGCTCGGCGACCCGCTCCGCGCGGCCCGCGCGCGGCACGACGTGGTGCACGCTGAGCACCTCGGCCAGCGACTGGCCGACGGTCATGGTCGGGTTGAGCGAGGAGTAGGGGTCCTGGAACACGCCCTGCACCTGGCGGCGCACCGCCTTCGCGGCGGTGCCGCGCTTGTCCAGGATGCTGTCGCCCCGGTACAGGATGTCGCCGCTGGTCGGCCGGTACAGGCTGAGCAGCAGCCGGCCGAAGGTGGTCTTGCCCGAGCCGGTCTCGCCGACCAGGGCCAGGGTCTCGCCGCGGCGGATGGCCAGCGACACCCCGTCCACCGCCTTGAGCGGCGGCCGGGACCGGCCCACCGTATCCCGGCCGAGGGTGAAGAACTTGGTGACGGCGGTGGTCTCGATGACCGGCGCGGCGGCGCCGGCCCGGCTAGCCGCGCTCACCGCTGCCCGCCTTGCCCGGCAGCGCGAACCGGCCGGCATTGGAGCCGCCGTCGACCTCCAGCACCGCCCCGGTGACGTGGCCGGCCTCGCGGGAGGCCAGGAACAGTACCGCGCTGGCGATGTCGCGCGGGTCGCCGGCCCGCCCCAGCGGGATCGAGCCGACCAGCGCCGCGCGCAGGTCGTCGGGCGCCCGGTCGGGGAAGGCCTCGCTCCACTGCCGGACGTCGATGTAGCCGGGGGAGACCACGTTGACCCGGATGCCGTGCGGGCCGAGCTCCATGGCGAACACCTTGCTCATCGTCTCCACCGCCGCCTTGGAGGCGGCGTAGGCCGCGCCGCCGGGCCGCGGGTTGCGGGCCGAGCCGGTGGTGATGTTCACCACCGCGGCGCCGCGGGCGCCGCGCTGCACGCAGTGCCGGGCGAAGGCCTGAGTCATCCGGAAGGTCCCGGTCACGTTCACGTCGAATACCCGCGACCAGGCGGCGGGGGTCATGTCCAGCAGGTCGCCGTCGGGGTAGGCGGCGGCGTCGTTGACCAGGATGTCCGCCTGGCCGAAGCGCGCCACCGCGGTGCCGATGGCCTGGCCGGCCAGCTCCGGGCTGGCGATGTCGCCGGTGACGGTGACCACCCGGTCGTCCCCGCCGAAGGCGCCGGTGTCGGCCAGGTCGCAGATGACCACCCGGCCGCCCTCCCCGGTGAAGGCCCGGCTGATGGCCCGGCCGATGCCATTGGACCCGCCCGTGACCACGGCTACCATGCCGTCAAAGCGACCCTGCGGCACGATGCCTCCCGTTCCGGAGCGTTATCCTCAGGTATTGTCGATTGTCGACTAACGTCACTATAGGCCGCGCCGTCCCCGGCTGGCCAGAGGTGACAGGGCGGAGTGACGGTTGCCGGATCTGGTGTTCTCTGGTGTCGGGGTCGCGCTGCTGACCCTGCTGGCCGATGACGGGACAGTCGATACCGCGGCCACCGGCGCGCATGCCGCCGACCTGGCTGCCCGCGGGATGCAGGCGGTGCTGGCCTGCGGCACGACCGGCGAGCCGGCCACGCTGACCGACGCCGAGCGGCGGGCGGTCATCACCGCGGTGCGGGACGCGGTGCCGGCCGGGCTGCCAGTGCTGGGCGGCACCGGCGCGGAGACCGCCGCGCGGGCGGCCGAGCTCACCACCCAGGCCGTCGAGTCGGGGGCCGACGCCATCCTGGCCTGGCCGCCGCCGGGCAGCGAGGACCTGCCCGGCTACTTCGCCGCGGTCAGCGCCGCCGCGCAGGGCCGCCCGGTGCTCGGCTATCACATCCCGTGGATCTCCGCGCCCGGCCTGCCGCTGGACGCCCTCGGCGAGCTGCCGATTGCCGGGCTGAAGGACTCCTCCGGCGACCCGGACCGGCTGATCGCCGAGATCACCGGCTACCAGGGCGCCACCTACACCGGGAACTCGGCACTGCTGAGCACGGCGGGCCCGATGGGCGGGGCGGGCGCCATCCTGGCGGCCGCCAACGTGGAGCCCGAGCTGTGCTGCGCGGCCTTCGGCGGTGACGGCTCGGCGCAGCGCGGGCTGGCCGAGGTGCACCTGGCCGGCAAGGCGGGCGGCCCGCCCGCGCTCAAGCAGCTGCTCGCCGGCCGCCGCGGCTACAGCCCGGTGAGCCGGGCCCGCTGATGGGCAGGCTGCTGCGCGGGATCGCGGTACCGAACTTCGCCGAGGATCCCGCCCAGCTGGCCGAGCTCGGCGTGGCCGCCGAGCAGGCCGGGTTCGACGGGTTCTTCCTGTGGGATCACATCGTGTTCGCCAACTCCGGGGACGGGCCGCCGCTGGCCGACCCGTGGCTGGTGCTGGCGGTGATCGCCAGCCGGACCTCGCGGATCAGGCTGGGCACCATGATCACGCCGGTGCCGCGGCGGCGGCCCTGGCAGCTGGCCAGGGAGACCACCACCCTGGACCGGCTCAGCGGCGGGCGGCTGATCCTCGGCGTGGGCATCGGCTCGCCGGCCTACGGCGACTTCGGCATCTTTCACGAGCCGCAGGGTGCCCGCGAGCGCGCGGGCCTGCTCGACGAGGGCCTGGACGTGCTGGCCGGGCTGTGGTCGGGGGAGCGGTTCTCCTACTCCGGCGAGCACTTCACGCTCGACCCGGTGCGGTTCACGCCGGTGCCGGTGCAGCGGCCGCGGATCCCCGTCTGGGTGGGCGGGGTGCTGCCCAACAGCGGGCCCGTCGGCCGGGCCGCGCGCTGGGACGGCATGGTGCCGATCCGGTTCGCCGGCGGCGCGCTGGCCACCGTGTCAGCGGCCGACATCGCCGAGACCGGCGCGCGGATCCAGGCGGCCCGCGGCAGCGCCGCGGCCGGCGCCGACACGGCCGGCGATCGCCTGACGGACCCGTACGACCTGGTGGTGTGGGCAGAGGTGGCCGGCGACCCGGCCGCCGTGCCGCAGATCGCCCGGCCCTACCAGGAGGCCGGGGCCACCTGGTGGATCGAGTCGGCGCGGCCCGGTGACGGCTGGTGGGAAGGCGCCCGGCGGCGAGTGGCCGCCGGCGTCGCCGGTGCCGGGCGGCGTCCCGGCTGAGCCGGGCCGGGCCGGTGGCCCGCCGCCGGGGACTGCCAGCGACGTGCTTCACTCCCGGCCTAGCCGGGACGGCCGGCTGCCCCTGGCCGCCCCGGCCACCCGGGGCCGGGCTCGCAAGTCCCGGCGCGCAGTTCCGCGGCCCGGACCTGGTCCCGGAGATCCACGACGTCCTCGCCGCGGACCACCATCTGCGGCTCGCTTCCGCTCAGGCGCGCGTAGTACAGCCGATCCACCTCGCGCCAGACTTCCCAGTGCGGAAACTCGGCCGCATGCGGCCACCAGTCGGGATTCCGGTTGGCCATGGCCTCACTATAGAGCATCTAAGGCCATGAGTGCTATAGATGCTCTATAGCACTAGGAGCTAGCCGAGGTTTACGCAGCTAGAGGACTGTCTAGGTTGAGCGGGTGGGAAAGATCGATCCGCTTGGCCCGGACTTCACCTATATACAGGTGGCCAACGACATCGCCACGCGCATCGAGGCGGGGGAGATCACCCAGAAGCTGCCCGCCGAGCGCGACCTGGCCGAGGAGTACGGGGTGGCCTACCAGACCGTCCGCCACTCCATGGCCGTGCTGCGCGACCGCGGCCTGATCATCACCCGGCAGGGCCGCGGGACGTTCGTGGACCCGTCTGCCCGCCGCGAGCCGGGCGGCGGCAGCGGCGGTGCCGGGACCTGAGCCGGGCGCCTGCCCGGTCAGGGCAGGGTCAGGATCTCGTAGCCGTCGGCGGTGACCAGCAGAGTGTGCTCGAACTGCGCCGTGCGCCGGGCGTCGGCGGTCACCACGGTCCAGCCGTCCCGCCAGATGTCGTAGTCGATCGTGCCCAGGGTCAGCATCGGCTCGATGGTGAAGGTCATCCCCGGCTCCATCGTGATGGTGGTATCCGGGTCGTCGAAGTGCGGCACGACCAGGCCGGAGTGGAAGGTCGTGCCGATGCCGTGCCCGGTGAAGTCGCGTACCACGCCGTAGCCGAACCGGCGGGCGTAGGACTCGATGACCCGGCCGATCGCGTTCAGCGGCCGTCCGGGCGCCACGGCCCGCACCCCGCGCATCATCGCCTCGCGGGTCCGCTCGACCAGCAGCCGGGACTCCTCATCGACCTCGCCGGCCAGGAATGTCGCGTTCGTGTCCCCGTGCACGCCGCCGATGTAGGCGGTGATGTCGATGTTGACGATGTCGCCGTCGGCGACCTCGGTGTCGTCGGGGATGCCGTGGCAGATGACCTCATTCAGCGAGGTGCACAGCGACTTGGGGTAGCCGCGGTAGCCCAGGGTGGAGGGGTAGGCCCCGTGGCCGATCAGGAACTCGTGGCCGACCCGGTCCAGCTCATCGGTGGTGACGCCGGGCACCACGTGCCGCCCGACCTCCTCCAGCGCCCGGGCGGCCAGCTGGCTGGCCACCCGCATCCGCTCGATCGTCCCGGCGTCCTTGACCTCCGGCTCGCCGGTCCGCGGGTACTTGCGGCCCACGTACTCCGGGCGCGGGATGCTCGCCGGGACCTGCCGGGGCGGAGAGATCCTGCCGGGCTGGAGTGTGGCTGTCATGATCTGGAATTGTAGTGCCATGGGAGAAGACCAGAATTGGTGGTTCTGTCTGCGGCACAACACCGTGGAGCCCGACGACGGCTGCCCAGGCAAGGACCGGCTGGGCCCCTACCCGACCCGCGAGGCGGCAGCCCGGGCGCTGGAGACCGTCGAGGAGCGCAATAAGCAGTGGGACGCGCAGGACGACTGACGCCTCCTGGCCGGTATCGTGAGCCTGGACAGCCAGCCGGGCCGGCCGGGAGGGGCATGCGGTGACGGGGCAGCATCCTGAGGACGGCCTGCCGCCTGCTGCCGAGGCCCGGATGACCGAGATCCGCGGCAGCGGCACCTGGAGTTCGGCGCTGTCCGCCGACGAGTTCGCCGCCATCCGGGCGGCCGGCTTCGAGCCGGTCGGCCAGGTGCTCGGCGCCGCGGTGTACAACATCGGCTACACCGGCGGCTGGGCCTGCCCCGGCAGCTGGGCCGGGTACGGGGGCTTCATGACCCCGGCGCGCGGCGTCACCGCCGTATCCGGGACGTCCTCGCTGGGCTCCTTCGGCCCGATGGTCCAGGCCCTGTACACCGCGCGCCGTTCCGCGATCGGCCGGATGGAGTCGGAGTGCACCGAGCTGGGCGGGCACGGGGTGGTCGGGGTCCGGCTCACCATCGGCGGCTTCCCGGCGGGCGGGCTGGAGTTCAAGGCCATCGGCACGGCCGTCCGCGCTCCGGGCGCGGCCCCGCTGCGCCAGCCGTTCGCCTCCGACCTGTCCGGCCAGGACTTCGCGAAGCTGATCATGTCCGGCTGGGCGCCGGCCGGCCTGGTGCTGGGCATCTCGGTGGGATCGCGCCATGACGACTGGCTGACCGTGACCCAGACCCGGTGGGGCAGCGGCAACACCGAGGTGCACGGCTACACCGACCTGATCAACCAGACCCGGCACGACGCGCGCATCCAGCTGGAGCGCGATGTCACCCGGACCGGCGCGGACGGCGTGGTCGTGCAGGAAATGGACGTGAAAGTCCGGGAACGGGAATGCCCGATGCAGGAGAGCCGCCGCGACCACATCGTCGAGGCGACGATCATCGGCACGGCGATCGCCCGGTTCCGCCAGGCGCAAGGCCGCCAGCCCGAGCCGCTGGCGATCATGTCACTGGACCCGCAGCGCCGTCAGGCCGCGCGGGTCCGGCTGGGCCCCTGACACGAATGGGAGCACGATGACCGACCAGCACAGCCTCCAGCAGGAGAGCGCCGGCCCCGACATGGCCGGAGTCCCGCAGGACGCGATCCGCCGGCTGGCGGAGCTGCGTCCCGGCCAGCCGGGCGGCATCTTCACCTCCGACCTGTCAGTGAACGAGTTCCTGCTGGTCCGGGAGGTCGGGTTCCGGCCGCTCGGGCTGGTGCTGGGCAGCTCGATCTACCACGTCGGGCTGCAGGTGGCCCGGTGGGGCAAGAGCCAGGAGCTCGACGTGCTGTCGCAGGCGATGTACCACGCCCGCGAGCTGGCCATGACCCGGATGGAGGCCGAGGCCAAGGCGCTCGGCGCCGACGGCGTGGTGGGCGTCCGGCTGGACGTGGAGATGAAGGAGTTCGGCGCCGACATCGCCGAGTTCATCGCGGTCGGCACGGCGGTCAAGGGGGAGGCCGACGCGGGCGGCGGCGGGGTGGCCAGCTGGCTGAACAACAAGGGCATGCCGTTCACCTCTGACCTGTCCGGGCAGGACTTCTGGACGCTGATCCGGGCCGGCTACGCGCCGCTGGGCATGGTCATGGGCAGCTGTGTCTACCACATCGCGCACCAGCGGCTCGGCGCCAAGATGAGCAACATCGGGCGCAATGTGGAGATCGAGCAGTTCACCCAGGCGCTGTATGACGCGCGCGAGCTGGCCATGGCCCGGATGCAGGCCGAGGCCGAGGAACTGCACGCCGAGGGCATCGTGGGCGTCCAGCTGCGCCAGCACAGCCATACCTGGGGCTCGCACACCACCGAGTTCTTCGCGATCGGCACGGCCGTCCGGCCGCTGCGCGACGATCACGTCATCAAGACGCCGACCATGGTGCTCAGCCTCGACGCCTGACCCGCGCCGGGGCTGATCGCTACCGGGCCCGCACGGCCGCCAGGCGTCCGGCGTCCGGCTCGGCCTCCAGGTCCGGGGCGGGCGCGGCCAGGTCAACGGCCGGCCCGGCGGCGCAGGCCAGCCTCGCCCGCCGGCGCAGCGCCCGGCCGGGCCGGTTGGTGATCAGCACGTCCACCCGCTGGTCGGCGATCAGCGCGTCCATCAGCCGGTCGGAGTCGACCGTCCACACCATCACGCCGATGCCGTGCTCGGCGCAGGTCCGCAGCACGCTCAGCCGGGCCAGCCGGTGATGCACGGCCACCCAGTCGGCGCCGCTGGCGCGGATCCGCGCCAGCGGGAACAGCTCGCTGGCGCGCACCTGCGCGCGCCGCGCCCAGGGCAGCCCGCGGACGTCGCGGCCCAGCGACAGGGCCGTCCGGACCTGCGGGAACTGCCGCTTGATGGCCGTGACCGAGACGTCCTCCAGGGTGGTGGCGATGAAGTTGCCGGCCCCGAGCTCGGTCTCGGCCAGGGCGATGACCTCGGCCTCGTAGCCGGTCTCCTTCAGGTCCAGGTGACCGGCGGCGCGGGGCGCGGCCAGCCGCATGGCGTCGCGCACCAGCGGGACCCGGTACCCGGCCAGCTCGCACAGGCTGGCATAGCTGAGGTCGCCGAGCAGGCGGCCGCGGGCCCGCGCGTCGTGATGGACCACCAGGACCCCGTCACCGGTCCGGCGGATATCGAACTCCACGTACTCCGCGCCGGTGGCGGGCGCCGACTCATAGGCCTCGTAGGTGGCGGGCCGGGCATGCTCGCCGCCGCCCATGTGCGCCGAGACGCTCGCCAGGTCCCTGCCGTGCTGCCGGGTTACGGCCATCCGCTATGCCCTTTCGCTGCCGGTGCACCGGCAGCCTGTCATCGATGCCTGAATACCAGGTCGCGGTGGTGACAACCGCGGGGAACCAGTCACTGAACTCCCGCAGGCGCCATGGCGGCGACCCCGGCGCCGCCGGCGCCGAACGGCGCGTACGGACACGGGCGCCGCGGCCAGCCCATCCCCGGCCGGCGATGCGGCTGGCGCCGGCTCTCAGGATAGGGGCCGATCCGCCCGCTCGTGCCCGGATCGGGCCAGGCCGGCGCGTCGCGCCCATACCGCCCCAGAGCGGGCGAGCGTATGCTCTGCTGCCAGGCGGCAGGAGTGTGATGACCAGTCAGGCACCTCGTTCCGTGAGCGGGTTTCCGGGCGAGCCCGGGCTGCCGGGATCCGGCGCCGGGTCCCGGCTGACGGGGAACTTCAGGCGGCCAGCTCGCAGCCGGTTTCGGCGCTCCTCAGCAGGCGGCCGCCTGCTGGCTCTAGTCACCGTGCTGGCCGCGCTCGCTGCCGCTGGCTGCACCAGCAGCGCGGCTGCGCCGCCCGCGCAGCTGCGCCTGCAGGTCAGCCAGCCGGTGTCGCTGTATGACGTGCCGCTGGACATCCGGGTGACCGGCCTGCACCCCGGCGACCGGGTCACCCTGCAGCTGGCGACGCGCGACGGGCAGTGGCGCGCGCACGCGACGTTCGCGGCCCGGCAGCCCGTGCTGGACCTCGCCGCGGCCGCGCCCGTGTCGGGGGGCTACCGCGGCGTGCACGCCATGGGGCTGTTCGAGGCGCTGGCGCCCCGCCGCGGGCCGGCCGGCCTCCGGCCGTCCGACCCCGAGGTTCTCACGCTGACCGCATCGGCGCCCGGGGCCAGGCCCGCCAGCGTCACGCTGAGCCGCGAGCTGACCGGGCCCGGCGTCACCTGTTTCCGCCGCACCGTGGCACGCTCCGGTTTCTACGGGCTGTACTGCGCCCCCGCGCCGCATGCCGGGACGCGGCCTCCGGTGCTGGTGTTCGGCGGCTCGGAGGGCGGCCTGGCCACCGCGCCTGCCGCGGAGCTGCTGGCCTCCCGGGGATTCCCGGCCCTGGCGCTGGCCTACTTCGGCGAGCCCGGCCTGCCGGACGCGCTGCACCGGATCCCGCTGGAGTACTTCGCGCGCGCGGCCCGCTGGCTCGGCTCCCGGCCCGGCGCCGACGCGCGGCGCCTGGCCGTGTTCGGCGACTCGCGGGGCAGCGAGGCCGCGCTCTTGCTCGGAGCCGACTTTCCCGGGCTGATCCACGCCGTCATCGCCGGCTCACCGAGCTCGGTGACCAACCCCGCGGTGTCGCCGGCTCATATGCTGCCGGTCACTGCTCCGGCCTGGACGCTGCACGGCAAGCCGCTGCCCGTGGCGAATCCGCTGGGCGATCCCGCCTCCGCGCTGAACCCGGCAGCCGTCATCAGGGTGCAGAAGATCAGGGGACCGGTGCTGCTGCTCGCTGGCGCCGCTGACCAGCTCTGGCCATCACCGCGCTACGCGTCGGCGATCATGCGCACGCTGGGAAAGGACCATGACCGGTATCCGCACCACGAGGTCGTGTTCCGCGGCGCCGGCCACGCCGCCGGCGCCGCATTTCCCTACCAGGTCGGCACGGTGACCGTCGCCACCCCCGCCAGGACGCTCACCCTGGGCGGCACGATGTTTGCCAACTCGGCCGCCGAGACCAGTGCCTGGCAGGACGTGCTGGCCTTCCTGCGCCGCCCCGGCGCCTAGCTACAGCTAATCCGCCGGGCCCGGCGGGGGGCCGCTGACCGCGTCCAGCAGCTGGGCCAGGCGGCTGCGCAGCGACGGGCCGCCGGCCCGGCGCAGGCCCGGCGCCCCGGACCGCGCGCGGTGCCCGCCCCCGCGGGCATACCCGCCGCGGCCCGGCGAGCTGCGCTGGCCGGCGCCGCGCTCCAGCGGCTCGCCGGCGGCCGCGCTGACCAGGTGCTGGGCGGCGTCGAAGGACAGCGGCGCGGTGCCGTCGGGCACCGCCAGCGCCTCGTGGGCCATCGCGCCGAGCTCGGGGTCGCCGCGGTCCAGGGCCAGGATCCGGGCCCCGGCCCGCCGCACGTCGGCGACCCGCTCCAGCAGCTCGCCGGGAGCGCTGCCGGGGCTGACCACCAGCAGCGTCTCGTGCCGGCCGGCCGCGGCGAGCCGGTCGATGCCGACCCGCAGGTGCGGCGGCGCGCCGGCCGGGGGAGCCCAGCGCACCAGGGTGGGGGCCAGCTCGGGGATCTCGGCCAGCCGGGCCTCATCGGCCAGGTGAGCAGTCATGTGCCAGGGCTCGTCGGCGGGCGTGCCGACCACCAGCAGTCCTTCTGGCGTCCGGGAGAAGTCCCGCAGCGCCCGGGCGAAGGACCGGGTCAGGTCCAGCCAGCCAGTCGGCGCCAGCAGAACGCGTAAGGCGGCGACCTGATCGGCGTTCATGTCCCCCATGGTGCCTGACATTCGCCCCGCCCGCAGTGTTTCGTGACCAACTGACAATGGCTGGCTACTGCGCGCCGGCCGCCGGATGCCGGGCAGGCAGCGTGGCGGCAG
>DASUBV010000344.1:0-3732 GCA_035763085.1 Streptosporangiaceae bacterium | reverse complement strand
GCATCCGACACCGCCGCGGTCAGCGAGAACCTAGCCAGGCGGGCCGGCGCGGCCAGGTCGGAGACGTCGAACAGCGAGACTTGCATGCCGCCGACATGCCCCATCCGGTCTGCCTGGCGGCCAATGCCGATCAGCCGCGTCTCGGATACCGGGTGGAGATAGGCGGAATAGCCGGTCAGGGCCACCGAGCCGCGGACGCGGGGGTGCGCCGGGTCACTCAGGTCCAGGGTGTACAGGGGGTCGGTCTGCCGGAAGGTCACCACGTAGCCGGCGGGGCCGATGAAGCGGACGGAGTAGATCCGTTCGGTGAGCCCGAGCCTGCTGACGTGACCGACCTGCCGCATGACCGGGCCCCGGGTCGACAGCACGTACACGGCCGAGGAACTGGTCTGCGCGCCTGCCGGCCGTCCGTCGGCGAGGGCCCACGACGTGCCGGTCGTGGTCGCGACCCGCAGGTAACCGTGCCACTCTGACAGCGCGTACTGATCGATCAGGTAGCCCGGGACGCTGCCGCCGGCGGCGAACCTCGGCGGCCCGGAGCCGGAGATGTCGAACCGGTAGATATCGGTCCGCTGCCGGCTGGCGGCGGTGCCGGGCGGGCCGGCGACGCCGCCGGCAGCGACGCCTCCGGCGGCCACGCCGGCCCCCGCGTCCGCCCTCGGCGGGCTGGCCGGCCACCGCTCGTCGCCGGCCACGTAGAGGCTGGTGCCGGTGCCGTAGACCGTCGTGCCGTCAGCGACGATGCTCACGCCGTCGCCGGAGCCGAGTGAGCCGGCGGTGAGGTCGAACGTCAGCACCGTGAGCAGGTTCGTCCCGGAGTAGGTCGCGGGCCGGCTGACCGCGGAGCATGCGACGTGCCCGGTGCTGGCGGCGCCGCCGGATGTCTCCTCATACTGCGGCAGCCAGGCGTCCAGGCCCGCGCGGCTGACGACGGCCTGGTTGGCCGCGATCCGCTGCGCGTCAGATGAGCCCTCGGGCTGCGCGGGGAAGTGCAGGCGCGGCTGTGAGCTGATCACGACCCGGACGGCCGAGCCGGTCTGCCGCGCGTCGATGAGGCCGCCCTCGATGGTGTAGGACGACAGCACCGACGGCCGCCCGGCAAGATTCACCAGCAGCAGCCGCGAGCCGTAGACGGGCGGGGAGCCACCGGGGCCTGCGGCGCCGTCAGGCACGGGCACTGCGCTGGTGAGCACCAGGGCGTGGTCGCCGCTCAGCAGCAGGTTCGCCGGCTGATAAGCCAGGTCCCCGCCAGCGGCGCTGAGCTGCAGGCGGCCGGTTACCGTCCGCGAGGCCGCGTCGATGACCACCAGGGCGCCGCCGGCCACGGTGACGATCCGGCGGCCATCGGTCTTGACCATGTCCGGCTCGTCGACGCCAGCCACGTAGTCGTTCGTTCCGGAATGCGCCGGTGCCGCGGCCGGCGCGGCCGGCGCGGCCGCGGCAGCGCCCGAGTCGGCCACGGCCCGTGATGCCCCGGCGGCCGCGGGCGAGTACACAGCGCCGTTCGCCGGTGAAGCCAGGTCCGGGAGGCCGTAGGGGCCGACGCTGGCCTTGGCCGCCGTGCGCAGGGCGGCGAGCTCCTCGCCGCAGCCATGAAACGAGGTCAGCCGCGCCGGACCGGACTGCTGGATAGCGTCCTGATGCGCAGCCCGCTGCGCTGCGCCACCGGTGCAGCCGGATATCAGCAGCAGGCAGCCCGCCACGACAGCGGCGTCCTTGAAGCCAAGGTTCCGTATCATGTCGCTTCGACGGCCGCGCCCTCCGGATCGGTTCCACTCGGCTTGTCACGATCTCGCAGCGGCGATCCGGCGGCCCAGGTCCCTGCGCTTCGCCATCGCGGATCGCTGAATGTGCGGCCGCACGCCGTCGGCGGCCGGCTAACCGGCACTGACCTGGGCGGCCGGTGCATGGGGGTTCTGTCCGGCAGGGCAGCCGAACCTGGCCGGCAGCCAGCGCCGCACTGCCGCGGTGCAGGCCGGGTCGTCTGTGGCTATGGCGGCTGGCGGGCCGCGCCGGGCTGCGAGCCGGGGCCGGGCTGTTGCGCACGGCCGGCCGCCGGCATCGCCGTGGCCAGGCTTATGATCGCCTCACGATACTTCGTCCCCCGCCGGGCCTGCAGGGGATCGCGCTGGAGCTGACGGTGCCTGATACCATGGGGGGGTATGGTAATCAGGGCGCGGGAGACAGGAGGGCATGGATGGCGTCGGCTACGTTCCCGGTGAGCGGCATGACGTGTGAGCACTGCGTACGCGCTGTCACCGAGGAGCTGACCGGGCTGCCCGGAGTGGGCTGGGTGACGGTCGACCTGGATCCGGGCGGGCAGTCGCGGGTGACGGTGGACAGCGACGCGCCGCTGGGCCGTGAAGCGGTAGCGGCAGCGCTGGATGAGGCAGGCGGCTACCGCCTGGCCGGGGCCTGACCGGCCCGGGGCGCCAGGTGTCCTGGCGGACCGCCCGGCGCCTGCGCCAGGCTGACGCGCGGGAAGGGAAATGACGATTCGGTGAGCACCGTTACCAGCGGCCAGGCCCCGGCGGGGCGCGAGACCCCCGTTCGCAGCCTGGAGCTGTCCATCGGCGGCATGACCTGCGCCTCGTGCGCTGCGCGAGTCGAGAAGAAGCTGAACAAGCTCGCCGGGGTGGACGCATCGGTGAACTTCGCGACCGAGACGGCGCGAGTGGTGTTCCCGGTCTCGACCGCGCCGGCTGCTCTCGTCGCGGCCGTCGAGCAGGCCGGGTACTCGGCGGCCCTGCCCGCCGCGCCGCAGGACCCCCTGCCGCCGGGCGAGCAGGCGGATGCGGCCGGCGGCGTGCAGGAAGCCGGCCCGCTGCGCCGCCGCCTGCTGGTCTCGCTGGCCCTGGCCGTCCCGGTGGTGGTGCTGGCGATGATCCCCGCCGCGCAGTTCCCCGGCTGGCAGTGGGTATCGCTGGTGCTGGCCTCACCTGTCGCGGTGTGGGGAGCGTGGCCGTTCCACCGCGCCGCCCTCCGCAACGCCCGGCATGGCGCTGCGACCATGGACACGCTCATCTCGATCGGGGTGGCTGCCGCCTGGCTCTGGTCGCTGTACGCGCTGATCTTCGGGGGCGCCGGCCGGGTGGGAGAGCACATGTCGCTCGCGCTGCTGTCGCGCGAGCCGGGCGCGCCCGATATCTACCTGGAGGTGGCGTCGGCGGTCACGGTGTTCATCCTGGCCGGACGGTACTTCGAGGCGCGGGCGAAACGACGCGCCGGGGCCGCGCTGCGGGCGCTGCTGGCGCTCGGGGCCAAGGATGTCGCGGTGCTTCGCGGCGGAACCGAGATACGGGTGCCGGTGGAGCAGCTGGCGGTAGGGGACCGGTTCGCGGTCCGGCCCGGCGAGAAGGTGGCCACTGACGGTGTCGTGGAGTCCGGCTGCTCAGCGGTGGACACCTCGATGCTGACCGGCGAGCCTGTCCCGGCGGAAGCCGGCGCGGGGGACACCGTCACCGGCGGGTGCGTGAATCTCAGCGGCAGCCTGGTGGTCCGCGCCACCAGGGTCGGCGCGGATACCCAGCTGGCCCACATCACCCGGCTGGTCACCGACGCGCAGGCGGGCAAGGCGCCCGCGCAGCGGCTGGCTGACCGGATCTCGGCGGTCTTCGTCCCCGTGGTCATCGGCCTGGCCGCTGTCACGCTGGCCGGATGGCTCGCCGCAGGGCAGGGCCCGGGATCGGCGTTCACTGCGGCGGTCGCGGTGCTGATCATCGCCTGCCCGTG
>DASUBV010000343.1:0-16362 GCA_035763085.1 Streptosporangiaceae bacterium | reverse complement strand
CCTGCTGCCCTTCTAGCGACAGCGCGGGCACCGCCATGCCGCTGCCATCGGCTCCGCCCGGCGGGACCGGACGCCTGCCGCGACGGCGGGCGGACGGGGCCAGGAAGGCCCGGAACCGCAGCGTGGCCAGCGTCATCACGGCCACGCCGAGCAGGGCCAGGATGACCAGCGGCTGCCACAGCGCGCCGGCCGGCTCAGCGCGCAGCATCACCCCGCGGGCGATCTCGTTGAAGTAGGTCAGCGGCAGCAGGTAGGCGATCCACCGGACCCCGGCGACGATCGAGGACAGCGGGAAGATCAGCCCGGACAGCAGCACCTGCGGCAGCATGGTCATCACCGCCAGCTGGATGGCCTGGCCCTGGTTCTGCGAGACGCTCGAGATGAGCACGCCGATGCCCAGCGTCACGAACAAGAACAGCACGGCGCCGAGGCCGAACACGGCCGGCGACCCCCGGAACGGCACCCCGAACACCGCGATCCCGACCGCCAGCACGATGGCCAGGTCCGCGGCGGCCACGGCGAAGTACGGGACGATCTTGCCCAGGTACACATCACGTGGCCGCAGCGGCATGACGGCCAGCTGCTCCAGCGTGCCGGACTGGCGCTCCCGGACCACGCCCAGGCTGGTGATGATCGTGCCGATGAACACCAGGACCACGCCGGCCAGCCCGGGAATCATGATCGCCGAGGTGTCCAGCTTCGGGTTGTACAAGATCGTGACCTGCGGAGCAGCCGGCAAGGCGGCCAGGGAGCCGCCCGCCTGCTGGCCGGCGGCACCGCGGTCCAGCCGGGCCAGCGCCGCGAGGGTGGCCTGCGCGGTGAACAGCTGGGTGCCGTCGATCAGCACCGCGGGGCGGGCTCCCGGCCTGGCCACCACCGAGACGGCCGCGTGCCCGTCGCGCAGCTGCCGCTGCGCCCAGCCGCGGCCCTGGCCGGGCGCCGAGCTGACGACATCGAACGGCCGGGGCAGCTCGCGCGCGATGGCGGCGGCTCCCGGCCCGGCCACCGCGACCGGGATGGACTGCACGTTGAAGCTGGCCGCGTAGCCCAGCACGACGAGCAGGACGATCGGCATCACAATCATCATGACCAGGGTGCGGCGGTCCCGCCGGACCTGGCGGAACTCCTTGACGATCATCGCCCACATGACGGTGCTCCTCGGTCAGCCCGCAAGCCCGGCCTGCTCCGGCGGCTGGCCGGCGCCGGCGCTCGCGGGGCAGGAACTCAACGTGCGTTGAATTCTACGTTCGTTGAATTCCGTCTGACAAGACGCCGGCGTGCCGGCGTGACGCTCGCCCGCACCCGGGTTATCTGGTCAGATGAGGTCATGATGGTGGTGCGGCACGCGGGACGGTGGACGCTCGAGGACAGGTTCGCCTCGGCCTGGCAGTACCTGCCGGTGGAGATTCCGGCCGGGGCCTGCGCGCTGCGCGCCGAGCTGGAATACGAGCGATCCGCGGCGATCATGGACCTGGGCTGCCTGAGCCCGGCCGGCTTCCGGGGGTGGTCCGGCGGCGCCCGGCGCTCGTTTGTGATTACTCCGGACGCGGCGACGCCGGGTTACCTGCCCGGCGGCATAGAACCCGGCCTGTGGCAGGTGATGATCGGCCTGCACCGGGTGCCGCCCGCGGGCGCGGACTACCGGGTCACGGTGCAGGTCTCCGGCACGCCCGGCGAGCTGACACCGGACCCGCCGCCGGAGGACCTGCCGCCGCTGACCGAGCGGCCGCCGCGGCGGGCGCTGCCGGCCGCGGCGGGGCGCCGCTGGCTGGCCGGGGACCTGCACACCCACACCGTGCACTCCGACGGGGTGATGACCGTCCCGGAGCTGGCCCGGTTCGCGGCCGGCCGGGGGCTGGACTTCCTCGCGGTGACCGATCACAACACCATCAGTCATCACCGGGAACTGCCCGGCGCCGCCGCGGCGCACGGGATCGTGCTGCTGGCGGGCCAGGAGGTGACGGCCGAGGCCGGGCACGCCGGCGCCCTGGGCCGCACCGGCTGGATCGACTTCCGCGAGCCGCCGGACGCCTGGCTGGAGGCCACCGAGGCAGCGGGCGGACTGCTGTCGGTGAACCATCCGATCGGCGGCCACGTGAGCTGGGCGGCGCCGATGAAACGGCGCCCGCCGCTGCTGGAGGTCTGGCACTGGAGCTGGCTGGACACCCGCTGGACCACGCCACTGGGCTGGTGGCTGGCCTGGGATCCGGCGGCGATCCCGGTCGGCGGCAGCGACTGGCACCGGCCGGGCTCGGACGCGCCGCCCGGCGCGCCGACCACCTGGGTCGAGGCGGAGGCGGCGGACCCGGACGCGGTGCTGGCGGCGATCCGCGACGGCCGCACGGCGATCTCGGCCGGGCGCGACGGCCCGGTGCTGCTGCGGGCCGGCGACGAGCTGGTGGCCTGCGGCGGCGACGGCACGATCCTGACCGGGCCGGACGGGCCGAAGGCGCGGGTCAGCGCGGACCTGGCCCGGTTCCCGGCAGCCAGCGGCTGCCACCGGCTGACCGACCCGGCCGGCGCGACGCTGGCGCTCACCGCCTAAGCGAGCCGCAGGGCGCCGCAGCCGTCTGGACTGAGGAGCGCGGAACGAGCGACGAGGGAAGACGGCGCTTCCGGGGCGCCCTGGACGCGGCCGGGAGGCACCGCCCGCGACACCGGGTATCCGGCACCCGCGCCGGACGTTGACGCGATGAACGCCGGATCCTACGGTGACGCTGGAGGTGCGGGGGTCCGGTGCTGCTCATCGTCATGTACGAGACGCGGACGTGGCGGCTGCGGCCGGGTGCGGCGTTCACCTTCGGCCGGTCGCCGCTGTCCTCAGCCGTGCTCCCGGCGCAGGACAGCGGGCTGTCCCGGCACGCGGGCAGCTTCAGCTTCAGCCACGACTGCTGGTGGGTGCACAACACCAGCCGGTCGTCGCTGCTGTACCTGACCGGCGACCGGGGGTTCCGGGTCGACCTGCCGCCGGGCATGCGCTCGCCGCTGCAGCAGTGGCACATCAAGGTCCGGCTGCACGGCTTCCTGGACGACTACACGCTGCGGCTGCGGCTGCCCGACCTGGACGACGAGGACGAGCCCGGGCCCGGGTGCCGGCGGTACCGCGGGGTCAGGGCGGGTACCGCGGGGTTCGGGCGGCCGGTCAGGCTGCGGCACCGGGCTGCGCGGCGTCGGCCGGCCGGGCAGTCTCGGCCGGCTCGGCAGCCAGGCGGCGGCGCCAGCCGGGCAGCCGCCGGGTACCCAGGGCCAGGCCGATGGCGATCACGACCTGGATACCGACCACGGTGACGAAGCCGTCGCGCATGCCCACCCCGTCTCCGGCCAGGGCAATGAACAGGCTGCCCAGCGTGGCCACGCCCAGCGCGAGCGCGGTCTGCTGGGTCGTGGTGAGCACTCCGCTGGCCGCGCCTGCTGAAGACGGCGGCACCTCGGACAGCACGGTGCCGAACAGCGGGCTCATCACCAGGCCCTGGCCCAGCCCGGCTACCGCCATGCCCGGCGCCAGCCAGGCCAGGGACACGCCCGGCCAGGCGGCCAGCACGGCGCCGGCCAGCCCGATCAGGCCGATGCCCTGCAGCACCGCTCCGGCCGTGAGCACCTTGGTGCCGTACCGGCGCAGCAGCCGCGACGTCGACAGGGAGGCGGCCAGGAAAGTCACCGCCATCGGGGCCAGCCCGGCCCCGGCCGCCACGGCGCTGTCCCGCAGGCCCTGCTGGACCAGCAGCGCATAGCAGAACATGAAGGCGCCGAAGCCGGCGAAGAACGGCAGGGCCAGGGTCAGGCCGCTGCGCATGCTCCGGTGCCGCAGCAGGGACGGCGGGACCAGCGGGGTGCGGCCGGAGCGCTCGATGCGGAGCTCGACCACCGCGAACGCGGCCAGCGCGAGCGGCGCGATGACCAGCAGCGCGATCGTCCAGGCCGGCCAGTGCAGCGACTCGCCCTCGGTCAGCGGGATGAGCAGGGCCAGGACCGTGATGGCGAGCAGCACGGTGCCGTGGTGGTCGACCCGGGCCGCCCGCTCCGCGCGGGTGTCGGGCACGTGCCGCTGGGCCAGGATCAGGCCGGCCAGCCCGATCGGGACGTTGACCAGGAAGATCGGCCGCCACCCGGTGCCGGCCAGGTTGGCCGAGACCAGCAGGCCGCCCGCCAGCTGGCCGACCACGGCGGCCAGGCCGCCTGCCGCGCCGTACCGGCCCAGCGCGCGAGCACGGCGCTCCCCTGAGGTGGCCGCCTGAATGGTGGCCAGCACCTGCGGGACCATCAGCGCGGCGGCGGCACCCTGGGCCACCCGGGCGCCGACCAGGAACGGCGCGGTCGGCGCCAGCCCGCATGCCAGCGAGGCGAGCGTGAACGCGGCCATTCCGGTCATGAACAGGCGCTTGCGCCCGAAGCTGTCGCCCAGCCGGCCGCCGACGACCAGCAGCAGTGCGTAGGCGGTGGCATAAGCCGAGACCACGAGCTCCAGCAGCGGCGCGCTGGCGTGCAGGTCGCGGTCGATGGTGGGCAGCGCCACGTTGACGATGAAGAAGTCGACCATGGGCAGGAACACGCCGACCAGCACGACGATCAGGCCGGTGGCGGTCAGCGCGGACCGGTTCTGTCGGTGGTGGCCGGTAGCGGGCCGCAGGGTGCTGCGGCCGCCGGGCCTGCCCGGGCCGGAGCCGGGCTGGCCGGGGCCGGCGGGACCCGGCGGGATGACCGTGACGGGCGGCGCGGCAGCGCTGCCGGGGCGCGGCGCGCCACGGACGGTGGAGTTCGCAGGAGAGGACATGCCACCATCGTGGCCGGGAATCCTAGCCAGGTACTAGAGCCTGTTTATACTGGTACTAACGGTAACTGGCAACCGCATGGCGGTTCTGGGAGGATAGTAGTCATGAGCGCTCCGACTCTCGACACCAGCAACCGGGCCAGCACGAGCGGGCCGCCCGGCCGGCTGGCGGACGGCAAGCTGCGCCGCCGGGAGCTGGCCGGGTTCCTGCGCAGCCGCCGGGAGCGGATCGCCCCGGAGCAGGTCGGCCTGCCGCCCGCAGCCCGGCGGCGGACGCCGGGGCTGCGCCGCGAGGAGGTCGCCACCCTGGCCGGGGTGGGCGTCACCTGGTACACCTGGCTCGAGCAGGGCCGCGACATCAACGCCTCGCCGCAGGTCCTCGATTCGGTGGCCCGCACGCTGCTGCTGGACCCGCATGAGCGCGAGCACATGTTCCGGCTGGCCGAGGTGCCCGACGGTACCGTCCCGCACGACTGCCTGGCGGTGCCCGCCGAGATCCAGGTCCTGCTCGACCAGCTCGCGCCCTATCCCGCCTGCGTGCGCAATGCCCGGTACGACATCCTCGCCTTCAACCGCGCCTACGACCAGCTCATGGGGCCGCTGGCCGGCGTGCCCTTCGAGGACCGCAACTCACTGTGGCGGGTGTTCACCTGCCCCCAGTGCCGGACGTCGATCGTCGGCTGGGCCGAGGCCGCGCGGCGGATGGTCGCCGAGTACCGGTCGGCGATGGCCGAGCACGTCGCCGAGCCGGCCTACAAATGCCTGGTCTCCCGGCTGACCAAGGCCTCGCCCGAGTTCGCCGAGCTGTGGGAGCGGCATGAGGTCGCGGCCCCGGAGAACCGCACCAAGCAGTGGCTGCACCCCGAGGCCGGCCTGCTGCGGCTGAATTACACCAACCTGTGGCTCGGCCAGAAACTCGGCACCCGGATGGTGACCTACACCCCGGCCGACGAGCAGACCGCCCGGCGGCTGCGCCAGCTCAGTCCCGGGGCGTGATCCGGAACACCGGGTAACCGGGCGCGATCGCCAGCAGCTGCTCATCGCTGGCGTCCGGGCCGACGCCGCCGAAGAACACGCCGACCTCCATCTTCCAGCGGCGCAGGTACGCGCGCAGGATCGGGGGCTTGTCGGCATCGGCCAGCTCAGTCGCGGTGAACCTTTCCACCCGCCGGCCCAGGTGCAGCTCGCCCTCCCCGGCCACGCGCATGTTCTTGACCCACTGGGTGTGGCCGCGCGGCGCGACCAGGTACCGGCCGCCGGGCAGCGAGAGCGGGTTGACCGGGGTGGTGCGCCACTCGCCGCTGGTGCGGCCGCGCACGTACAGCACCCGGCTGCCGTACAGGCTGACGCCGGCCCTGGTGAGGCCGGCGACCGCCGTGTTGAGGAACCGGCCCAGGGCCCGGCCGGCCGGCGTCCCCGGCATGACGTAGCGGGTGGCGGGGTCAGACATCACGGGCTCCTCGATCCTGATCGTCGCGAGCGGCTGCCGTAGCCGCATGGCAGCGCTGAGCCGGCCGATGAACTCTCCGGCTGCGCCGGCGGCCAGCCTGACCGCTGCCACGCCCTGAGCCCCAGTGCCCCGGGGAGCGGGCCGGCGGGCTGGCGTCATGGTCACGTTAGCCCGCCGGCCGGGGAAAGTGATCAGGCGGCGTCGAGGCGGGCCAGTTCCTCGGCGGTCAGCTCCAGGTCAGCAGCCTTAACCGAGTCGAGGATCGACTCCGGCCGGCTGGCCCCCGGAATCGGGATCACCACCGGCGCCCTGGCCAGCATCCAGGCCAGGGTGACCTGGTACGCCGACACCCCGCGGGCGGCGGCGACCGCACTGAACGCCGCGTGCCGCGAGCCGAGCTCGCCGGCCCTCCTGATCCCGCCGAACGGGCTCCATGGCAGGAACGCGATGCCCAGCTCGGCGCAGTGCGCCAGCTCGCGCTCGCTGGACCGGAATGCGGGCGAGAACTGGTTCTGCACGCTGGCCAGGTTGCCCGCGCCGAGGATCTGCCGGGCCAGGTCAATCTGCTCAATGCTGGCGTTGGAGATCCCGGTCAGCCGCACCTTGCCCGCGTCGTGCAGCTCTTTCAGCGCCCCGATGGACTCGGCGTAGGGCACCTTCGGGTCAGGGCGGTGGAACTGGTACAGGCCGATGACGTCGGTGCCCAGCGCCTTCAGCGAGGCCTCCACTGCCTCGCGCAGGTGCCCGGGCGATCCGTCCAGGGTCCACGAGCCGTCGCCGGGGCGCAGGTGCCCGCCCTTGGTGGCGACGAGGATCTCGCTGGTGTCGCCGCCGTAGGTGCTCAGCGCCCTGGCGATCAGCCGCTCGTTGTGGCCCGCCTCACCGGCCTTCAGGTGGTAGGAGTCCGCGGTGTCAATGAACGTCACGCCGGCGTCCAGCGCGGCGTGGATGGTCCGGATCGAGCGGTCCTCGCCGGGCCGCCCCTCAATCGACATCGGCATGCCGCCAAGGCCGATGGCGCTTACCGACGTTCCGCCGACCGATCTGTCGCGCATGAAACCTCCCAGCGGGTCCGGGTGCCCGGCCGGGCACCCGGAAGGCGATAACCGAGCCAGGCCATCCAGTCATCCCGCACTGGCGCGACCTGTTGCACCGCGTTCGCCAGCCGGCGCCGCAGGCAGTGCCCCCGGGGCCGGAGTTCGGCCAGAATGTAAGCACCAGGACCCCCGGGAGGACACCTACATGGACACCACGCGGCGCTGGGGAATCACGCTCCCGCTCCACGGACTCAGCCTGCCCGAGCAGCGCGAGATCATCACCGCGCTGCCCGTCCTGGGCTATACCGATGCCTGGTCCGCGGAGCTGAACGGGGTGGATGCCTTCACGCCGCTGACCCTGGCCAGCCAGTGGGCGCCGCAGCTGCGCCTGGGCACGGCCATCGCCGGCATCTACACCCGCGCGCCGGTCGCCCTGGCGGTCAGCGCGGCAACGCTGGCCAACCTGGCACCCGGCCGGTTCGTGATGGGCATCGGGACCTCCTCGCAGGTGGCGGTCGAGCAGTGGAACGGAATCCCGTTCGACAAGCCCTACCAGCGCGCCAGGGACATGCTGCAGTTCCTGCGCGCGGCGCTGGCCGGCGGCAAGGTCAGCCAGCGCTACGAGACGTTCTCGGTGAACGGGTTCCGGCTCGACCCGGCCCCCGCAGTGCCGCCGTCGCTCGCGCTGGCGGCACTGCGGCCGGGGATGGTGCGGCTGGCGGCCAAGGAGGCCGATGCGGCGATCACCAACTGGCTGGCCCCCGCCGACGTGCCGCAGGTACGTGAGGTGGCCGGCGCGGACTGCGAGCTGATCGCCCGGGTCTTCGTCTGCCCGACCACCGACGCCGGCCTGGCCCGGACGATCGGGCGCCGGGTGCTGGCGGCCTACCTGACAGTCCCGGTCTACGCCAAGTTCCACGAGTGGCTCGGCCGGGGCGAGCTGCTGGCGCCGATGCAGCAGAAGTGGGCCGCCGGGGACCGGGCCGGGGCGCTCGCGGCCATCCCCGACGAGGTGGTCGACGACCTGGTGATCCACGGCTCGCTGGAGGACTGCCGGGACCGGGTGGCGCAGTACCACCAGGCCGGGCTGGACACGCCGGTGATCGCGATCCTGCCAGCACCGGGCACCGAGCCCGCGCAGGCCGTCCGCCGCCTCGCGCCAGCCTGGTAGCGGTGTTGCCTGGCGAGCCAGGGCAGCGCTCCGGACGCACCGCCTTCCCTCGCAAGCTCCTCAGTCCAGGCGGCGCCGCGCCGCCCCGGCTCGCGCCTGGCGAGCCAGAGCCGCGCCCTGGGTGCGCCGGCGCAATTACGGCAACACGGGCGCATTTACGATTATGACTAGTATTTAACTCCGGCCGGTAATTTCCGGAGTCAGTACTTGTGAATGCCGGGTAACTTATCGGCGCTCTTCATCTATTGTCGGAGCCATGCTCACCATGCACAGCATGCAGTTTGGCCTGCTGACGCCTGTCTCTGCCTATTTAGTCTCCTGCCTGGGCTCATTTCTCGGCTTGCGCTGCACGAGCCGGGCCCGGGCGTGCGCCGGCTCCGCCCGAGCCCGCTGGTTATTGCTGGCCGCGGTGTCGATCGGCGGCGCGGGAATCTGGGCGATGAACTTCATCGCGATGCTCGGCTTCGCGATCCCCGGCGCGACCATTCGCTATGACGTTCCGACCACCATTTTCTCTGTGCTGATCGCCGTCGGCTTCGTCGGCATAGGGCTGCTGATGGCCGGATTTCGCCGGCCCGGCCGCACCAGCCTGTTATCGGCCGGCCTGGTCACCGGCCTGGGCGTGGCCTGCATGCACTACACCGCGATGGCGGGCATGCGGATGCCGGTCCGCGTCACCTACAGCGCGGGCATGGTCGGCGCCTCGGTCCTGATCGCCGTCGTGGTGGCAACGGCGGCCTTCTGGGCCGCGCTGCGGCTGCGCGGCGCCGCGGCGGCGCTCGGCGCGGCCATGCTGATGGCCGCGTCCGTCAGCGGCATGTACGTCGCGGGGATGGCGGCGATGAAGGTGTCCCCCGCCCCGGCCCTGGCGATGACCATGGGCGGCGTGCCGGCGATGGCATTCCTGATGCCGCTGATCGCCGGGATCGCGATCGTGGCGTTCGGCGTGGTCGCCATCATCACGATGTCGCCCACGGCCGAGGAACTCCAGGCCGAGGCGTTACTGCTGGAGCGCAGCCGCCAGCGTGGCCTGGACGTCTGACCCGGCTTACCAGCCGGGCAGCGACCCGCCGAACCAGGACTCGATGATCTGGTGCGCGATGGAGACCGGGGCGGGCAGCGCGATCGTCCCGGCAGCGACGGCGGCGGCGAGTTCCTCGCGGGTGTACCAGCCGGCGTGGGTGATCTCGTCACCGTCCACCGTGATCTGCTGGCCGGCGGGCGCCGACGCCCGGAACCCGAGCATCAGGCTCTGCGGCAGCGGCCACGGCTGGCTGCCGAGGTAGCTCACGTCGGTGACGGTGATGCCGACTTCCTCGTGCACCTCGCGGACCACCGCCTGCTCGGCCGACTCGCCCGTCTCGACGAAGCCGGCCAGGATCGAGACCCGGGTGGTGGACCAGTTCGCGTTGCTGGCCAGCAGGATCCGGTCCTGCGGGTCGGTGACCAGCACGATCATGGCCGGGTCGGAGCGCGGGAACTCATCGGTGCCCTCCGCGGTGCAGCGCCGCGCCGAGCCCGACAGCACCGGCTCGCTGGGCGCGCCGCAGTGCGGGCAGAAGTGATGACTGTCGTGGAAGTTGGCCAGGCCGGCGGCGTGGGTCATCAGGCCGGCGTCGCGGTCCGGCAGCAGCGGCCCGGCCTCGCGCAGCGTGGCCGGGCGGATCTCGTGGCCGTCCCGGGCAGGCGGGGCAGCGCCGGCGCCGGCCGCAGCCGGGTCGGGCAGCGGCCCGGCCACGCCGAAGTACACGACGCCCTCGTCGTCGGTGCCGAGCAGGAAGCGGATCCCGGCCGGCGCCTGGCCTGGCGAGACGAAGACCAGCCGGGCTGCGCCGTCGCCCATGCTGACCAGCGCCCGGCTGCGCTCGATCACCACAACCCGGGTCTCCGGCCGGGCCCAGGCGGCCGCCAGCCCCTGCTCGTCGCCGCGCAGGTGGCCGGACCGGTCGATGTCGCCGCGTGCGAGGGCCAGCCGCCCCAGGCCGGCGGCGCCGGGGCGAAGAGCCGGAGTCGGGGCGCTCACGTCCATGTCTTCCTCTCGCGACCGCGATGTTCGGGGGGCAGGGCACGGCGGGCTCGGCCTCGCCGGCCTCTGGCGGACGGGCACCGGGCCGCCGCACGGGCGCCTCGTCGCACTCTAGCGATCCCGGCCGCCCGTCCGGCGGGCAGCCCGTGCTGATCTTGGCCGCCGGCCGGTCTCGCCGGGAGGCTGGCCGGCCCGGCTGGTCACGCCGCCGGCCGGGGCGCGCGGGCAGCCCGCCACCGCGCCTCCGCCTCGCCCATCGGGGTGGACGGCGGCGCCTGCAGGAACGGCCAGATCTCCTCGGCGATGGCCCGCCAGTTGGCCGTTGCCTGCAGGTCGCCCAGCAGGGCGAACAGCCCCAGGTTGATGCGCTGCAGGATGACATACGACCGCGGGATGCTGGCGTACTCGGCGACCGGGCTGCGCAGGTCGAAGAAGCGGCGCACCACGGCCGAGGCGTAGTCGCTGGTGACGGTCATGGTGCGATTCTCGCGGACCAGCTCGTAGAAGACGGCCAGGTGATCGACGATGACCTCGGTGCTCAGCGGGGCGCCCGGCGCGATGAACCCGGCCTCCTCCAGGCTGGCCCGGAACTCCTCGGGCCGGTCATCGACGCACAGCGTGCGGACCATCGCCATCAGCGGCGCCAGGTCGGCCTGGGTGAAGTGCTTGACCAGGCCGAAGTCCAGGAAGGTGACCCGTCCGTCGCCGTGGAACAGGTAGTTGCCGGGATGCGGGTCACCGTTGAAGGCGCCCACCTCATACAGGCTGCGGAACACGAACCGGTAGATCGTCTCGCCGGCCAGGTCGCGCTCGTGCTGCGACCAGGTAGCCAGCTCAGCGAACTTCGCGCCGTCCGACAGCTCGCTGGTCACCACCCGCCGGGTGGACAGCTCGTCGATGATGGCCGGGATCCCGATGGTGGGGTGGCCGTCGTAGTAGGCGGCCAGCAGCTTCTGGTTGGCGGCCTCGCGGCGGTAGTCCAGCTCCTCGCCGATGCGCTCGCGCAGCTCGGCGACCAGCGCCTCCACATCCTGCCGCGGCGCGGTGATCTTCAGCATCCGGCGCAGCAGGGCGACGTTGTCCAGGTCCGCCGCCATGGTCTCGGCGATGCCGGGGTACTGCACCTTGACCGCCACGGCCCGCCCGTCGCGGGTGATGGCGCGGTGCACCTGGCCGATGGACGCGGCGGCGATGGGCTCCGGATCCCAGCGGGCGAAGACCTGCCCGGGCGGGGCACCCAGCTCCTCGGCGATGACGCCGGCCGCCAGCTCCGGGCTCATCGGCGGGATGCTGTCCTGCAGCCGGCTGAGCGTCCGGCGGACCGGCGGGGCGAGGCCGTCGTCGACGTAGCTGGCCATCTGGCCGATCTTGACCAGCACGCCGCGCATCGCGCCCAGCGTGGTCGTGACATCCTGCGCGGTCTGCAGGGCGAGGTCGCTGCGCAGCTGCTCGCGGTGCTCCCCGGCGGCGGCAAACAGCCGCGGCGCGCTGCCGGCGTACCGGGCGCCGCCGCGCACCACCAGGCCGGCCGCGGCCAGCCCGCGGCGCAGCCGCAGCCCGCCGGCCCGGCGGCGGGCACCGATGACCGTCAGGGCCGCGGCGGCCGCTACGGCGAGCACGCCGGCCGCCCGGGCGCGGCGCCTCATGCGCGCTGCGCGGCGCGCATCCGCAGGGCGATGCGCTGCCGGGCCTCCAGCACGCCCGGCTCCCCGAGGTACACCGTGTCCAGCACGCCCAGTGCCTGGCGGATCTCGGTGCGCCGCTCCCGGGTGAGCGGCGGCACCTGGTAGCCGTACATCTCCCTGGCCCAGAACGGCAGCGCGCCCACCGCACCGCAGCGGATGTCGGCCCAGATCTCGGCGACGTCGGGGTCCAGGCCGGGCGGGTCGAGCAGGTACGCCATGGACTCGCTGGCGGCCGGGGTGCGCACCAGCTCGGGCCGGATCCCCTCGATGTAGCGCTGCAGCTCGGTCACGCTGGCCGGCACCTGGTCCTCAGGCACCCCGACGAGCTGCGCGGCGACCACCATCTCGGCGACATAACGGTCAGCGTCGCCGGGCGCCAGGCCGGAGCCGAACAGCTCGCAGGCGGCGAGGGCGGAGTCCACCAGCGCGGCATGCACCCACAGCAGCAGGGCCGGGTCCCCGGCCGAGTAGGACCGGCCCGTCACGGTGTCGGTGCCGTGGACATGCTCGTGGATCCGCCGCACCCGGGCCGCGGCCTGCTCGGCCGCCGAGCGCGAGCCGAAGGTCACGGTCGTGACGTAGGCCGAGGTCGCGGCGAGCCGGCCAACGGGATCCTCACGCCAGGCGCTGTGCTGATCCACGCCGGCCATCGCCAGCGGGTGCAGCGCCTGCATCATCAGCGCCCGCAGGCCGCCGATGACCCCGTGCAGGTCGGTGCTCAGCCGCCAGGCCACGCTGGCCGGGCCGAAGAACCCGTCGTCCGCCGGGTTCTCCGGGACTCCGCCGACCTGGGCCGCGGCCGACCGCTCGACCAGTCCCGCAGCCGAGGCGTACCGGTCCTCGGGCAGGCCCGCGCTCATCGCGGTGCTCCGGACGGGCCGCCGCGGCACGGCAGCGGCTGGGCTTGGCTAGCTGACCAAGACACGCTCATACCTGCCAAACTACCCACTTCCGCCGCCGCCGAGTCGGGCCGAGGGGTGCCGGGCATGCCGCGGGCGGGTTTCGGCTGCCTCCGGGCCGGGCGGGCCGGACAGGCGCGGCGAGCCGGGGATTACCGTTAGGAATATCTGCGGGTTTCTGACATTTCGGGAGGTTCTGGCTGGTGGCGGACCTGACGATCTCCATCGCGGACCTGGAGGCGGCCGCCGCTCAGGGCTGGCGCGCGGCGGAACGGGAATGGCTGGGCGGGTGGCTGCTGCGGGCCGCGGCTGGGTTCACCGGGCGGGCGAACAGCGCGCTGGCGACGGGTGATCCGGGCAGGCCGCTGCGGGCGGCCCTCGGCGAGGTGCAGGCCTGGTACGCGGCGCGCGGGCTGACGGCGATGATCGCGGTGCCGTTTCCGATGTCGGGCCCGGACGGCAGCGCGGTGGACCGGCTGGCGACCGGGCTGGGCTGGCCGGCCCGGCGGGGCCCGGCGATCGTGATGACGGCCGACCCGGCGGTGATCGCGCGGCCGGCCGGGGCCGGGCCGCCCGTCACGGTGACCGCCGAGCCGGACGAGGCCTGGGTGGCCAGGTATCACTACCGGGGCGGCGAGCTGCCGCCGGCCGGCCGCCGCCTGCTGGTGTCAGCGCCGTGGCAGGCATTCGCCAGCATCCGCGAGGCCGGCCAGACGATTGCCATCGGCCGGGTGGCGGGCGACGGAGCATGGGCCGGGCTGACGGCGGTCGAGACCGACCCGGCCTGCCGCCGCCGCGGGCTGGCCAGCGCGATCACGGCCGCGCTCGCCCGGGTGGCCGTGCAGCGCGGGGCACGCGGCCTGTACTTGCAGGTCGAGAACGAGAATCTGGGGGCCCAGGCCCTCTACCGGCGGGCCGGGTTCGCCGATCATCATCGATACCACTACCGGATTGCCCCGGCCGCGGGCAGCTGAGCGCGGCCCGTGCCTGGCGGGCGGCGCGGCCGCGGCCGGGAGCGAGCAGGCTAGCGTGGGCTGGCCAGGGCTGACCAGGTAAGGAGCACTGATGGGCGGGCCGGATTATTTTCCCGTGAGTAAGGACGGGCTGGCCGCGGCGGCCGCGGCGTTCGCGCGCGACGGCGTGGTGTGCGTGCGCGGGGTACTCGGCGCGGCCGAGCGGGCTGCTGCGGAGGCGGCCATCGAGGCGGTGCTGGCCCGTCCGGGCTCCCTCGCGCAGGTAGCCAGCAGCCCCGATGACCCGGGAACGTTCACCGAGGACTTCTGCCGCTGGCAGCAGATACCGGAGCTGGAGCAGCTAGCCCGGCATTCCGCGGCGCCCGGTATCGCGGCCGCGCTGCTGAGCACGCCGCAGGTGCGGTTCTACCACGACCACATCCTGGTCAAGGAGGGCGGCACGCGGCAGCGCACGCCCTGGCACCAGGACCAGCCCTATTACAACGTGGACGGGGCCGGCGTCAGCGCCTGGATCCCGGTGGACCCGGTTCCGGCGGAAGGCTGCCTGGAGCTGGTGGCCGGAACGCACCGGGGGCCGTGGCTGATGCCGCGCACGTTCCTGACCGGCGAGGCGAGGTGGTTCCCGGAGGGCAGCCTGGCCGAGCTGCCCGACATCGAGGCTGACCGGGACGCGTTCGACATCCGCCGCTACGAGCTGGCGCCCGGTGACGCGATCTTCTTCGACTTCCTGACCGTCCACGGGGCGCCAGGATTCCCGTTCCGCGGGCGGCGGCGGGTGCTGTCGCTGCGCTACCTGTCCGCCGCGGCACGGCACGCCCCGCGGCGGTGGCGCACCTCGCCGCCGTTCGAGGGCCTCGCCGCGGAACTGCCGGCCGGCGCCGAGCTGGACCACCCGCTGTTCCCGGTCGTCTGGCCGAGGCCCGCAGGCTAAGACCGGCCGCCGCGCGGGGTCAGCGGGCAGCCCAGTCCAGGTCGCGGCCAGCCCGGGCGACCACGCGGTCGAGCGGCGGGGCGTCGTCAGGCAGGGTCCGGGACGGGCCGAACGCAACCTCCGGGCCGGCCGGCGCGTCCGGGCTGGCGAACTGATCGAGGAACCGGTTCGCCGCGGCCAGGACGTCGGCCTCGCACTCCCAGGGCTGGCCGGTGCCCTGGGCGAGGTCCCAGCCGTGCACGGCGATCTCGTCGGACACGGTCAGGCCGACCATCTCGCCAGGGGCGTCCATGCCGGCGATCCGGGTCATCCCGGCCCAGGCTCCGGGCTCCTGCCAGGCGGCGGCCAGGGTGAGCAGGTCACGCGGGATCTGCTCGCGCCAGCTGGGCTCCAGCCGGGCGGCGTCGCCGGGCGCTGCCCCCTCCACCAGCGGGCCGCCGGCCTTGCGGGCGGCCGCGGTGAAGGCCTGGGCCAGGGTGCCGACATGCTGGACGAGGTCGCCGACGGTGTAGGCGGGGCAGGGGGTGGGTCTGCCGAGCTCATCGTCGGGCAGATGGGAGATAAGCATGCCCAGCCGCCGGGCGGCGGGCTCAAGGTCAACGGTGTCCATGTCAGGAGGACTACCCGCCAGCCCCGGAATCATCGGCGCGGCGCGCCGCAGCTCACCCGAGAGCTCCCGCGGCTCAGTCCGATGTCAGGCGTCCACCAGTCGTGCCATGGCCTCGCGCTGGGCCGTCGGGGCAGCCCGAAGAATCTGCCGCGCGAGCAGCAGGGCATGCACCGCAACGGCTGCGGCAGCCGTGTCGGCCGCCGCAGCATCGACCTTGCCGAGCCCTGCCTCCGCCAGCCAGCGCGAAACCTGAGCCCAGGAGTACAGCTTGACGCGACTGCTGCGCTGTATCGAGGGGGCGGGGAATCCGCCTGGCCCGCGCTCGCCGGTAATCCAGTGCCCGACGGCCTGGGCGGACCTGCCGGTCTTCTCGGCGATGTCTTCGGCAGTCACGAGGTCCTCGCTGACCCCCGTCACGGACAGCCCGGCACGCTCAGTGTCGTCGATCGCCGACAGGATCGCCGACGTGGCGTTCGGTGCTTCGCGCGAGAAGAGGACAGAGCCGCGTCGGCCGGTGCCAGCGAGCTGGCCGTCACCGCAGACCGAGTACAGTCGCTCGGCTGCGTCCTCTAGATCGGTGACCGGTCCGACTTCAACCTCGAACCAGTACGTGGTCACGGGCTCCCCCCTCCGTCACGCATAGCGACCTTAGCCTGATGCTGGCGCATCCTCCTCCGGATCTTCGCTGCCTCGTGCTCATCGACGTCAGGCGTGCCGTTGATCGAGAACGGCGGGCAGCAATCCGGGCCACCCGGACAGAACGCCCGGGCATAGGCGTGAGCTCGCGCATTGGTGCGCAGAACCCGCCATC
>DASUBV010000342.1:0-2625 GCA_035763085.1 Streptosporangiaceae bacterium | reverse complement strand
CGGCGAATGCCGCCGACACCACCCGGCTCAGCCGCGAGCACACCGTCGACACCGGCACCCCCGGCCTCACCACCATCGCCGGCGGCAAGTTCACCACCTACCGGGTAATGGCCAGGGACCTGATCGACGGGGCGGCCCGCGACCTGGGGCCGGGAGTTCCGTCATCGCGCACGCACCGGGTTCCGCTGATCGGCGCGGACGGCTACGCGCAGCGCTGGGCCAGGCGCGCCGCCCTTGCCGCGGCCAGTGGCCTCGGCGCCGACCAGGTCGAGCGGCTGCTCGGCCGGTACGGGTCGTGCGTCGATGACGTGCTGGGCCTGATCGACTGCCGACCCGAGCTGGGCGCGCCGGTGCCAGACGGCGGCGGCTACCTGGCCGCCGAGATCAGCTATGCCTGCACCCACGAGGGCGCGGTGCACCTGGACGACGTGCTGGCCCGGCGGACCCGGATCGCGATCGAGGTACCCGACCGCGGCGCCGCCGCCGCGCCGTGGGTCGCCGACCTGATGGCTGCCGAGCTGGGATGGGACGCCGCGCGCCGGGAGCGGGAGCTGGCCCGCTACCGTGACGGCATCACCGCGATGCTGGCCGGGGAGCAGGCGGCCGATGACGCGGCCGCGTTCGGGGCCCGAATGCGCGCGGATGGTGCCGCTTCGCTCTAACCGCCGGGTCTTGCCCTGGCGCCGGGTCCCTGGGCTCCGCTGTCGCGGGGCTGGTGCCTCGCGCGGTAGTCCGCCCGGTATCCCGCCCGCTAGGCCGCCGGTGCGTCGCGCGGTAGCCCGTCCGGTCCCGCGCGCTCGCCTGTCCGGTCCCCGCGCGTTAGTCCGCTGGTGCCTCGCAGGTTAGTGCGCCGGTGCCTCGGAGCAGCCGGGACGATGGCCCTCGGTCACCACGCTGCCGCACTCGGGGCAGACCAGGTGGGCGTAGCACGCGGGCTCGCCGCCTTCCTCAGGCAGGCCGAGGTCGGCGGGCGTGATCCGGGTGATGCCGCCAGGTTCCGGCTCGGCCTGGCCGGTCGCCGCGGCCTGGCGGCTGGCTGCGCCGCCGTTGGTGTGCCGGTCGCCGGTGCCGCTATGGCTGGCGGGCACTCGCTGGTCGCTGGCGCCGGGCGGCGGGTGGTTAGTCATGCCTGCTCCTGTCTGGCCAGGTCGCGCACGCCGGCCGGCCCGGCCGCGGCCCTCACCAGGTCCAGTACACGGGCCCGCCTGGCCCTCAGCGGCGGTGTGGCGCCGGCGGCCAGGACCGCCTGCCTGTCCATGACGGCAGTTTACCGGAGCGAGTTATTTAAACAATCTCAGTAGTAATAAAGTGGCGCCATGCCAGCGATGCGCACGATCACCGGGTTCCGCCAGGACGACGAGGGCGACTGGATCGCCGACCTGGACTGCGCGCACAGCCAGCACATGCGCCACAACCCGCTGATGGTCAGCCGGCCATGGGTGCTGGACCCTGCGGGACGTCAGGCCAAGATCGGCACCACGGTCAGCTGCCCGCTGTGCGACCGCACCGAGCTGCCCGCTGGCCTGGTCCTGCTGCGCACGGCCGGGCCCTTCGACCAGGACGCGATCCCCGCGGGGCTGCGCCGACGGCACCGCACGGCCAACGGCACCTGGGGTGTGCTGCGGGTGCTCAGCGGGACAACTGGATTCCGGATGGACGCCGTGCCGCCGCGCGACCTGGTGCTGTCAGCCGGCCAGTCCCAGCCGATCCCGCCGGGCGTGGAGCACCAGGTCGAGCCCGCCGGACCGGTGCGCCTGGTCCTGGAGTTCTGGGGCGCCAGCTCATGACCTGGGCCGCTGTGCTCTCGGTGGCAGCGGTCTTCGTCTGGCTCGGCCTGGTGGCCGGCATCTCGCTGATCGAGGCACCGCTGAAGTTCCGGGCGCCTGGCATCACCCTGGCCCTGGGCCTGGGGATCGGCCGGCTGGTGTTTGCCGCACTGGGGCGCGTGGAGGCTGTCCTGCTGGCCGTGGCCGTCGTCTGCGCGGCGTGGGTGCCCGGTTACGTGACCGCCCGGGCTGTCCTGCTGGCCGTGCTGGCGGTCATCCTGGCCGGGCAGTACCTGGTGCTGCGCCCAGCCCTCGACCGCCGGGCGGCGGTGATCATCGCAGGCGGCGAGCCGCCCCGCTCGTCGCTGCACCTCGGCTACATCGCGGCGGAGTGCGCCAAGCTGGCCCTGCTGCTCGCGCTGGGACTGCTGCTGGCCCGCGGCTCCGCGTGACGAGGCTGCGGTAGCACGGCTGGGCGAGCCAGGCTGCGCTGTCCGGGCTGGGGCAGGCTGCATGGCTCAGGCTGCGCGGGCCGGGCTGCGCGGGCCGGGCTGCGCGGGCCGGGCGCGCGAGGCAGACTGCGCGAGCCACGCTGCGCAGGGTCAGTGGTATCTGCTGGCCCGCTGTAGCGGCGCAGGTCCGTGGTATCTGCTGGCCCGCTGTACAGTATGCGCATCAGCTCATAAGGTACGGAGACCGTATTATATGAATCCGGTTGCTAGTGTGGTGCCCGGCGCGGCGGGCGGGCCGGACGACCGGGAGGCGGCCCGGCGGCACCGGCGGCTGGCCCGGGCCGTCGTAGAGCATATGCGCGACACCAGCATCCAGCTCACTTTGCTCAACCATCAGGTCAGCGGGC
>DASUBV010000341.1:0-25444 GCA_035763085.1 Streptosporangiaceae bacterium | reverse complement strand
GCCGGCCCCTTCTGGCCAGCCCGTACGCCCACCTGGCCAGCTACCTCATTCCCGGCTGAGCGGCCGGGCAGCGGCTAGGCTCCCGGACAGGGGGAGGAGCCAGATGACCAGTTCGCCCACCGACATCACCGCACCGGGGCGCCCCGAGCTGCGCCAGGTCGCCGACGGCGTGTACGCCTACGTGCAGCCCGACGGCACCTGGTGGATCAACAACACCGGATTCCTGGCCGGCCCGCAGGGCGTCATCAGCATCGACGCCTGCGCCACCGAGCGCCGGACCCGCGCCTACCAGGCCGCCATCGCGACCGTCACGCCCGCGCCCGTCCGCGCCGTGATCAACACCCACCACCACGGCGACCACACCTTCGGCAACTGCCTGTTCCCCGGCGCGGCGATCATCGGCCAGGAGCGGGCCCGGCCCGAGGCCATCGCCTTCGGCCCGCCGCGGGAGCTGCCGTTCTGGGATGGCCCCGACTGGGGCGACCTCACCCTGGACCCGCCGTTCATCACCTTCGCCGACCAGATCACCCTGCACAGCGGTGACACCCGAGCCGAGGTCCGCTACGCCGGAACCCCCGCGCACACCACCAACGACACTCTGATCTGGATCCCCGAGCGCTCCGTGCTGTTCTGCGGTGACCTCATCTTCCACGGCGGCACCCCGTTCCTGCTCATGGGCTCCGTGGCCGGCGCCATCGAGGTCCTGGAGCAGGCCATCGCGCCGCTGGGCGCGCAGGTCATCGTGCCCGGCCACGGACCCGTCTTCAGCGGCCGCGAGCCCCTCGACGCCACCCTCGGCTACCTGCGCTTCGTGCTGGACCTGGCCGGCCGGGCCCGCGACGCCGGCCTCACCCCGCTCGAGGCCGCGTGCCAGGCCGACCTCGGCCCGTACGCCGCCTGGCCCGACCGCGAGCGGATCGTCGGCAACCTGCACCGCGCCATGGCCGAGCTGAACGGCACCCCGCGCGGCGGGCCCGTCGATACCCTCGGCGCGCTGGCCGACATGGTTACCTATAACGGCGGCGCGCCGCTGACCTGCCTGGCCTGAGCCGCCTGGCCTGTCGCGCGCCCCGCGCCGGCCGGCCCGTCGCTCATGCGTCCTGCCAGCGCAGCGCCACCGCGCCGGCCACCAGCGCCGCCCCGGCCCACGCGGCCAGCACGCCCAGCCCGCCCCACGGCCCCACCGGCAGCCCGTGCAGCCCCGTCGTGTCCTGGATCGCCAGCCCCGCACTCATCGGCGCGTACCGCTCCACCCGGTGCTGCCAGACCGGGCTGCCGCCGAGGAACGCCGCGATGATCGGGGACAGGTAGAGCAGCCCGAGGACCGTCCCGATGGCGGTGCCCGGATCGCGAATCAGAACGGAAAGGCCGACGCTGAGCAAGCCGATCAGGCCGAGGTAGAGCACCGAGCCCGCGAACGCCCGCAGCTGCGGCCCGTCCGTCACCGACAGCAGGCCGAAGCCCCTGGCCGGCGTGAAACCCTGGCCGGGCAGCAGCAGCCGCCCGGCCAGCAGGCAGCACGCCACCGCGGCCGTCCCGGCCGCCAGGGCCAGCCCGGTGACGACCGCCGCCTTGGCCGCCAGCAGTTCCGTCCGGCGCGGCAGCGCCGCCAGCGTCACCCGGATCATGCCCGTGCTGTACTCACTGCCGATGCTGAGCACAGCGAGCACCGCCACCACGGCCTGCCCGGCCTGCACCCCGGTCAGGCTCAGCCGGGCCGTGTCCACCGGGCAGGCGGTGCCCGCCGGGCACCGGGTAGCGGCCAGGGCCAGGACGCTGACCGCCGCCGTCACCGCGACAGCCCCGGCCGCCAGCCAGCCCGTCCCCGGCACCGTCCGCAGCTTGGTCCACTCCGCGTGCACGGCGTGCGAGCCGGCGGGGCACCGCAGTGCACTGCCCACCCGGTGGCGGCGCGCTCGATGGCACCGCCGGCTCTCGTCGCTCGCTCCGCGCTCCGCGCTCCAGGCGGCGACGCGCCCCTCCGCCTCGCTCGCGGGATTCATGCGTCGCGCCGGCGCAGCAGGATCACGGCCAGGATCAGGGTCAGGGCGGCGTAGCCGCACAGCACCGCGAAGCCGGCCCACGGCGGCAGCGGGTAGTACCCGCCGGCGGGCGTGTACGCGGAGTTGACCTGCGCGTACGCCGGCAGGCTCTGCTGGACCGCGAACCCGGCCGCGGGGGTGAGCCGCAGCAGCCAGTCCGCCGCGCCCACGGGCAGGATCGAGCCGACGCCGAGGATGAACGGCAGCACGATCACCACGATGCCGGCCGCCACGGCGGCGGCGGTGCGCCGCAGCAGCGCGCCGATGGCCAGTGCCAGCACCGCGGAGACCGCCAGCAGCGCCGCGCTGCCCGCGATCACCCGCACCTGCGTCAGTGCCGACACCGGCAGCACGTAGATGCCCTCGGCGCCCGCCAGCCGCGTGCCGGCCGTCACCGAGACGATGGCCGCCACCAGCCCGGCCGCGAAGGCCGCGGCGCCGACGATCACGGCCTTGGCGGCCAGCACCCGGCCGCGCCGCGGGCTGGCTGCCAGCGTGATGCGGATCAGGCCGCGGCGGTACTCGGCGGTCATGAACATCGCCGCCACCACGACGACCGCGATCAGCCCGGCGAACATGCCGACCAGGTGATCCTCGATGGTGGCCGACGGGAACGTGGCCCCCGGCCCGGTCACGTCCGGGGCGATGTCGCCGGACCCGGTCACCGTGAACACGCCGCCGGCCTGCCGGTACTCGCCGGCGGGCAGCGGGTAGGGCGCCCGCGGGCCGCCGCCGACGAACCCGCCGGACCACTGCCCGCCGGGGTCACCGCCGCGCAGCGCGACGTGGTCGAAGACGGCCGTGGCCTCGCTGCCGGTGTTCGACCCGCTGGACCCGCCGAAGAACGCCGAGGTTTCCACATGCTGCGGCGAGGCGACGAACAGCCCGGCCGGGACGCTCGCCGGCAGCCCGGGCAGGGTGACGGTGCCGACCTGGCTCCAGTGCCGGCCGTCGGCCGAGTCCGCACCGGTGAGGGTGTCCCCGGCGCGGGTCAGCCGCAGCCAGCGCGGCGCCGCCGCGGATGCGGCGCCGGGCAGCCCGGCGGTGTCGTGGGTGTAGTTCCACTGCAGCCGCACGCCGTGCTGGCCGGTCGCCATCATCGCGGCGTACGCCGCGCCCGGCCGGGTGTTCGCCGCGATGATGACCCCGGCCTTGGACCACGGCTGCAGCCCGGGCACCATGGCCGGCGGGCCGCCGCCCGCCTGCTCGCCGCCTGCCTGCCCGCCGTCGGCCCCGTAGCGGCCGGACAGCCCGCTGACCCGGACGGTCATGCTGCCGTCGCGGCCCAGCTGCCGGTGCACGAAGTAAAAGCTGTCGGTGACCGCCTCGCCGCCCGGCCCGACCGGGATGCCGGGCAGACAGCCCCGGCCGGTCGCCGGCGGCAGGCCCGGCCGCCGGCAGGCGATATGCGCGCTGCCGGCGGTCAGCAGCCCCATCAGCACGCTCGCCAGCGCGGCCACGATCATCCCGATCAGCCAGCCGCGGACAGTGCGGAACTTGGTCCACTCGGCGTGCAGCAGCTGGCCGAAGCCGTCGCGGCCGGGCCGGGCGGGCAGCCGCGCCGGGGCGCGGTCGCCGACCGCGGTCATCGCCCGGCCTCCGGCGCCGCGGCAGTCCGGTCCTGCGCCAGCCCGCCAGCCGGGTCAGGCAGCGCCGGATCCGCCGCTCTGCGGCCCGGCATCCCCGGACCTGGCACCGCCTGCGCCGGCCCGGCCGGGGCGGCCCGGAACTCCGCCGCGTCGCGGGTCAGCTCCAGGTAGGCCTCCTCCAGCGTGGCCCGGTGCGCCGACACCTCCGCGAACGGGACGCCCCCGGCGCCCAGCAGCGCCGTGATCCGCTCGGCGGCCAGCCCCGACACCGTGACCGTGCCGGGGCCGGCCTCGGTGACGTCGGCCCCCGCGCGCGCCAGCACCGCCATCGCCGCCGCCGGCGCGGCCGTGCGCACCGTCACCCGGCTTCCGGAGGCGGCGGCGAGCAGCCCGGCCGTGCTGGCATCGGCGATGACCCGGCCGCGGCCGACCACGACCAGGTGATCGGCGGTGTCCTGCAGCTCGCCCATCAGGTGGCTGGACACCAGCACCGCCCGGCCCTGGGCGGCGAGCCCGCGCAGGAAGCCGCGCATCCACACGATGCCCTCCGGGTCCAGCCCGTTGAACGGCTCGTCCAGCAGCAGCACCGGCGGGTCGCCCAGCAGCGCGGCGGCGATGCCCAGCCGCTGCCGCATGCCGAGTGAGTACCCGCCGGCCCGGCGCCGCGCCGCGCCCGGCAGCCCGGTCAGCTCGATGACCTCATCCACCCGCCGGGCGCCCAGGCCCTGGGAGTGGGCCAGCCACAGCAGGTGATGGCGGCCGGTACGGCTGGGCTGCAGGGCCCCGGCGTCCAGCAGCGCCCCGGCGTGGCTCATCGGCCGGCGCACCGTGGCATAGCGGCGGCCGCCGATCAGCGCGCTGCCCGCGTCGGCGGCATCCAGGCCCAGCAGGATCCGCATCGTGGTGGACTTGCCGGCCCCGTTCGGGCCGATGAACCCGGTCACCAGTCCCGGTGCCGCGGTGAAGGTCATCTCATCCAGCGCCAGCACCGGCCCGTACCGCTTGCGCAGTCCCCGGACCTCGATGGTCGCGTCCATGTCCCGCCTCGTCTCGGCTCGTTGTGCGTTGTCTGCGTGCCTGCTCCCCGGCGGGGTGCCCGGGAGGCGCCGTCATCCCTTGTCGCAGGCTCCTCAGCCCAGACGGCGCCGGCCCCCGCCGGCTCGCTATTCGCTGGTTGTATGGCAGCGGGCCTAACACCGGCCGAACGGCTGCCGTTATTCCGTTGTTAGGCCTGGCCAGGCATGCTGGACAGACCGCGAGGACGTGCCCGGATGTCAGGCGACACCGGCGCGGGGGAGAGGACCGATGCGCTTGCACCTGCCACGCCGTACCGCGTCGCGGCGCCTGACCGCGCTGTACGGCGGCCTGTTCCTGCTGTCCGGGCTGGCGCTGCTGGCGCTGACCAACGGCCTGTCGGCGCGCTCCGCCTCGCACGCGGTCAGCGCTCCGGCTCCCGGCCCGGCCGCGGCGCCCGGGCTGGCGCACGCCCAGGCCACCATCCGGTCTCTGCAGCAGCAGCTCGCCGGCGCGCAGTCCGACGCCGCGCACCGGCTGCTGGTCGGGTCGGCGATCGCGCTGGCAGTCATGCTGCTCGCCTCGCTGCTGCTGGGCCGGCTCGCGGCCGGCCGGGTGCTGCGGCCGCTGCGCCAGATGACGGCGACCACCCGGCGGATCTCCGAGCACAGCCTGCACCAGCGGCTGGCGGTGGCCGGCCCGGCCGATGAGGTGAAGGACCTCGCCGACACCATCGACGGCCTGCTGGGGCGGCTCGAGCTCGCGTTCGCCGCGCAGCGCGGCTTCGTCGCCAATGCCTCGCATGAGCTGCGCACGCCGCTGACGACCATGCGCGCCGCGCTGGACGTGGCGGTCGCCAAGCCAGGCCCGGTGCCGGCCCAGACCACCGCCCTGGCCGCCCGGCTGCGCGGCGAGCTGGACCAGGTCGACCGGCTGCTGGAGGGCCTGCTGGTCCTGGCCCGCGCCGACCACGGCGCAATGCCCGAGGCCGGCCGGCTGTCGCTGGGCAGCCTGGCCGCCCGCGCCCTGGCCAGCCGGGCGGGCCCGATCGAGGCCCGGAACCTGACCGTGCAGCTGGCCGGCGGGCACACGGCCTGGACCCTGGGCAGCCCGGCGCTGCTCGGCCGGATGATCGACAACGTGATGGACAACGCGATCGTGCACAACGCCGACGGCGGCTGGATCACCGTCCGCGCGGAAGCCGACGGCGCCCTCGCGCGGCTGGTCGTCGAGACCGGCGGCGCGGTCCTTGACCAGGCTCAGGTGGACGAACTGGGCCAGCCGTTCCGGCGGCTCGGCGCCGACCGGACCGGCTCCGACACCGGCGCGGGCCTGGGCCTGTCCATCGTCGCGGCTATCGTCAGGGCGCACGGCGGCACGCTGGAGCTGCAGGCCAGGCCCACGGGCGGGCTGGCCGTGCGCATCGGGCTGCCGGCCGCCCCGCAGCCGGCCCTGGCGGGATCGGGCGCATGAGAGTCCTGGTCGTGGAGGACTCGCGGTCGCTGGCCGACGTGCTGGTCGAGGGCCTGACTGACCAGGGCATGGCCGTGGACGCGGCGCGAGACGGGCTGGAGGCAGCGGCCAAGCTCGACGCCAGCGCCTACGACGTCGTGGTGCTGGACCGGGACCTGCCCGGCATCCACGGCGACGTGCTCTGCCAGATGATCACCGAGCGCGATGACCGGGTCATGGTCTTGATGCTGACCGCGGCCGGCGCGCCCGGCGACCGCGTGACGGGGCTGGGCCTGGGCGCCGACGACTACCTGGCCAAGCCGTTCCACTTTCCCGAGCTGGTCCTGCGCATCCGCGCGCTGGCCCGCCGCCAGCCCGGCGCGCGGGCCCGGACGCTGCGCGCCGCCGGCCTCGAGCTGGACCCGGTGCGCCGCACGGTGACCCGCGACGGCCGCCAGCTCGACCTGTCGGTCAAGGAGTTCGGCGTGCTGGAATCGCTGCTGCGCGCGGCGCCTGCCTTCCTGAGCGCCGAGGACCTGCTAGAGCAGGTCTGGGACGAGCACGCCGACCCGTTCACCAACACCGTCGCGGTCACCATCGGCCGGCTGCGGCGCAAGCTCGGCGCGCCGCCGGTCATCACCACCACGCCCGGCGTCGGCTACCGCGTGCGTGCTGGCACTGACCAGCCCCCGGCCGGTGCACCATGATGGCGCTATGCAGCCGACTCAGCCGGGCGCCCCGCAGTTCCGCCGGGACCTGTACGCCGGGACCGCACGGGACTATGAGCGGTACCGGGTGCCGTACCCGCCGGAGCTGACCCGCGACCTGGCCGCGGAGTCCGGGGCGGATGGCCGTGGCCGGCTGCTGGACCTGGCCTGCGGGCCGGGCCCGCTTAGCTTCGCGCTGCGTCGTTACTTCGCTGAGGTGTGGGCGGTTGACCAGGAGCCGGACATGATCGCGGCGGTGCGGCAGAAGGCCGGCCCGGCCGGCGACGGGATCCGCGCCGTGCAGGCCGCGGCGGAGGACCTGGCGGCGCCTGCGGGAGCGTTCGACCTGGTGGTGATCGGGAACGCCTTCCACCGGCTGCCGCGCGCGGCGGTCGCCGCCCGGGTCCTCGGCTGGCTGCGGCCGGGCGGGCTGCTGGGCCTGGCCTGGGGCGGCTCGCCGTTCGATCCGGGCCCGGCCGGGCCGGTGCCCTGGCAGCAGGCGCTGACCGCGGTGATGGACCGGTGGCAGGCCGCCGTCGGCGAGCGGGTTCCGGCCGGCTTTGCGCAGGACCAGCGGGAGCACCCGGACCAGGCCATCCTCACCGCGGCCGGGTTCGCCGCGGCCGGCCGCCGCGAGTACCCCGTGGTGCGGGAGTGGACCGCGGCCGGCATGGCCGGGTTCCTGTTCTCCACGGCCGTGCTGTCCCGCGCGGCGCTCGGCGGCCGGGCCGCCGAGCTGGAAGCCGACCTGCGGCGCGAGCTACGGGCGGCCGCGGGCGACGGCCCCTACCGGCAGGACCTGACGTTCGCCTGCGACCTGTACCGTCGGCCGGCCTGAGCCGCCAGCCCGGCCGCGTGCCCTGCCCGGCGCGGGCTCAGCCGCGCTGCGCCTGCCCGGGCCACAGGCTCTCCAGGTTGACCACGATGCCCTCCTGGCTGCTGCGGGCGATGATCACGACCGCCTCCTCCGCGCCGGGGTTCTCCTCCCGGTGGGGCGCGTACGGCGGGACGAACACATAGTCGCCGGGCCCGGTCTCCAGCCGGATCTCCCGGTCACCCTCGGCGAACACGAACACCGGGCGGCCCGACAGCACGTAGATCGCGGTTTCGGCCTCGCCGTGGTGATGGTCGCCCGACGAGGTGCCCGGCGCGACGTGCGTCTGGCCCATCCAGACCTTGGCGGATCCGGTGCGGCGGCCCGAGATGGCCTCGCGCCGGGTCATGCCGGAGGTCTGGCCGGTGTCGCCGCTCAGCTCATCGCGCCGGACATGCACCAGCGGCTGGTGCCAGCGGTCGCCGGCCGGGGCGCTCACGGGGTGACCCCGGACAGGTTGAGTCCGATCACGCCGACCACAATAAGCACGATCGAGGCGATTTTCAGCACCGAGACCGACTCGTCCAGCAGGATCATGCCAATGACCGCCGTACCTGCCGCGCCAATTCCGGTCCAGACCGCGTAGGCGGGGCCGATCTCCAGCCTCGTGACCGCGTAGCTGAGCATCCCGAAGCTCGCCAGCGCGCACGCCGCGAAGCCGACCGTCGGCCACAGCTTGGTGAAATGCGCACTTTGCTTGAGCAGCACCGCGAACGCCGTCTCGAACAGCCCGGCGACCACGACGAGGAACCACGCCACAGGCCCACCTCCGAAGGACCGGGCGGCGGCGCTGGCGGCGCTGCCGCGACGGTATTGGATGTCGCGCTACTTACCAGTCTGCCCGCCCCGGCCCGCAAAGCCCGGTAGGCCACCGGCACGGCTGCCAGCCCGCCGCTGCCGCGGCCCGGCAATCCGGTCCCGAGGGGTGTGCTGGCCCAGGGGAACCCCTGGAACCCCCCGGACCGGGGGGGCCCGCCCCGGGGAGCCGTTGAGATCCGGCCGCCCTTCGGGCGCCCGGATCTCAACGGCGACTTCTGCTTACCCCGCATGTGCTCACCACGCCTCCGCCTACCCGGCCTTCGCTTACCCCACGTCGATCCAGTTGAGGGTGCGGTCGACTGCCGTGCGCCAGCGTGCGTAGCCGGCCTCGCGCTGCCCCTCGTCCCATCCCGGCTGCCAGCACCGCGCCTGCTGCCAGTTGCGGCGAAGCTCGTCGGCCGAGGCCCAGAACCCCACGGCGAGCCCGGCCGCGTACGCCGCGCCGAGTGCCGTGGTCTCGGCTACCACGGGCCGGGACACCGGCACGCCCAGGATGTCGGCCTGCAGCTGCATGCACAGCTCGTTGGCGGTGACCCCGCCGTCCACCCGCAGCATTTCCAGGGTGACCCCGGAGTCCTGGCGCATCGCCTCGACCACGTCCCTGGTCTGGTAGCAGATCGACTCCAGGGTGGCGCGGGCCAGGTGCGCGCGGGTGTGGAAGCGGGACAGCCCGACGATGGCGCCGCGCGCGTCGGGCCGCCAGTACGGGGCGAACAGCCCGGAGAACGCCGGGACGAAGTACGCGCCGCCGGTGTCGTCCACCTGGCGGGCCAGTTCCTCGCTCTGCGCGGCGTCCGAGATGATCCCCAGCTGGTCGCGCAGCCACTGGACGGCCGAGCCGGTGACCGCGATGGACCCTTCCAGCGCGTACACCGGGGCCGCGTCGCCGAACTGGTAGCACACGGTGGTCAGCAGCCCGTGCTGCGACCGGATCGGCTCGGTGCCGATGTTGAGCAGCAGGAAGTTGCCGGTGCCGTAGGTGTTCTTGGCCTCGCCGGGCGAGAAGCAGACCTGGCCCACCGTGGCGGCCTGCTGGTCGCCGAGGTCGCCACCCAGGTGCACGGCCCCGCCTAGCGGCCCGTCCGGGCGGGTCAGCCCGTAGCCGCGCGGGTCGGCGGACGGCCGGATCTGCGGCAGCATCTGCCGCGGCACGCCGAACACGGCCAGCAGCTCGTCATCCCAGTCCAGGGTGGCCAGGTCCATCAGCATCGTCCGGCTGGCGTTGGTCGGGTCGGTGACGTGCACCCCGCCGTCGGGGCCGCCGGTCAGGTGCCACAGCAGCCAGCTGTCGGTGGTGCCGAACAGGGCGTCGCCCGCCTCGGCAGCCACCCGGACGCCGTCCACGTTCTCCAGGATCCACTGCAGCTTGCCGCCGGAGAAGTAAGCGGCCGGCGGCAGGCCGGCCTTGCTCCGGATCAGCTCGCCGCGGCCGTCCCGGTCCAGCGCGGCCGCGATCTTGTCGGTCCGGGTGTCCTGCCAGACGATCGCGTTGCAGTACGGCCGGCCCGTCCGGCGGTCCCACACCACCGTGGTCTCGCGCTGGTTGGTGATGCCGAGGGCGGCCAGGTCGGCGGCGCCCAGCCCGGCCCGGCTCAGGCCGCCCTGGATCACCTCGCAGGTGCGGGCCCAGATCTGCGCCGGGTCGTGCTCCACCCAGCCCGGCCGGGGCAGGATCTGGTCGTGCTCGAGCTGATGCCGGGCCACCTCGCCGCCGTCATGATCGAAGATCATGAACCGGGTGCTGGTCGTGCCCTGGTCGACGGCGGCAACGAACTCGGCCATGCGGATCTCCCATCCGGGGCACAGGCGGCCCGGGATGACGGTAGCGGGTCGGGCCCGCCGCGGTCAGCGTGAGTTCGCGGCGATCAGGCGCTCGGTCGCGGGGGCGGCCGCCGGCTTGCGGGCCTCTCGCTCGCGGGCCAGCGCCCGGGCCAGCCGGCTCTGGCCCGCCCGGGCCGCCGCAGCCAGCAAGGTCAGGTCGATGATGTCCCGCTGGGCGTGACTGCCGCCGGCCACGTTAGCGATCTGCCGGATGTCGATCAGCGTCTCGAGCGTGTCCTCCGGCCGCCCGGCAGCGAATGCGCTGAACCCCTCCAGCAGCGTCAGCCCGGCCAGCTCGGCCACCTTCCGGTTGGTGCCGGCCGCGAGCCGCCGGTTGTCGGCGATGACCTGCTGACTGCGCTCGTGGCGGCCGGCCAGCCCGAGCGCCATGGCAGCGTGCCAGTCGTTGAAGATGTACACCGGCGGGGAGTCCAGCAGCGGCGCGATGTCGTCGGCCAGCCGCGTGGCGCGCTCGCGCACGTCGGCGCCGTACAGGGCCAGCCGCCACAGCAGCGCCGCGGCGTCCACGATGTCCAGCCACTCCAGCGACGGCCGGGCCCGGACCTGGCCGTCGTACAGGGCGAGCACCTCGTCGATCTCGCCGAGCTCCAGGCTGTACAGGGCGCGGTGCCACCAGTTGTGCACGGCGAAGTAGCTGTCCCGCCAGTTCGGCAGCGTGGCCGACATGAAGTGGATGCCGGCCTGCTGGCTGCCTTCCATCTCGTAGACGTGGGCGACGGCGTGCACCGACCACACGTCGCGCGGGTTGGCCGCCAGGGCGGCCTCGGCGCGGTTCTGCGCCTGGCGGTAGTCGCCGTTCTCCTCCAGGCCGAAGGCGTAGATGCCCTGCACGTAGCCCCAGCCGGGCTGGCCCTGCGGCCAGGCGGGCAGCACCCGGGCCGCGACGTCGCGCAGGTCCAGGCGGCTGCCCAGGAAGAAGTACAGGTCCTGGGCGACCTTCAGGGCCAGCGCGTCGCGCGGGTTGAGCACCAGGGCCCGCTCGAGCGCGCGGGTCGCCGCGGTCCAGTCCCCGGCCGACCAGGCCCGCGCCGCCTGCAGGTGCGCCGCCTCCCGGCCGTCGGCCGGCGGCGGCCCGGACTCGCCGACGATCCTGGCTGCCTCAGCGACCCCGTCCGCGGTTGTCCCGTACAGCGACAGGTAGGCCCGGCAGATACGGGCCAGCGCCATGTCCGGTGCCGCGGCGGCGGCCTCCTCGGCCCGCGCCACCGGGTCGCCGGACAGCGCCAGCAGGCACTCGACGGCGTCGTTCAGCCGGGCGATGCCCTCCTCGGTCGCGCCGTGCACGGCGACGCCCCACCGGTCGGCTAGCTGGGTGCCCTGCGTGACAGTCATGACCTGGCCCTCCTCGCCCCCATGTCCCGATCCTTGATAGACCCGCGGGGCCCTGTCAACGTCGCCGCCTGCCAGCCCGCCCGGATCCGGGCGGATCGGGCGGGTCGGGGCATATCGCCCGGAACCGCTAGAAGGTAGCCAGGTCCTCGGTGGTCAGGGCCAGCAGGATCAGGGCATCATGCTCGGCCGTGCCCGGCGCGGCCTGGTAGACCAGCAGGCGCTGGCCGTCGTCGGCGGCGCCGAGCACCTCGCTGGCCAGGGTGAGCGAGCCGATGACAGGGTGACGGAACGCCGTCTCGCCACCGCGCTTGATCCAGACCTCGTGCCGCCGCCACAGCGCGGCGAACTCGGAGCTGGCCGCCGACAGCTCGGTGACCAGCGCGGTGGCCGGCCCGGGGGCGGTCACCTCAGCGGCGTGCAGCAGGGCGACGCAGTTGCGCGCCACCCGGTCCCAGTCAGCGAACACGGTCCGGGCGGCCGGGTGCAGGAAGGCGTACCGGACGATGTTGCGCTGGCCGGGCGCCCAGTCGCCGAGGCCGGGCAGCAGCGCCAGGCCCTCGGGGTTGGCTGCCAGCACGTCGTTGACCTCGCTGAGCACGTACGCCGGGCTGGGCCGGACCGACTCCAGCAGCAGCCGCAGGCCGGGTCGAGCCGGGCGCGGGCGGGCAGGCCGGCGGCGCGGCGTCCGCCCGGCCGCCCGGTCCGCGAGAGCGAGCAGGTGGGCGTGCTCATCGTCGCTGAGCAGCAGGGCACGGGCCAGCGCGGCCAGGACCGCGTCGCTGGGCGCGGTCTCGCGGCCCTGCTCGATCCGGGTGTAGTAATCCACGCTCACCCCGGCCAGCGCGGCCAGTTCCTCGCGGCGCAGCCCCGGGGTACGCCGGCTGCTCACTCCGGCCGGCAGCCCGACATCGGCCGGGCCGATCCGCCCGCGCCGGATCCGGAGGAACTCAGCCATCGCGTTCATCTCCCTTGAGTCTGCCACCGGTGCCGCCGGCCTGGGTGGCCGTAACGCACCCGGGAAAGCCGCGGCCTTCCTGGCCCGGAGGGATCGGGCGAGGCTCGGAGCATGACTGACGCACTGATCATCGGCGGCACTTCCGGCATGGGTCTGGCCCTGGCCCGGACCATGCTCGCCGCGGACATGGAGGTGACCATCGCGGGCCGGTCGGCGGACCGGCTCGCGGCGGCCCGGGCGGACCTGGAGCAGGCCGGCAAGGTCGCCATCGAGGTCGCGGACATCGGCCGGGAGGAGGATGTGGCGCGGCTGTTCGCCCGCGCGGGCCGGGTCAGCCACGTGGTGGTCACCGCGGCCGACGCGACCGGGGCCTACGGGCGCACGGCGGACGTCGCCACCGCGACGGCCAGGGGCATCGTGGACACCAAGCTGCTGGGCGCCTGGCTGGTCGGCAAGCACGCGGCCGGGCGGGTGACGGGCTCGATCACCTACACCTCCGGTATCAACGCCTACCGGCCGAACGGGCAGAACACGATCATCGCCGCGGCCAACGGCGCGCTGGCGTCGCTGGCCGCCGGCCTGGCGATCGAGCTGGCGCCGGTCCGGGTGAACGTTGTGTCGCCCGGCTGGGTGGACACTCCGATCTGGGATCAGACCGGCATGGACAAGCAGGCGGCCTTTGCCGAGCTGGCGGCCCGGCTGCCCGCCCGGCGTATCGGCACTCCCGGCGACATCGCGCAGGCGTTCCTGGCGCTGATCCGCAATGAGTTCATCACCGGGACGGTGCTGCACGCCGACGGCGGGCAGCGGCTCACTTAGCCGAGCGGGGCTGCCGGCCACGAGCCGAGCGGGGCAGGCCGACCACCTAGCTGGGCGGGCGGGCTGACTCAGCTAGCCGAAAGTCGTGCCGACTACCTACCCGAAAGGCGCGCTGGCTACCTAGCTGGGCGGGCGGGCCGGTTCAGCTAGCCGAGCGGGGCGTACCGGCCCAGCACGCCGGCCGGGTCGCAGTCGCGAGCCAGCCGGCGCAGCCGGGGGAGGTTCGCGCCGAAGGCGGCCTGCACCTCCTGGCCGGTCTCGGGCAGTCCCGGCCGCAGCTCCACGCTGTACACCCCGGCCGCGTGCGCTGCGCAGGCGCCGATGGCCTGCCGGGCCCACTCGACGCACTCGGGCCGCTGGCGCAGGTCGGCGGTGATCGCGCTGACCGGCGCGTTCCACTCCGCGCCCCGGCCCCAGAACGCGGTCGCGGTGTCCGGCACGTCGGCCAGCGCGCCGCCGGCGTGCTGCAGGTCGATGCGGCAGGCCGGCGTCGGCGCCGTGCGCAGCTGCTCGGCGAGCGCCGCGGCAACGTCGGCTCCGGGTGTCGCATCCAGGAAGACGCTCTTGCCGAAGAAGAAGTCCGTGCGCCGGCCGGGCGCGGGCGGGCGGACCGGCTCGGGCTCGCTGCCGTCCCGGTACAGCAGCGCCAGCTCCGGGAAGCCGCGGTTGAACAGGCCCGTCTGTTCCTTCCTGGCGATCAGCGGCATGGCCGAGCTGCCCGCCACCGCGGTGGCAGCCTGCCGCGCGGCGGCCACGTCGGCCGGGGCTCCGCTCGCGCACACCGTGTAGACCAGCAGCCCGGGCGTGCCGGGCTCGTCGGGCACCGTGCCGAGCACCGCGGACATCGAGGTGTGCCGGGGCAGGCCCGGCGCGATCTGGAAGTAGGCGGGCAGCGCATCCGGGCCGGTGACCAGCCGGTCCACGAACACCGGCCGCGCCGGATGGGTGCGGAACGTCGCGCGGGTCACCACGCCGAACTGCGGCGCGCAGCCGCGGACCGCCCACCACAGGTCGGCGTCGGTCCCGGTGCTGGCCGCCGACAGCTGCACCGTGTCGCCCGTCGGCAGCACCAGCTCCGCCGCAACCAGGTGATCGAGGGTGAGTCCCAGGCTCCGGGTCAGGAAGCCGACCCCGCCGCGGGTAGCCTGGCCCAGCCCGGCGAGCCGGACGACCCCGGCCGGCACCATCCGCCCGGCATCGGCCGCCGCGTCCAGCAGCGTGCCCATGGTGGCCCCGCCGCCCACCGTCACCCGGTCCAGGTCACCGCCGGGGCCCGGCTCTGCGCTGGCGTAGTCCAGGTGCGTGGACAGGTCCACCATCACGGCGTTGTCGGAGACGCAGCTCGAGCTCAGCCCGCCGCCGCGGACCGTCACCGCGCACTCGGCGGCCGTGGCCAGCTTCATGATGGTCGCCACCTCCGCCGCCGAGGCTGGCTCCACCACGCAGGCCGGCATGCGCCGGGCGGCATCGGGGAAGAACACCCGGTTCAGCGCCGCTGAGTAAGCCGCGCTGCCCGGTAAGCAGACCCGCGCGCCGAGCGACTCCTGCAGCCGCCGGACGCCTTCCGTGCTCGGTGCGGACACGCGCGGGCCCCCTCCGCGATCTGCGCGCCGGAACCGCCGCGCGCCCTTGCCCTGGTAGTCGTCGTGGTCTTGTCTACTGCCCGGCCCCCGGCGCTGTCGCGGCCGACACGCGGCCGCTCAGGTCAGGTTGATCTCGAAGAACGCGCCCTGCTCGTCATGGATGATGCGGGCCGAGCCCGCCCAGCCCGCGAAGTCCCCGGTTCCGGTGCCCGGCACGATGTGCCCGAACCAGGAGCCCGGATCCGACTCCAGCCCGCCGTGCTGCACCGTCACCGCACCCTGGCGGCCGTCCTCGGTGCGGCCGGCGATCCGCTCGGTCGCCACGTACGAGCGCGAGCCCTCCTGGCTGCCGGCCGACATGAATAGCGTCGTCGCCTGCCCGATGATCCCGGACGTGAAGGTCTTGGCGAACGTCATCACGCCCACCCAGTCGCCTTCCAGGCCGCTCACCCGCCGCGGCTCGAAGCTATCGACCTGGAAGCGCGCGATCAGTGTCATGAATCCTCCTGGTACAGCGGGCGGACCACGGCCCGGCAGATGGACTGCGGCCCGGCGGATGGACGGTGGCCCGGCTGGACTGCGGCCGGGCGGATGGCCGGCGGCCGGGCGGGTGGCACAGCGGGTGGTTCAGCGGCCGGGAGGGCAGCTCGGTAGCCATCATGCCCCACCAGCCGCAGGTTCACGGCATTCCTGTTCGCACCCGTCGCGCGGACGGTCTCGCGGTTGTCGCCCCGGAGTATCGGGGCATCTCGCGCGCTTTTCGGTCGTCCGTGACGCCTGCTTTCTGCATGCCCGGCCGTGCGCCGCATAAGTCTCCTCGACGAAATCTCCAGCTTGTCTCCATGCGGGCGACCTGCAATAGGAGTGAGCGCAAACGTCACGTTCGGCGCGTCGAACCGGCCTGCCGGCGATGGCGCTCGCATACGGTTAAAGGAGCCGGGATTGGCCCGGCCGGGAGCGGAAGGGTGCATGGTGTTCCTGCTCGGCTTGATCTTCGTCGGTGTCGTGGTCGTCGCCTACGCGGCGGATCGGGTGTGGAAGGCGCGGGTCCAGTACCGGCGGCTGCACAAGATCAACGACAGGCTGGCTGCCGCCACCGAGAGAGCCGATAGACAGCAGGAGAAGCGCAGCGCCCAGGAGAAGGCCAGCGCCGAGCTGACCGCGTTCATGCCGGCCATCAACCGGCCGCCGAGCAGCCTGCCCGGCATGCCGGCCCGCCGCAAGGGGCGCCCGGCCGCGGGCCGCGACCGCTCGGCCAGCCCGGACAACCGCCCGGACAACCGGCCCGTCGCCGACCGGGCCGCTCGCCGGCCGGCGGCGTCAGCGCCGAAGCAGGCACCGGAGGAGAAGCAGCCCGCGTCGGAGGAGAAGCAGGCCCCGGAGCAGCCGCCGGGCAAGCAGCCGGCGGCGGCGGGCAAGACAGCATCAGAGTTGCGGCCAGCGCCCGGGCCGTCACCGGAGAAGAAGCCAGCACAAGAGAAGCAGCCGTCAGCGGACAAGAAGCCGGCGCCGGACAAGAAGCCGGTGCTGGAGACGAAGCCGGTGCTGGACAAGAAGTCGGCGCCGGAGGGAAAGCCCGTCCTGGAGCCGTCGCCCAGGCTGTCGTCCGAGCCGAAGTCCCCGGCCGAGCTGGCCGACACCCTCCTCTAGCGCCGCCGGCCCGGCCGCAGAGCACCGCCGGCCGCAGAGCGCCGCCGGGCCAGCCTGAGGCCGGCCCGGCGGCAGCGCTGGCAGCCCCCAGGCTCGACCGTCGCCCGGCGCGCTACGTGCCGGCCGGCCAGATGTGCACGGGGTCGTTGGTGTGCATGTGCTCGATGTAGCGCTGCGTCATCTGGCGCAGCGCCTCCGGGCGGTCAGCGCCGGACCGGGTCAGCGCCGCCGTCGCCGCGATCTGCCAGGCGGCGCCGGTCTGCCCGGTCAGGCAGCGCTGCTCGATGATGCCCAGCAGCCGGCTGGCCTGCGCCGGGTCTACGCCCCACCGGCTCAGCCCGGCGCGGGCCAGCGGCAGCAGGCGGCGCAGCACCAGCTCGGCCACCGGCGCCTCGCCCAGGCCGGGCCAGTACAGCTGCGCGGCCATCCCGTGCCGGGCCGCGGTGTGCAGGTTCTCCGCCGCGGTGGCGAACGACATCTGGGTCCACACCGGCCGCTCGGCCTCGGCCAGCGACCGGACCAGCCCGTAGTAGAACGCGGCGTTGGCTGCGACGTCGACTACCGACGGCCCGGCCGGCAGCACCCGGTTCTCCACCCGCAGGTGCGGCCGACCGCCGACGACCGCGTACACCGGCCGGTTCCACCGGTAGACCGTGCCGTTGTGCAGGCCCATCTCGCCCAGCTGCGGGCAGGCGCCGGCCTCCAGCACGGCCAGCGGGTCCTCCTCCTCGCAGATCGGCAGCAGCGCCGGGAAGAACTCGATGTTCTCCTCGAACAGGTCGAACACCGAGGTGATCCACCGCTCGCCGAACCAGACCCGGGGCCGCACGCCCTGGCGCTTCAGCTCCTCGGGCCGGGTGTCGGTGGCCTGCTCGAACAGCGTGATCCGGGTCTCGTGCCACAGCTGCCGCCCGAACAGGAACGGCGAGTTGGCGGCCAGCGCGACCTGCACGCCGGCGATGGCCTGGGCGGCGTTCCAGTAGCTGGCGAACGTGTCCGGGCTGACCTGCAGGTGCAGCTGGAGGCTGGTGCAGGCGGCTTCCGGGGTGATGCTGTCGGTGTGCGCGAGCAGCCGCTCGGCGCCCTCGATCGCGATCTGCATGTCCTCGCCGCGGGCGGCGAAGATCTGCTCGTTGAGCACCCGGTACCGCTCGTTGGCCGACAGCGTGCCCAGGTGCACGTCCTGCTGGCGCAGCGTCGGCAGGATGCCGATCATGACCAGCCGGCTGCCGGTCCCGCGGGCCTTCTCGTCGGCGCCGTTCAGGCTGGCCCGGACCTCTTCCTCCAGCCCGGCCAGCGCGTCCCCGGCCAGCTGCCGCGGCGGCACGTTGATCTCCAGGTTGAACTGGCCGACCTCGGTCGCCCACGCCGGGTCGGCCAGCGCGGCCAGCACGTCGGCGTTGCGCATCGACGGCCACCCGCGGGAATCGACGAGGTTGAGCTCGATCTCCAGGCCGGTCAGCGCCGGGTCGGCCTCGAACAGCCGCTCGCGCAGCATCCGGTCGAACACGTCCAGCGAGCGCCGCAGCTTGTCCCGGTACCGGCGCCGGTCCTCGCCGCTGATCCTGATGGCCTGTATGTCACGACCCATAGTGACCCGCTTACCTCACGGCGTGACTTATACCCTCAGCCTGACTCGCTCGTCGGCGACCCACAAGCCCGTCAGCCCGCGCAGGTGCGCGATGAACCGCTCATGCTCATGCGGCGGGTAGGTCGACCCGACGGTGCTCACCAGCAGCTGGTCGAATTCCGGCCCGGCCGCCCAGTCCAGCACGATCTCATCCAGCCGCTCCAGGCTGGTCGCGCAGAAGTCCTGGTACCGCTCGGTGTCGAAGTACTCGTCGGCCAGCGCCGCGTAGCCGGCCAGCTTCTGCTCATAGCTCGCCCCGGCATCGTCGGCGATCTCGAAGTACCGGTCGGTCTCCAGGTCCAGCCGCGGCCGCCGCCTCGTCACCAGCGCGAACGCGCACCACCTGACCAGCGCCCGCATCGCCCAGGGGAAGTAGTAGTGCAGGCTGGTCAGTGCCACGTCCGGGCAGGCGTTGGCGTAGTCGATGGGGAACACCTCGCCGCCGGCGACCAGCGTCTCGCACGAGTTGAACTCCCACCGGAAGAACGCGTTGATCAGCCGCCCGATGGCCACCACCTCAGCGCCGGCGTGCGGGGTCAGGAACTCGTGATCAACCGCGTAGCGCTGGTGCATCGGCTGCTCGGGCTGGAACCGCATGACCATCGTCTCGGCGCCGATCGACAGCGACCGGGCGAACACGTCGTAGTCGATGGCCTTCTGCAGGTGCATCAGCATCTCGCCGCTGGCATCGTAGGCGGCGTGCAGCTCGGCCGGGCCGGCGATCCGCGACACCCCGCGCCAGGCGCCGCCGTCATAGGGCTTCATGAACAGCGGGTAGCCGATCCGCTCGGCGATGGCGTCCAGGTCGAATGGCTGGTTGTAGCGCGCGGCGGTGAAGGCGTACCGGGCGTTGTCGACCGGGTTCTTGTAGGGCACCAGCACCGTGTCGGGCACCTTCAGGCCCAGCCGCATCATCGCGCAGTAGGCCGCGTGCTTCTCCATCGACTGGAACGTGAACGGGCTGTTCAGCAGGTACACGTCGTCCATGAGCGCGACCTTCTTCAGCCACTCCCGCGGGTGGTAGTACCAGTAGGCGAGCCGGTCGATGGCCAGGTTGTAGCGGGGCCGGTCGCGCAGCCCGAACGGCTCGATGGTGATCCGCTCGCAGTCCAGCACGTGCCGGCTGCCGCCCGGCCCGGGCACTGGCCCGAGCCGGTGCACGATCTCCTCGAACGCCCGCGGCCAGTCCTCCTCGGTCCCCAGCAGCAGCCCGATCAGGTGCGGAGTGGCTGGCATGGGGACCTCCTTGCGTCGGCCGCGGTCAGCAGAACCGCGGCAGGTGATGGGCGAGCTGGGCACGCCAGGACGGCCAGTCATGCGGCACGTCGTGGCCCCACAGGTCGAGCTCGTGCCGGATGCCCCTGGCCGCCAGCAGCCCGGCCAGCTGCCGGGTGCTGGCCAGCGCCCCGGTGGTGTCCTCCCACTGACCCTGCCCGCACACCAGCAGCAGGCTGACCCGGCCGCGCAGCCAGTCCAGGTGCTCGCCGGCCAGGTGCCCGACGTAGTCGATGGGGTTGTTGAAGTACGCCGCGTCGCCCCGCTCGCCCCAGCCGTGCCAGGACGCCGGGTCGTAGTTGCCCGACAGGCACAGCGCCAGCGGGAACACGTCCGCGCGCCGGAGCGCGAAGTTGGCCGCGTGGAAGGCGCCCAGGCTGACTCCGAGCGTCGCCACCTCGGCCGCGCCGCCGCAGTCGGCGCTGATCCACGGCAGCACCTGATCGAGGATCCACGACTCATAACGGCCGTGCCGCCGGGCCCGCTCCTCTAACGGGATGTCGCGGTCGGACCAGGACTGCGCGTCGAAGCTGTCGACGCAGTACAGCTTGAGCCGGCCCGACTCCAGCAGGCCAGAGACGGCCGCCACCATCCCGTTACTCTCGAAATCCCCGGCGCTGCCCTGCTCGGACGGGAACACCAGCACCGGACGGCCCCAGTGCCCGTACCGGATGACCGTGCCGGCCAGCCCCGACTCGCCCGACCGCAGCTCGGCCACCTCGCGGCTCACCGGCCGGCCCGCCGCAGCAGCCCGGTCAGGTGCGGGTCCAGCGCGTCGCGCCAGGCCGTGAAGTCGTGCCCGCCGGCCACCTCGTGCAGGGTCGCCGGGTAGCCGCCCGCGGTCAGGGTGGCGGTCATCAGCCGGTTGTTGGCCAGGTTCTCCTCGGCCGCGCCGCAGGTCAGCACCACGGGGACCGGGCGGCCGGGATCAGCGTGCACGGCGGTGACGAAGGCGACGACCCGCGGGTAGTAGCGGAACCGCCGCTCGTGGCTGTCGTAGGCCGGCCAGAAGTAGCTGCCTGACTGCAGGAACATCGCCTCGACCAGGCCGGGGTAGCGGCAGTGCGCATGCAGCATGGCCAGCGCGCCGAGGCTGGTGCCCATCCCGATCGTCGTCGTGGTCGCGACCCGGCCGGCCAGCTCCGGCACGACCGTCAGCGCCAGCGCGCGGGCGTACCGGGCGCTGGCTGAGTACCACCGGTCCCGCGGCCCGGGGCCGAGCAGCGCCGCCCGCAGCCGCGGCAGCCGCCCGCCGGCAACCCCAGCCGCCAGGTACTGAGTCAGGCTGGCCCGCGAGTCGTATTCGGGCCCGTCGTGCACCACCAGCAACGGCAGTGCCTCGTCGTCCTTGGTGCGGGCGGGGGCCCAGGTCCGGACCGGTATCGCCGCGCCGAGCGACCGGACAGGGAATTCGAAACGGGCGCATTCGCCGGGCTCGGCTGGCTCCGACAGCCAGCCAGGCTCCGTGCCGCCCGCAACCTCCGTACCGGTCACGTGATCATCGTGCCTGCTGCGCCCGGCCCTGACAATGGCGCTCCCGCCGGGCTGGCTTGACTCCGTACCGCGGTACGGCTGTTAGCTTGCCGGTTATGGACGGACTGACGATCGGGAAGCTGGCCGCGCAGGCCGGGGTGGGCGTGGAGACCGTCCGCTTCTACCAGCGCCGCGGCCTGCTGGAGCAGCCCGAGCGGCCGGGATCGGGGTTCCGCGAGTACACCGAGGATGACCGGCAGCGGCTGGCCTTCATCCGGCGGGCGCAGCAGCTGGGCTTCACGCTGAGCGAGATCCGCGAACTGCTCGGCCCGGCCGGGGGACGCGATGCCGGCGAGGTGATGGCCGCGGCCGAGGCCAAGCTGGCGGCGATCAGCCAGCAGATCCGCGAGCTGACCGACGTCCAGTGCCGGCTGCGCCGGCTGCTCCATGTCTGCGCGCACGGCAGCAGCGCGGACTGCGTGGCCCTGCACCTGGGCGGACGCGACGTGACCGAGATGAGCGAGGGAGTACCTGCATGAACGCGGCGAAGGTGGTGACGGACGCGACGTTCGAGGCGGAGGTGCTGGGCGGCGACCGGCCGGTGATCGTGGAGTGCTGGGCGGAGTGGTGCGGGCCGTGCCGGATGGTCGGCCCGGTGCTGGAGGCGATCGCGGCCGAGCATGCCGGCCAGCTCGACGTGGTGAAGCTGAACGTGGACGAGAACCCGCGGACCGCTCAGCAGTACGGGATCATGGCGGTCCCGACCATGAACCTGTTCTCCGGCGGCAAGCTGGTCAAGCAGGTGATCGGAGCCCGGTCCAAGAGCGCGCTGCTGCGGGAGTTCGCCGAGTATGTCTAGGCGCTGACCGCCGGTCAGGCCCCGCCCGCGTCGTAAGCCTGCCGGGCCTGCTCCACCTTGCCGAGGTTGTCGGCCGACCAGCTGGCCAGCACCGCGAACAGCGGCGCCAGGCTCAGGCCCAGCTCGCTGATCTCGTACTCCACCCGAGGCGGGACCTCCGCGTGGTAGGTGCGCACGATCAGGCCATCACGCTCCAGCTGGCGCAGCCGCTGGGTCAGCACCTTGGGCGTGATGGTGGCGATGCGCCGCTCCAGCTCTACGAACCGCTGCCGGCCGGACTCGTGCAGCGCCCACAGGATCGGGGTGGTCCAGCGGCTGAAGACGATGTCCACGACGGGGGCGATCGGGCAGGCCAGCTCCGGGCTGGCTGGGCCGCCCGGCGCCTGCGATCCGGTCCTGCGGGAGTGGGTGGTGCTGGTATGTGCGCCGTTCATGGCACTGAGCATAGTCACTTTCCTCTAGGTACCTACTATCTTCAGGATGCTAGCGTCCTCGTGCTGGCCGCCGCTGGGGCGGGCGGCGCCCCGCCGCTGCGCGGGGCCGAGGAACGGAGAAATGTTCATGATCGTGGTAACAGGTGCCACCGGGAACGTCGGCGGATCGCTGGTCCGGGCGCTGACGGCGGCAGGCGAGAAGGTCACGGCGGTCTCCCGGCACGCCCCGGCCGCGGACCTGCCCGCGGGCGCGCAGCATGTCATCGCCGACCTGGCCGAGCCGGCCAGCCTGGAGCCCGCGCTGCGCGGCGCGGAGGCGTTCTTCCTGCTGGTGGCCGGCGACATGCTGGGCGGTGACCAGGACCCGCGGACCATCCTCAGCGTGGTGCGGGCCGCCGGGGTCGGCCGGATCGTGCTGCTGTCCTCGCAGGCGGCCGGGACCCGGCCGCAGGCGCCATCGCACTCCCGGCTGCGGGCCTTCGAGGAAGCGGTCCGCGCGGTCGGCCTGACCTGGACGATCCTGCGGTCGGGCGGCTTCGACTCCAACGCGCTCGGCTGGTCGCCGCTGGTCCGGGCGCAGCGGATGGTGGCCGCGCCGTTCGGCGACGTGGGCCTGCCGCTGATCGACCCGGCCGACATCGCGGAGGCCGCGGCGGCGGTCCTGGGCGAGCGGCGGGATGACCGGCATGCCGGGAAGATCTACGAGCTGACCGGCCCGGCGCTGATCACGCCGCGCCAGCAGGCTGAGGCGATCGGGACCGCGCTGGGCGAGCCGGTCGGCTTCACCGAGCTGACCCGGGAGGCAGCTAGCGAGTTCCTGACCCAGTTCATGCCCGTTCCGGTGGCTGAGGGCACGCTGGACATCCTGGGTACGCCGGTGCCGGCCGAGCAGGTGATCAGCCCGGATGCCGGGAACGTCCTGGGGCGCCCGCCGCGGACGTTCGCCGACTGGGCGGCGTGGCACGTGGCGGCCTTCCGGTGACCTGCCCGCCGGACGGCGGCCGGGGGCGGCCCGGTAGCCTCTCCTCGGCCGCTCTGGCAGCCCGTTTGTCGCGCCACTTTAGAATCTGATATATCATACATCAGATCGGCTTGACTCCCGGACTCGATGCCCGCGGCCGCTCGCAGGCACCGTGTGCAGCGGTGGTTACCGGCTATCGCATGCTGGAGGTACTGCCATGACCGACACGAGCGACGAGCTGAGAGTCTTCGAGGGAGCCCGGCCCACCCGCGAGGGCGACCTGTCCCTGGAGAGCCAGGGCATGGCACCGATCCCCGAGGACGCCCGCTATGGCGGGATCCACCGGATGTTCACGGTGTGGTTTACCCCCAACATGGAGCTGTCCGGCGTGTTCGCCGGCACCCTGGCCGTGGTGCTCGGGCTGGGCTTCGGGCTCGGGCTGGTGGCCATCATCGCGGGCACGATCATCGGCTCGCTGCCGGTCGCGATCTTGTGTACCTGGGGGCCGAAGACCGGCACCGCGCAGGTGCCGCTGGCCCGGCTGCCGTTCGGCAAGACCATCGTGCTGCCGGGCACGGTGCAGTGGCTGTCGTCGATCGCCTGGGACGCCCTGGTCGGGCTGTTCGGCGGGCAGGCCGCGCAGCTGCTGTTCCACGTCCCGTTCTGGGTTGGCGTGGCCATCGTGCTCGGCCTGGAGGGCATCGTCAGCGTCTTCGGCTACGAGTTCGTGCACCGGCTGCAGGTCTGGGGCTCGGCCATCTTGTTCGTGCTGTTCATCGTGCTGACGGTGAAGATCTTCCAGCACCACATCGTGCTGCCGCACAACACGGTGCACGGCCCGGCCCTGTGGGGCGCGTTCGTGCTGATGATCACGATCTCGGTGTCGGAGGGCATCTCCTGGGCCACCTACGGCTCGGACTACAGCCGGTACATGAAGCCGTCCTCGTCCAGGGCGGGGATCTTCTGGCTGACCATGGCCGGGCTGTCGGCCTCCTACATCTGGGTCGAGACCATCGGCCTGGCCGGCGCCAGCGTGCTGGGCAACCAGACCGCTGCGGGCGTGCGCTCCCTGATGGGCGGCGGCGCGCTCGGCGTGCTGGCCCTGATCGCGATCGTGTTCGGCGCCATCGCGTCCAACTCGATGAACGACTACACCGGCTCGCTGGCCTTCCAGGCCCTCGGCGCCCGGCTGCGGCGGCCCGTCATCGCCGCCGTCGTGGCCGTGCTCGCGTTCGCGGCCATCTTGTGGATGAACGCCGGCGACACCTCGGGCAAGTTCGAGAACCTGCTGCTGTTCATCGGCTACTGGATTGCGCCGTTCTGCGCCATCGTGATGATCGACTGGCACTACCACAAGGACACCTACACCCCCGGCTTCCTGCGCCGGGCGCTGACCTTCTCCGCCCTGCGCGGCGGCTGGCCGGCGCTGCTGTCGTTCGTGGCGGCCTTCGGCTGCATGGTGCCGTTCATGAACACCTCGATCATCGTCGGCCCGGCCGCGACCGCGCTGGACGGTGCCGACCTGGCCTTCTACGTGGGCTTCATCGTCGCCGGGATTCTGTACTACGCCCTGCTCAAGGTCGTGCCGTCGCCGCACGCCGCCCGTGCGGCGGAGGCCGGCGTCGGGACGGCCGCCGACGACCCGGCGCGGTAAGCGGATGGCTGCGGCACCGGCAGGGCGTTCGGCCGCGCCTGGTCGCTGGCGATAGCCCGCAGGAATCATCGGCCGCGGGCAGCCCGGTCACGTGCGGCCATGTCCGGCCTGGCCGCCGGTGGCTACGGTGACCCGGTAAGGCGCGAACCCCAGATGATATCTCGGATATCATATTCTCACGGCTCCGGTCCTGCAGTGCTGCGCCGAGTTCGGCGGCAGCGCCAGGGCGGGCACCGGCAGCACGCCACCGGGGGCGAGATGGGCGGCGAGAGCAGTGGCCGACGCGGAGCGGGCCTGGCAGGTCATCCGCCAGCACCACGCGGCCATCGCCCATGACAACGCCGAGGTGCCGGGCGGCCAGGTGGGCATGACCTGCGCGCATACCGAGTCCGGGCCAGGCTTCACCGAGCGGATGCTCGCGGCGGGCGAGGGCTGCCTGCTGCTGGAAGCGACGGGACCGGGAGTCTTCGAGCGCTTCGT
>DASUBV010000340.1:0-51006 GCA_035763085.1 Streptosporangiaceae bacterium | reverse complement strand
GCTGACCAGGCCCGCCTCGTGGGCCAGCAGGCCAGCCTGGGTGCGGTTGGCGCAGCCGAGCTTGTCCAGCATCCGCGAGACGTAGCCCTTGATGGTGGCCTCGGACAGGAACAGCCGCCCGGCATCCTGGCCTATATCCCGATTCACTCCGGCGTGGTGAACACGCTCGCCGGGCTGCTGCCCGTCCAGCCGTTCAACCAGGCGCTGCTCGGGCCGTTCGCCCAGCACGCCGGCGTCGACTGGCAGGCGCTGAGCGTCCTGCTGGCCTGGGGCAGCTTCGCGACCGTGGTGGCGCTGCGCCGGCTCCGCTGGGATCCGCGGTCGGGCTGAGCCGGGCCGCCGGGGACGGCCGCGGCCTGGTCACAGGTCCAGGGCCAGCAGGTCGTCCTCGGTTTCCCGGCGCACCACCGGCCGGCTCGCCCCGTCCCGGACCGCGATGACCGGCGGGCGCGGCACGTGGTTGTACTGGCTGGCCATGCTCCGGCAGTAAGCTCCGGTGCCGGGCACGGCCAGCAGGTCGCCGGCTGTCACGTCCGAGGGCAGGAACTCATCCTTGACCAGGACGTCGCCGCTCTCGCAGTGCTTGCCGACGACCCGGGTCAGCACCGCGCTGGCCGCCGACACCCGCGAGGCCAGGGTGCAGGAGTAGTCCGCGTCGTACAGGGCGGTGCGGATGTTGTCGCTCATCCCGCCGTCCACCGCCACGTACCGGCGGGCGGTGCCGTGATCGAGCGCGACGTCCTTGACGGTCCCGGCGGTGTAGAGGGTGAAGGTGCTCGGGCCGGCGATCGCCCGGCCGGGCTCCACCGACACCCGGGGCACCGCCAGCCCCCCGGCCCGGCACTCCGCGCTGACGATCTCGGCCAGGCCGTCCGCCAGCTCACGCGGCGGCAGTGGGTCGTGCTGGCTGGTGTAGGCGACGCCGAAGCCGCCGCCCAGGCCCAGCTCGGGCAGCTCCCGGCCGGCCTCCTGGCTGACCTGGGCGTGCAGCCGCAGCAGCCGGCGGGCGGAGACCTCGAAGCCGCCGGTGTCGAAGATCTGCGACCCGATGTGCGAGTGCAGCCCGCGCACGTCCAGCTCAGGCCGGGCCAGCGCCTGCCGGACGGCCTGCGCCGCCTCGCCGTTGGACATCGAGATCCCGAACTTCTGGTCCTCGTGCGCCGTGGCGATGTACTCGTGGGTGTGCGCCTCGACCCCGACGGTCACCCGCAGCAGCACCGGCGCGCGCACGCCGAGCCGCCCGGCGGCGTCGGCCAGCCGGCCGATCTCCGGCAGCGAGTCGACCACCACGCGCCCGATCCCGGCCCGCAGCGCCCGCTCGATCTCGGCGTCGGACTTGTTGTTGCCGTGCAGCGCGATGCGCGCGGGCGGGACGCCGCCGCGCAGCGCAACGGCGAGCTCGCCGCCCGAGCACACGTCCAGGCCCAGGCCGTCGGCGGCGATCCAGCGCGCCACCTCGGTGCAGACAAAGGCCTTCCCGGCGTAGTACACGTCCGCGCCGCCCAGGCCGGCGAAGGCCCCGGCGAAGGCATCGCGGAAGGCCGCCGCCCGGCTCCGGAAGTCGGCCTCGTCCAGCACGTAGGCCGGGGTGCCGTGCCGGGCGGCCAGGTCCCGCACGCTGACCCCGCCGGCCTCCAGGGCGCCCGCGTCGTTGCGCCGGACTGTCTGCGCCCATAGCTGCGGCAGCAATTCGTTGACGTCGGCCGGCGGCCGCAGCCAGGCCGGCACCGTGGCCACGGCGCCGTATCCCGGCGAGTGCAGGACGCCGGCTTCGTGAGAGGTCATGACCGCCTCGTTCGGTCGGGCGCGGTCCGGTCCTGGCCCGCGCCGGGGTCGGCCCGCCAGCCGGGCCTGCGGCAAGGCGCCCCAGCGTAACGGGCGCCGGGCGCGGGCCGAGGTCCCCGCCCCGCCCCTGCCCGCATGCCTGCCCGGTATGCCCGGGGGGCCGGCCCGGCACGGGCGGCCGGCCGCTGGCCCGGCGAGCCGGGCGGCACGCCCCGCGCCGCGCAGGCCAGGCGGCCCGGGCATGCCAGGATGAAGACATGACTAGTCCGCGCGCGGGCCAGCCCGCTGCCGCCGAGGATCTCGTGGACGTGGCCAAGCTGGTCACCGCCTACTACACCGTGCATCCCGACCCGGCCGAGCCCGGCCAGCGCGTGTCGTTCGGCACCTCCGGCCACCGCGGGTCGGCATTCACCGCCACCTTCAACGAGGACCACATCGTGGCCACGTCGCAGGCGATCTGCGAGTACCGGGCCGCCCACGGCATCGACGGGCCGCTGTACCTGGGGGCCGACACCCACGCGCTGTCCGAGCCGGCCACGGTCAGCGCCGTGGAGGTGTTCGCCGCCAACGGGGTGAACGTGCTGCTGGACGCCCGCGGCGGGTACACGCCGACGCCGGCGCTGTCGCGCGCCATCCTGGCCCACAACGCCGCCGGGCCGGCGCACCGCGCCGACGGCGTGGTGGTCACCCCCTCGCACAACCCGCCCGCCGATGGCGGCTTCAAGTACAACCCGCCCGACGGCGGCCCGGCCGGCACCGAGATCACCACGTGGATCCAGGACCGGGCCAATGAGCTGCTCGCCGCCGGGCTGGCAGGCGTCCGCCGCATCCCGTTCGCGAGGGCCGTCGCGGCCGAGACGACCGGCCGGTTCGACTTCCTGGACGCTTATGTGTCCGCCCTGGACCAGGTCGTCGACCTGGCCGCGATCAAGTCGGCCGGGGTGCGCATCGGCGCCGATCCGCTAGGCGGGGCCAGCGTCGCCTACTGGGGCGAGATCGCCGGCCGCCACGGGCTGGACCTGACGGTCGTCAACCCGGGCGTGGACGCCACCTTCCGGTTCATGACGCTGGACTGGGACGGCAAGATCCGGATGGACTGCTCCTCGCCGTCGGCCATGGCCAGCCTGATCGCCCGTCAGCGCGAGTTCATGATCGCGACCGGCAACGACACCGACGCCGACCGGCACGGCATCGTGACGCCCGACGGGGGACTGCTCAACCCCAACCACTACCTGGCTGTCGCCATCGAGTACCTGTACGCCAGCCGGCCCGGCTGGCCGGCCGCCGCGGCGGTGGGCAAGACGCTGGTCAGCTCCTCGATGATTGACCGGGTCACCGAGGGCCTGGGCCGCGACCTGCTGGAGGTGCCGGTCGGGTTCAAGTGGTTCGTGCCCGGCCTGCTGGACGGCTCGGTCGGCTTCGGCGGCGAGGAGAGCGCCGGAGCCTCGTTCCTGCAGCGCGACGGATCGGTCTGGACCACCGACAAGGACGGCATCATCCTGGCGCTGCTGGCCTCGGAGATCCGGGCCGTGACCGGACGGTCGCCATCGGAGCTGTACGCGAGCCTCACCGAGAGGTACGGCGCACCCGCCTATGCCCGCATCGACACCGCGGCCACCCGCGAGCAGAAGGCCGCGCTGGCCCGGCTGTCGCCCGACCAGGTCACCGCGGATGAGCTGGCGGGCGAGAAGATCACCGCGGCGCTGACCACCGCGCCCGGCAACGGCGCGCCGATCGGCGGGCTCAAGGTCGTGACCTCGTCCGGCTGGTTCGCCGCCCGCCCGTCGGGCACCGAGGACGTCTACAAGCTGTACGCCGAGTCGTTCCGCGGCCCGGAGCACCTGGCGCAGATCCAGGACGAGGCCAGGGCCATCGTGGCCGCCGCCCTGGGCTTGTGACGTGACCGGGGACCTGTGCAAATCGGGCATGCCAGGGGCATGACCGTCCTCAGCCCGCCCGGTGCCTGCGCCGATGACCGCAGGGCGTGAGCGCCGCCCGCGCGGCCGCACCCTGTCCGGGAGCGCGCTGCGTGCGTGCCCGGGCGCCGGCCAGGCTGGCCAGGCGCTGGCGCCGGGGTGCACCTAGGTACACCTCCGGTCCGGGGCCCAGTGCCAGTGCGGGCACCGCTCCCCACACGGCAGACTGGCCAGGGGACAGTCATCGTCAGTTCGCAGCGAGCAGGGGGACCGGGTGCGCGTGGTCATCGCCGAGGACCTGTTCCTGCTGCGCGATGGCCTGACCCGGCTGCTGCAGGCGCACGGCCTCGAGGTTGTCGCCGCCGTCGACAACGGATCCGACTTGCTGGCCGCGGTGACCTCGGACCGGCCTGACGTGGCCATTGTCGACGTCCGGCTGCCGCCGACGTTCACCGACGAGGGCCTGCGGGCCGCCATCGCTGCCCGCGGTGCGCAGCCTGACCTGCCGGTCCTGGTGCTGTCCCAGTACGTCGAGCAGCTGTATGCCCGCGAGCTGCTGGCCGGCGGCACTGGCGGCATCGGCTACCTGCTCAAGGACCGGGTCCTGGACAGCACCCAGTTCCTGGACGCGGTGCGCCGGGTGGCTGGCGGCGGCACCGCGATGGACCCCGAGGTGATCGCCCGCCTGCTGGACAGTAACTCCGGCAACGGTGCCCTGACCGCGCTCAGCCCGCGCGAGCGCGAGGTCCTGGGCCTGATGGCGGAGGGGCGGTCCAACGCGGCCATCGCCCAGCAGCTCGTCATCACCGAGCGGGCCGTGGCCAAGCACACCGCGTCGATCTTCAGCCGCCTGGGCCTGCAGCCCTCGGACGACGACAACCGCCGGGTGCTGGCCGTCCTGGCCTACCTGGGCCGCTGACCCGCGAGCCGCTGACCCCGCGAGCGGATCGCTGACTGGCTGGCCCCGCGAGCGACCCGCTGACCGCTGACCCGCTGACCCGCGAGCGAGCCGCAGCGCCGCCGGTCCCGGCCGCCTGCGCACGCGCCCGCCCGGCCCGCTCCGGCGAGTCGGCGCGGCGACGCCGCCGTGCCGGGCTGGCCGCGCCCCGGGCTCGTTTCGAATGGGCTTTTCTGGGGTTATTTCTTGACGATCTTCACGGCCGGTCTTTAAGGTCTGTTCTTAGAACCATTTGGCGGCCTGGCGCCTGGCGCGGGCCCCGGCCCGAGGAGGCGCCTAGGTGGCAGCGACCGGCAGCGAGGCGCCCGCGGCGACGCTCCGCTCGGGCAGTCTCAACACGCGGCGGCTGATCTTCATCGGCCTGGCGTACTTCTCCCTGGTCCCCGCCCTCTATCTCAACATGGGATTCATGGAGACCGACGCGGGCGGTCCGATCATGCCGTTCATGTTCATCGTGATCACGCTGGCGGTGATCCCGACGGCGGTCAGCTTCGCGGTGATGAGCGGGCGCCGGCCGTCGGCCGGGAGCAGCTACACGTGGGTCTGGGAATCGACCTCGCCCACGCTCGGCCTGTGGCTGGGCTGGGTGATGATCACCACCTACATGGTGGTCTCGGCGCTGTACCCGCTGTCGTTCGCGCTGTTCTTCAACGCCCTGCTGAGCTACGCCGGCGTGGCGGCCAACACCTGGACCGGTATCGCCGGCGGGCTGTTCTCGGTCTTGGTCATCGCGTTCATGAACCACAACAACGTCAAGCTGTCGTCGGCCATCATCGGCACGCTGATGATCCTGGAGACCACGTTCGTGGCCGTGCTGGCCGTGATCATCGTGGCGCGCGGCGGCGTGCTCGGGCACTTCAGCGGCAAGCCGTTCGACCCGACCGGCGCCACCGCCGGGTTCGCCGGGATCTCGCTCGGCATCATCTTCGCGTTCTTGTCGATCGCCGGGGTCGACTCGATCGCGCCGGTCGCCGAGGAGGCGCACACGCCGCGGCGGCTGATCCCGCTGGCCACCATCGCCATTACGCTGCTGGCCGGGCTGTTCTGGACGCTGAGCTCGTACGCGTTCGCGATCGCGGTGCCGGTCTCGGAGGTCGCCAGGTACGTCAGCCAGGGCCAGATCACGCCCGTCCTGCCGATCGCCCAGCACTACATCGGCGGCTTCGCGGTCCTGGTGTCGATCACCGGGTTCACCGCGACGATCGCGAGCTTCGGCGCGGGCCTGTACGCGGCGAGCCGGTCGCTGTACGCGGTGTCGCGGGAGGGCTTCGCGCCGGGCTACTTCGCCCGGCTGCACCCGCGGTTCGCCACGCCGTGGCGGGCCGAGGTGGCCACGCTGGCGTTCGCCACGGCCGCGCTGCTGGTCCTGGCGCTGTGGCAGGGCGGCATCGGCGAGGGCTATGCCTACGCCGGCGAGGTGTTCGTGTTCTTCGTCCTGGTGCTCTACATCTTCGCCAACGTGGCGAACATCTTCTATCACCTGCGGGTCCGGCGGGATGAGTTCAATGTGTGGCTGAACGGCATCATCCCGGTTGCCGGGATCGCCATCGACGCCTACATCCTGTACAAGTCGTTCTTCGTCTCCGAGCTGGGCCTGCCGTTCAAGTCGGGCAGCAGCATTGTCTGGTTCTCGCTGGCCTGGGCCGTGATCGGGGCGATCTGGGCGATCCGGTGGCGGATGCGCCGGCCGCTGGCCACCCTGACCCTGACCGAGCACACGGGCTAGCGCGGCAGAGCGAGCATGACGACGGAAGGACGAGCATGACGGCAGGCGGCCCGGTTCAGCAGCGGCCGGTGGCAGAGGGCTTCGCGGACGTCCCCGGCGGGCGAGTGTGGTACGCGATCCACGGGCCGGACGCGCCGGGCGTGCCGCTGCTGTGCCTGCACGGCGGGCCCGGCATCCCGCACGACTACCTGGAGCCGCTGGCCGACCTGGCGGACGAGCGGCCGGTGGTGTTCTACGACCAGCTCGGCTGCGGCCGGTCCCCGCTGGAATCGGGCGCGGCGGCAGCGGGCGGCGCGGACTTGTGGACGGTGGACCGGGCGGTGGCCGAGGTGGCCGCGGTCCGCGCTGGCCTGGGCCTCGGGGCCATGCACCTGTTCGGGAACTCGTGGGGCGGCTGGCTGGCGATGAGCTACCTGCTGGGCCAGCCGGCACCGCCGCGCAGCGTGACCATCTCCAGCGCCCCCGCCAGCGTGGCGGAGTGGATCGAGGACGCGGCGCGGCTCCGGGCGCAGCTGCCGGCCGAGCAGCAGGCAGTGCTCGACCATCATGAGGCCCGCGACTGGCTCGGCTGCCCGGAGTACGTCGCCGTGATCGCGGCGTATTACCGGGAGCACGTGTGCCGGGTGCAGCCGTGGCCGGACTGCGTGGAGCGGTCGTTCGCCGGGATGAGCGCCGACATCTACGGGGCGATGTGGGGGGCCAGCGAGTTCGGCCCGGTCACCGGGACGCTGCGCGACTTCGATGTTCGCGGCCGGCTCGGGGAGATCCGGGTGCCGGCCCTCGTCACGGCGGGCCGTCATGACGAGGCGACGCCGGAGGCGATGCGGGCGGTCGCGGACGAGCTGGCCGACGCTGAGCTGAGCGTGTTCGAGGGCAGCTCGCACATGGCCTTCGTGGAAGAGCGCGAGGCTTACGTGGGCCGGCTACGGGCATTCCTGCGCCGGCACGACTGACCAGAGCGCCCGGCGCTGCTGGCCGGGCCAGGCCGACCTGAATGACCGGGGTGTGCCCGGCCAGGACTGGCCATTAGCGGGGTGGCCAGTCCTGGCCCGGTGCTGCGGGCAGCTGACCCGGGCCGCCGCTCCGCCTGCGCCGCTCCCCCTAGCGCCGCTCCGCCTAGTGCGACGCCTCGTACTTGCTCAGTACCTCGGCGCTGATCCGGCCGCGCTCCGATACCTTCAGGCCCTGCTGGGCCGCCCACGCCCGCACGGCGGCCCGGTCGATCCGCGGGCTCGCGCTGCGGCCCGGCTTCACGGCCCTGCGGTGCGCAGTCCGCCGCCCGGCATCCATAAATGGCTGCAGCGATGTCTTCAGCTTGGTGACGTTCTTCTCGCTGAGGTCGATCTCGTAACTCTGGCCATCGAAGCTGAACGCTACGGTCTCAGCATTGGGGGATCCGTCTAGGTCGTCAGTCACGACCACGCTCACAGTCTTTGCCATGTAAGAAATCGTCCAGGTTTTCGGGCCTGATGTCAAAGTGACTCGCGATTTTCGCAAGAACGCAAGTCCGCGCCGGCGGGCTGACGAGCAGAAACGCAATCTTTTACCGTCTTGCGTCCGCGCGGTGATGCCGGCGGTGACTATCACCGAGGGCTGCCGCCTAGTTACGCAAGATGGCGGAATAGCCCGCCCGGCGACCCGGACCTGGCCAGGGCGGCTGACCGGAAGTACCGGCTGGCCGTGTGATATAGCCCGCGGTGGATAGCATGCCGCACAATTGCGGACGGGTCCGCCATCGGCGGGCCGGGGCGCGGAATGGGCCGCTGGGTTACCGCGAGGCGCATTACTGCGGCGCCGGCCGTGCGGGGCCGGCGAGGCCGGCGCGGCAGGTCTTGCCGCTGCTTTCCCGGGCGCTGGCAAAGCCCGGCCAGGCACGGTGCCCCGGCGGCGACCGGGCCGTGCCGGCGGCGCGGAAGCCGGTGCCTTCCCGTCGGTACCAGCACGTTTTTCCGATTGCGGGAACGGCGCGGGCAGCGGGTTGTCCAAGTGGGAGTCCGGCTCATATCACAGCCGGATGGGGAGGACCCTATGCCGCACCTGACGATCAGCTCAGGAATTGCCCTGATGGCAATGCCGGCGGGCTGCCCGGGACCGGGCGCGCGGACCGGCGCCCGCAGGCCAGGCTGGCCGCGGGCACTCAGCAGAACCAGGTGAGGTCAGGCCAGGTCCAGGCGCATGACCACCCGGGTGGGGGAGCGCCGGACCACCTCGCGGAACCCGGCCTGCTCGTACAGGCTCCGCGAGCCGAAGAACATGAAGTCGTCGTGGCTGCGCTCCGCCTTGTCGACCGGGTAGGCCTCCAGGATCTGCACGCTGTGGCCGCGCGCGTGCTCGATCCCGGCTGCCAGCAGCCGGTGCTGCAGGCCCTGGCCGCGGTAGGGCCGGGCCACATAGCTGCAGATCACCGACCAGACCTCGGCGTCATCAACCGGCTTCATGATCGGGGAGCGCCGCAGTTTCAGGTACTCCGGGCGCGGGCCCAGGCTGATCCACCCAGCCGGCCGGCCATCCAGATAGCCGACCAGGCCGGGCACCACGCCATCACTGACCAGGTCGCACAGGGCCCGCTTGTTCCGCTCGGCGTTCAGCCCGCTGTCCTTGCCGGTCCGCCGGTAGAACATGCACCAGCAGCCGCGGACGATCGACCCGCCCGGCAGGCCGAACAGTTCCTCCAGGTCGGCCCACGTCGAGCGGGTCAGCGGCCGGGCCGCGAACGCGGCCGGCCCGGCGCCGTCGGGTGTCATGCCGGCAGTCAACCACCCGGATCGGACAGTTCTCCGCCGCCCGGGCCCCGGCTCGTTCCTGCGGCTGCTCCTCGGCGGTCTGCAAGACGCCCGCAGAAGACTCGGGTTTACTGGACGGTTGCTGCCCGCAGGCATGACCGGCAATGTGGCGGGTAGCGGGAGTACTCAGGATAGAAGGAGCGCTCTATGCCCCCCGCGCCCTACGCGCATGAGCCTTCCGGAACTTCGGGCGAGGTGTCCGGAATCCTGGTTTCGGCCAGAAAAGCCGTCAGAGTCAAACTAGGCAGATACGGTACTTCGGTGCCTGTGACTGCTGACCAGCGCCCGCCGGCGTCCCAGCCCGGCGCCAAGAGCCGTCTGGCCGTCCTGGATGGACTGCGACTGCTCGCCGCGACGATGGTGGTGTTCTACCACTACATCGGGGTTCCGAACGCCAAAATCGGCCATCAGGGCCGCAGTGAGGCCCTGGCCTGGGGCACCTCGGCGGCCAACATCTTCCCGCATTTCCTGCACCAGGCCGCCACATTCGGCTGGACCGGCGTCGAGCTGTTCTTCATGATCAGCGGATTCGTGATCTGCATGAGCGGCTGGGGCCGCCGCCCTGCGGATTTCTTCGTCTCCCGCGTGGTCCGGCTCGTCCCGGCGTACTGGACGGCCACCCTGCTGACCGCCGCCGTGCTCATGACATTCCCGAAGCTGACCTCCGGGATCCAGCCGTCGATGGTGCTGACGAACTTCACGATGGTCCAGTCCGCCTACGGGGTCCCGAACCTCGTCCCGGCCTACTGGACGCTGTTCGTCGAGCTGACGTTCTACCTGCTGTTCGGCCTGGTGGCGATCGGCGGCGTGACGTACCGGCGGATGGTCACCTTCTGCGTGCTGTGGTCGGTCGCCTCCATCCCGGCGGCGAACTCGCACAACCCCGTGCTCAACATGATCATCAACCCGCCGTACTCGCCGTTCTTCATCGCCGGCATCGCCTTCTTCCTGATCTACAAGTTCGGCAGCAACCTGCTGCTGTGGGCGATCGTGGCCTACTCCTGGCTGATCGCGGTGAACCAGCCGCACACCAGCCCGCCGCCCCAGGTCGTCATCCTGATCAGCGCGTTCTTCGTGGTCATGGGCGTGGTCTCGACGCACCGCCTGGACCGGGTCAGCTGGCGCTGGCTGACCGTGGGCGGGGCGCTGACCTACCCGCTGTACCTGGTCCACCAGGACATCGGGTTCACCGTCTTCGCCTACCTGCGCGACTCCGTGCCGCCGCTGGTGCTGGCGGTTGTCACCTACGTGATGATGCTGGCCATCGCGTGGCTGATTCACCGCGGGGTGGAACGGCCGCTCGCCCCCGTTCTGAAGGCCCGGCTCAGCGAGGCGGTGTCCCGGGTGCGCCTGTCCGGCCCGCGGCCCGCCCCGGCGCAAGCCAGCCCGGCCATGGCCGGCGGTCCTGCTTTTGAAAGCGGGCAGCCGAGCGGCGCCGCAGCGAACGGCCACGGGCCGAACGGGCACCCGTCGAACGGCCAGGTGCCCGGCGGCCCGGCAGCCAACGGTGCCCCGGCCAGCGGCGCGGCAGTGAACGGTGCCGCGGCGAGCGGACCCGGAGCCAGCGGGCCCCGTGGCAGCAGACCCGCGAACGGGCCCGGCGGAAACGGGTCGGGAGGCAGCGGGAGCAACGGCGGTGCGCGCGCCGGCGAGCCGGCCCGCAACGGCGCCGCTCACGGCGGCGCGCCCGGCAGCGGCCATGGCGGGCGCGCGAGTGGCGGGCGTCCCGGTCCGCGGGTCGGTGCCGGGCATGCCGGCGCGGCGCACGGTGCCAGCGGGCGCCCCGGGGCCGTCCCCACCGGCGTCGGCGCGAACGGGTCACCGGGCCGCGGGCGGGACTAGCAGCGGCCGGCCGGCGCTACCGTCCGGGGCGCATGATCAGCGCCAGCCCGCCGGGAGCCAGCCCGCGCAGACCGTAGAAGCCCGGGCTGGCTGCCGGCTACCCGGACCGGCCGGGGCGGCGGTCACGGCGCGCCGCGATGTGCCGGCTGACGAGCGCCGACCGCTCCGCGACCGGGGCCGGGGGAATCTCGATCAGCTCGAAACCGTGCTCGGCGTAGACCTCCTCGTGCACCTTCCCGAAGACCAGCGCATCGGCGTAGCTGATCCGCCGGGCGGCCGTGGCCTCGATGAACCCGAGCGGGCGGACCAGGAACACGGCCGGCTCAAAGACCCGCTCGCGCAGCACCCGGTCCGCTTCCTCGGCCAGCACGGGCGGCACCGGACAGCCCAGGAACCGCGCGAGCGCCAGCGTGCACAGCACCGACCGGTCATGCACCTGGACGCCCGCAGCCGGCCCGCTGCCGTCCGGGGCTACCGCGCTGCCCGGCGCACGCAGCCTGCTGCCCTGCGCCGGCCGCCTGCCCGGCGCCGCCCGGCTGCTGCCCGGCGCGGCCGGGGTGGTGCCCTGCGGCCCCAGGCGCTCGCGCTGCAACTGCGTGATCAGCGTCAGGAAGCCTGCGTCGCGCCAGGGCTCATCGATGCCGCGCTGCTGCTCGCGGGCGATCACGTCCGTGGCCGCCTCCTCGACGACCGCGAACCCCTGCGCGCGCAGTTCGCGCAGGACCGACGTCTTGCCAGCGCCCGGGGCGCCCGTCACGACATACCGCTGCATAGTGCCCTCTTTCGTTCCTGGTTCATCTCCCGGACCTCCGGCTCCTGGACCTCCGCCATCCGCCATCCCGTCCGCCGCGGCCCGGCGGCCGTGGGCTGGCCGGCCGCGGCACTCCCCGGTCAGCAGCGGCGGGCCGAGACCCTGAGGGCGCCGCCGGGCCGGATGCGCCGCGCCGGGCGGCGGAGCGGGGAGGGAAGCCGGGCGCAGAAGCGCCCGGCCGGGCGGGGAGGGAAGCGGGGCGCACGAGCGCCGGGCCGGGCGGGGGAGTCAGGCGGAAGGCCGGCCGGTAGCTTGGGGTCATGAGGCTGACACCCAGCAGGCTGAGCTGGTCACCAGATGCCCTCGTGGCCCGCCGGGCAGCCGGGGAGATCCGGCGCCGGGCCGGGCGCGGCTGAGATGCACGCCGTAGGCCTCGTCCTGCATCCTAAGCGGGATTCCGATGGCGCGGTCAACGCGGTCCTGAACTGGGCCGCCCAGAACAGTACTCAGGTCCTGGGGATCAACGAGGAAATCACCCGGCTGCACTGCGCCGCCAAGGCTGTCACCGCCGATGAGCTCGGCCAGCGTTCTGACCTGCTGGTCAGCCTGGGCGGGGACGGCACCATGCTGCGGGCCATGCGGCTGGCCGACCGGCAGCGCGCCCCGGTGCTCGGGGTGAACCTGGGCAAGCTGGGGTTCCTGGCCGAGGTGGACGTCCCGGACCTGCCGGGAGCGCTGTCGGCCATCGACGCGCACGACTTCACCATCGAGCCGCGGCTGGCGGTCGACGCGGTGCTGGGCGGCCAGCACCTGACCGCGTTCAACGACGTCGCCGTGGTCCGCTTCCCCGGCCAGGCGAGCGCCGCCGTGGCGGTCCGGGTGGCCGGGCATCCGTTCGTCAGCTACGCCGCCGACGCGGTCGTGGTCGCCACCCCCACCGGCTCGACCGCCTACAGCTTCTCGGCCGGCGGCCCGATCGTGAGCCCGTCAGTCGAGGGGCTGCTGGTGACACCTGCCGCGCCGCACTCGGCCTACAACCGGGGACTGCTCCTGTCGGTGCAGGACAGCCTGGTGCTGGAGATCCTGCCGGGCAGCGGGCGGCTCGCGGTGGAGGTTGACGGCCAGGTTGCCGCGCATGTTGCGCCCGGCGACTGGATCGAGCTGCGGCCGCGGCCCGGCGCAGCCCGGGTAATCCGGCTCGGCCGCACGACGTTCTACGAGCGAGCCCGGCGCAAGCTGCGGCTGACCGACTCGGCGGAGATCGTGCCGGGCATGCCCGGCGTGACGAAGGTGCCGGGCATCGCCGGCTTTGCCGGCCTGCCCGGCCGGGGCGAGACCGTGGAGACCGATGCCATGGACACCACCGAGAGGAGCTGAACCGTGTCCGAAGACGCCTACGACGCGGATGCCGCCGCGTATGAGCAGGACGACATCGAGGACGAGGGCGTGCTCGACGCATCGGACACGCTCGACGGCGACCCCGGCGCGGACCCGCTCGACGAGGGGGTCATCGCCGCGGACCGGTGGTCGGCCGGGATGCGGTACGGCTCCACCGAGGCCGAGGAGGAGGCCGGCGAGTCGCTGGACCAGCTGCTGGCCGAGGAGGAGCCCGACCTGAGCCCGGATGACCCCGAGGACGGCGCCTGGCCGGCGCAGGTCGCGGGAGACGTGGACGCGGCCGACGAGGACGTGGACGGGCTGCTGCTGGACGACGGCCCGGATCCGCGCGCGGGGCGGCTGGTCGCCGAGGACGAGGGAGCGCATTCCCGTGACGAGCCCGACCTGGTGGCGCGTGATGCCGGGATCGACGGTGGCGCGGCCAGCGCCGAGGAGGCCGCGGTTCACGAGGTCGCCGACGACGACACCGACATCCGGTCCGGCGACTAACGAGGAATCCTGGCCTGACTAGCCTGGCCTGGCCGTCCCGGCGGATCCGGACCGCTTACCGCGCCCGGGCCTCCGGGTGCCTCGTGCCCGCCACGCCGGGCAAGCCGGCTTTCCGCCCGGAATGTTTGCGCTAACGTGCTAGCGGCCCGCGCTTATCAAATTCCGGGCAGCAGCTCAGGAACTGCAGGAAACGCAGCCTCGGCCGGCCTGGCCGAATCGGGGAAGGCGCCAAAGCAAAACCACGCGGGCCGGCCCGCGATGCGCGGCGCGGCTAGTTTGCGGGCAGACCCAGCTTTTCGGGGTGCGCGCGGCGGTAATGCTCGGTCAGCACCTCGCTCGCCTTTCCGGGCTGGTGGGCGAGGGTGCGCTGGCAGACCTGGCACCGGACGACCGGCAGGTGCGTCACGGTGACGGGGAAACGGCGGGATGCTGCTGAGTTCTTCATCGTCTTCCATAATGCCAGGCGAGCGGGCCGGCATTGCCGCCGGGGGAGCGAGAAACGGAGATTGTTAACCGGCCCGCCGGATACGCAGCCCGTCGAACGCAACGGCGCACACCGCATCGGCAAGTTCATCGGCTGAACTGCGGCTCATGGCGCCGGCCGGAACCGAACTCGCGTTTCCCGGATCGCGGCCGGCCCGCTGATCGCGGTCCTGATCGCGGCCCGGGCCCTGGCTGGCGGGGCGGTACCACTCCGACACCGAGTTGACCATGCCGAACAGCAGCCGGGCCGTCAGCGCCGGGTCGATGTCCGGCCGGATGTCCCCGTCCCGCTCGGCTTCCTTCACCAGGTCGGCCACCAGCTGGTCGAACTCCCGGCGGCGGTCCAGCGCGCGCCGCTCGGTGGCCGTGTTGCCGCGCGCCCGCAGCAGCAGCGTGACGTAGGGCAGCTGCTCGGCCAGCACCCCGATGCTGCCGCGGACCAGGAACTCCAGCCGCCCGATCGCCGGCCCGCCGCGGGTCCGGGCCTGGTCCGCTGCCGCGAACAGCCCGTCCAGGGCCCGGTCCAGGGCCAGCCGCAGCAGGTCTTCCTTGCTGTCAACGTGGTAGTAGATCGATGACTTGGCAATGCCGAGGCGGCGCGACAGGTCCTCCATGCTCGTCCCGTCGTAGCCGCGCTCGTTGAACACCGTCACCGCGACCGCCAGCAGCGACTCCAGGTCGTATCCGGGGCGGCCGCGCCGCCGCCCGGCCTGGCCATCAGGCATGGGGGTAAGATAACATACCGAACGATCGGTCAGTTATCTGCAACGCGCAGGGAGAGTCATGACCGGACAGGCACCCGGAGCCGGGCCGGCGCCCGATGCCGCGGCGCTGGAGGATCAGGCGCTGGAGCGGTACTTCGAGGACACCATCGAGCGGGACCGGCGGATCGAGCCGCGGGACTGGATGCCCGGGGCGTACCGCAAGACGATGCTCCGGCAGATCGCCCAGCACGCGCACTCGGAGATCATCGGCATGCAGCCCGAGGGCGGCTGGGTGACCCGGGCGCCGTCGCTGCGCCGCAAGGCGATCTTGCTGGCCAAGGTGCAGGACGAGGCCGGGCACGGCATGTACCTGTACTCCGCGGCCGAGACGCTGGGCACGGACCGCGCCGACCTGACGCAGCGGCTGATCACCGGCGCGCAGAAGTACTCCTCGATCTTCAACTATCCCGCGCTGACCTTCGCCGACGTCGGTGTCATCGGCTGGCTGGTGGACGGCGCGGCCATCTGCAACCAGGTGCCGCTGTGCCGGTCGTCCTACGGTCCCTACGCACGGGCGATGATCCGCATCTGCAAGGAGGAGTCCTTCCACCAGCGGCAGGGCTACGAGCTGCTGATGACGATGATGGGCGGGACCGCCGCCCAGCGCGAGATGGTCCAGGACGCCACCAGCCGGTGGTGGTGGCCGTCGCTGATGATGTTCGGCCCGCCGGACGCCGAGTCGCCCAACACCGCGCAGTCGATGCGCTGGCGGATCAAGCGGCACACCAACGACGACCTTCGGCAGCGGTTCGTGGACATGACCGTGCCGCAGGCTGACGCGCTCGGGGTGACGCTGCCCGATCCCGGCCTGCAGTGGAACGCCGAGCGCGGGCACTACGACTTCAGCCAGCCGGACTGGGACGAGTTCAAGCAGGTCATCACGGGCAGCGGCCCGTGCAACGCGCAGCGGATAGCCAGCCGCCGGGCCGCGCACGAGGGCGGCGCCTGGGTGCGGGAGGCGGCCGCCGCGTACGCGGCCCGCCAGGCCGAGCAGGCCGCGGCCACCGGGCAGGCCGCCGTCGCGGAGGGAGTGCCAGCATGACCAGCACCGCAGCCGTCGGCCCGGCGCCGGACGGCCAGGCCGGGCCGGCCAGCCCGGCGCGCTCGGAGTGGCCGCTGTATGAGGTCTTCCTGCGCAGCAAGCGCGGCCTCAACCACGTGCATGTCGGCTCGCTGCACGCTGCGGACGCGCAGATGGCCCTGCACCACGCCCGCGACCTGTACACCCGGCGCAACGAGGGCGTCAGCATCTGGGTCGTCCGGGCCGCCGACATCACCGCCTCCAGCCCGGACGAGAAGGACCCGTTCTTCGCGCCCAGCGGCGACAAGGTGTACCGGCACCCGACGTTCTACAAGATCCCCGACTCGGTCCCGCACATCTAGCCACCGGGGGAGCTGACCATGGGTTTCGACACCGCCTACGAGGCCATCGCCGAGGAGACCGGCGATCAGCGCTGGGCGTTCGGCACCGGCTTCGCCGACCCGCTGGCGGGCGTGGACACCACCGTCCCCGACGGCGTGCCCGCCGCCGGCCTGGCCGCCTACTGCCTGATGCTCGGCGACGACGCGCTGATCATGTCCCACCGGCTGCAGGAATGGCTGGCCCGCGCGCCCGAGCTGGAGGAAGAAACGGCGCTGGCCAACATCGCCCTCGACCTCCTCGGCCAGGCCCGGCTGCTGCTCAGCCGGGCTGGCCACGCCGACGGCACCGGCCGCGACGAAGACGCCTACGCCTTCGGCCGCGCCGAGCACGAGTTCCGCAATGTCCGGCTGGCCGAGGTCGCCGACGCCGACTTCGGCGGCCTGATCGCCCGGCTGCTGGTGTTCAGCACCTGGCGCCTGGCTCTGCTCAGCCGCCTGCGCGACTCGCGTGACCCGGTGCTGGCCGCCGTGGCCGCCCAGGGCGTCAAGGAGGTCGCTTACCACCGTGACTACGCCGCGCAGTGGCTGCTGCGGCTGGCCGGCGGCACCGATTACTCGCGGGCCAGGATGGCCGCGGGCCTGGCCGCCGTTGCCCCGCTGACCGCTGAGCTGTTCGCAATTTCTGATCCAGAACGGAGCCTCCGGGCAGCTCAGGTCGCCCCCGACCCGGCCGGCCTCAGGGCAGAAGTAGAAGCGGTCCTCGCTGCCGTGCTGGACCAGGCAGGCCTGGCCTGGCCGGAGGTGCCGGGCATGCCCGGCGTCGCCGGCCGCCGCGGCCGCGAGGGCGTGCACACCGAGGCCATGGGCCACCTGCTCGCCGAGCTGCAGAGCGTCGCCCGCGCGCACCCCGGGGCGACGTGGTGATGAGCGGGCCGGCGCTGACCCGGGCCCGGGCGATCGCCGCGTCGGTCCCGGATCCCGAGCTGCCCATGCTCACCCTGGCCGACCTCGGCATCCTGCGCGAGGTCCGCGCCGACGGCGACCGCGTCGTGGTGGCGCTCACCCCGACCTACTCCGGCTGCCCCGCTCTCCGCGAGATGCGCGGCGACCTGGCGCGCCGCCTGGCCGCCGCCGGGTACCCCGACGTAGAGATCCGGACCGTGCTGAGCCCGGCGTGGTCCACCGACTGGATTACCGCCGAGGGCCGGCGCAAGCTCGCCGCGGCGGGGGTCGCGCCGCCCGGGCCCGCCCCGCGGCCGCCCGCCGGCCCGGTGCCCCTCACGCTCATGGCCCGGCCAGCTCCGGCCTGCCCGTCCTGCGGCTCACCCGACACCATCCAGACCGCAGCATTCGGCGCTACCGCATGCAAGGACCTGTACCGGTGCCGGTCCTGTGCCGAGCCCTTCGAGCACGTCAAGGAGATCTGACCGGTGACCAGCCCGCTGGCTGCGAGCCCGGCGCGTGCCGGGCGGCAGCCGTTCCGCCAGCTGACCGTGGCCCGCGTGGACCAGCTGTGCGCCGACGCCGCCGCGGTGACCTTTGACGTGCCCGCCGAGCTGGCCGAGGAGTTCCGGTTCCGGCCGGGCCAGTCCCTGACGCTGCGCCGGGTCGTGGACGGCCGCGAGGAGCGCCGGTCGTACTCGATCTGCTCGCCGGCCGGCAGCCCGCCGCGGATCGGCGTGCGCGAGGTGCCCGGCGGCGCCCTGTCCGGCTGGCTGGTCCGCGAGGTGCGCCCCGGCGACCGGATCGAGGCCCAGCCCCCGGCCGGCTCGTTCACGCCGGACCTGGACCAGCCGGGCCGGCACGTGCTGATCGCGGCCGGGTCGGGGATCACCCCGATCCTGTCGATGTCCGCCTCGGCGCTGGCCGAGCCGCAGGCGCGCGTCACGGTCCTGTACGGCAACCGGCGGGCCGACTCGGTGATGTTCGCCGACGAGATCGCCGACCTCAAGGACAGCTACCCGGCCAGGATGCAGCTGGTGCACGTGCTATCCCGCGAGGCGCAGGAAGTCGAGCTGTTCAGCGGCCGGCTGGATGCCGCGCGGCTGCGGCAGCTGCTGCCCGCGGTCACCGACGTCGCCGCCGTGGATCACTGGTGGCTGTGCGGGCCCTACGGCATGGTGACCGACGCCATCACCGTGCTGGGCGAGCTGGGCGTGCCGCCGCAGCGCGTGCACCGCGAGCTGTTCTACGTCGAGGACACCCCGCCCGAGCCCGAGCACCACGCCGAGGCGGCGCCGGCGGGCGGCAGCGAGGTCACGGTCATCCTGGACGGCCGGACCACCACGACCACCATCCCGGCTGGCACCCCGGTCCTGGACGGCGCCCAGCGTGTCCGGCCCGATCTGCCGTTCGCCTGCAAGGGAGGCGTGTGCGGCACCTGCCGGGCGCAGGTCCGCGCGGGCGAAGTGCGGATGCGCCGCAACTTCGCCCTCGAGGAGGCCGAGGTCGCGGCGGGCTACGTGCTGACCTGCCAGTCGCTGCCGGTGTCCGACGAGCTCACTGTCGACTACGACGCCTGATCAAGGTGTTAGCCGGGGGCCGCCCCCGGAACTCCCGGCAATCGGTGGATTAGCGTGCGCCCCTGGAGCTCCGCGGGATAGCCCAGGGGGCCGCCCCTGGAACCCCGGAAATCCCGCGCTCGGTAGCCCAGGGGGCCATCTCCCGGAACCCCGATAACCGCGGGAGGCTGCCGTGCGTGGTTTCCTCATGACCCTTCGCCGGCATAGTGTCGAGTGATGAGCGAGACGCTCCCGCTGTTCCCGCTGGGCACGGTCCTGTATCCCGGCCTGGTGTTGCCGCTGCACATCTTCGAGGAGCGCTACCGCCAGCTCGTTCGTGACCTGCTGGCCGGTCCCGAGCCACGGCAGTTCGGTGTCATCGCGATCCGGGAGGGGCGAGAGACCGGCGTGAACGGCATCTCCTCGCTGCATGACGTGGGCTGCACCGCGACGGTCCGCCAGGTCGAGGAGCATGAGGATGGCCGCTTCGACCTGGTCACGGTCGGCACCGACCGGTTCCGCCTGCTGCGGCTCAACGAGGGCCGGCCCTACCTGTGTGCCGAGCTGGAGCTGCTGTCCGAGCAGACCGGTGATGAAGCGGCGGCCGGCCTGGCCGCGCACGCGGTGCAGGAGGCCTTCCGCGGCTACCTCGAGGCGATGGCCTCGCGCGGGGCGACCCGCATCAGCGTGCCCGACCTGCCCGATGAGCCCGTGCTGCTGTCCTACATCGTGGCCGCGTCGGTGATCGTCGACGTGCCGGACAAGCAGGCCCTGCTGGCCGAGCCGGACGCCGGTCGCCGGCTAGCCGCCGAGCGCGTCCTGCTGGTCAGGGAAACCACGATGCTGCGCACCCTGCCCTCCACGCCGGCCTCGGATCTTCGTTACTCGCCTTACAGCCCCAACTGACTCCGGCCAGGCTCTGACCAGCAGGAGTCTTGTCCCGCCTTGAGCGACTTGTCACAGTGCGCGGCGCAGCCGCGCCGCGGCCGCGGGCGTGCGAGAGGATGGAGCCCGGCTGCCGCGCCGCGATGGCGCTGCCGGCGGCTACCTACGGGAGGACCATGCCATGACTGATTCCGCCGCGGCCGCGGCCCGCGCCGCCAGCTTCCTCGGCCTGCACAAGCCCGGTGCCCCGCTGCTGATGCCCAATGCCTGGGATGCCGGGTCGGCGCGGGTGCTGGCCACCCTCGGGTTCGCGGCGCTGGCCACGACCAGCAGCGGCTTCGCTGCCACGCTCGGCCGGCTCGACGGGAATGTCAGCAGGGACGAGGAGCTGGCCAACGCGGCGGCCATCGCCGGCGCGACCGACCTGCCGGTCTCGGCTGACCTGGAGGACTGCTTCGCCGCCGACCCGGCCGGCGTGGCTGAGACGGTGACGCAGGCGGCCGGGACCGGGCTGGCCGGCCTGTCCGTCGAGGACTACAGCCGCCGGGATGACGATCCGATCTTCGACCGGGTGCTGGCCGCTGAGCGGGTGGCCGCCGCGGCGCAGGCCGCGCACGGCGGTCCGGTCCGGCTGGTGCTGACCGCGCGGGCCGAGAACTACCTGCACGGCCGGCCCGACCTGGCCGACACCATCGCCCGGCTGCAGAGCTTCCAGGAGGCCGGCGCCGACGTGCTGTACGCGCCGGGGCTGCGCACGGCAGACGACATCCGCGCCGTGGTGACGTCGGTCGACCGGCCGGTCAACGTGCTGGCCTGGCCGGGCGGGCTCAGCGTCGCCGACCTGGCCGAACTGGGGGCCGGCCGGATCTCCGTCGGGGGCTCACTGGCCTTCGCGGCGCTCGGCTCGCTGGCCGTGACCGCCCGCGACATGCTGGAGTCGGGCACGTTCGGCTTCGGCGCGGACGCCGCCGCCGGCCGCGACATCATCGCCCGGGCCTTCCCGGCCTCCTAAGGCCGTGATGATCGGCTGCACAGGCCGGCCGAACGCTCAGGCGTTAACCGGGGGGCCCGAGCCTTACGGAGCAGGAGCGCAGCGATTCCGGCAAGACCGAGAGCAGCCTCAGGCGGCCAGTCGCGGTGTCGTCACAGGAAGGTGAGGACGCCGTCCAGCGGGCGGGGGACCTGGTCCAGGTCGAGAGCCCGGACCAGCAGGCTCCCGTAGGCGATCTTGCGGCCCGACCGGGTGCCGAGGAAGCGCCGCAGCTGCGCCTGCGGGGGCCGGCCGCGCTGCGCGGGCTGCAGCTGGAACCGGCGCAGCGAGCTGAGCTCGTCCTGGGACTCGATGACCTGCTCGACCCCGGCCACGCCCAGGGCGCGGATCAGCTCGTCCTCCAGGTCGGCCGTGCACACGAAGAAGCCCAGCCGCTCCAGGCCGGCCCGGTCCGGTGCGGAGCCGACGCCGGCCCGCTCCAGGCCGCGCCGGAAGCTGCGTTCCTCGGCTGCGTCGCACAGCCCGGCCAGCCGGACGTTGCGCCCCTGCGGGCCGTACTCGGTCAGGAAGTGCCCGATGTTCGTGGCCCCGCCCATCGCCACGACCGACACCTTCTCCGCCGCCAGGTCCCGGCCGCGCCGCTTGGCCAGCGTACTGAGCGCGGCCTGGTCGCTGAGCCCTTCCACGAGCACCACCGCGTCCAGGTCACCCGCCGGGGCCGGGCTGGTGATCGCAGAGACCCCGGTCATCACGCGGCCGGCTTGCGGGCCTCGATCAGGAACCGGACGCTCGTCGCGACGAACGGGCCCTGCGCCTCGATCTGCTCGTGCAGCGCGAGGAGCCGGTCCCGGTAGCCCGCCACCGTGAAGCCCGGCACGATCCAGATCACCTTGCGCAGGAAGTGCACGACCGCGGCAATGTCGAAGAATTCCATCCGGCCGCGGAACTCGCGCAGGTCGGTGACCTCCAGCCCGGCCGCCTCGGCGCCGGCCACCGCCCACTTGGGCGCGCGGTTGCCGGGCCCGTCGGTCTCCGGCTGCGGCCCCATCAGGTACTCATACAACTCGGCGACCGAGCGATTCCCCACGTCCTGGGAGAAATAGGTGCCGCCCGCCTTCATGACGCGGGCGACCTCATCCCACCGGACTCTGACCGGGTGCCGGCTGGAGACCAGGTCGAACGTGGCGTCGGCGAAGGGCAGGTCGTCCAACGGGTCGGTCATGGGCACGACCTGGCCGCCCTTGGCGGCCAGGTTGCGGCGCGCCACCTCGATGTTCGGCGGCCACGACTCGGTCACGACTAGCCTGGCGGGCGCGGCGGGCACCGAGGCGACGACCTCGCCGCCGCCGGTCTGCAGGTCCAGTGCCGCCGCGCCAGGCACGCCGGCCAGCGCGGCCATCCGCGCCCCGAGCATCCGCGCGTAGCCCCACGGGGGCCGTTCCTCGGTGGCGCGCCCGGCGAACCAGGAGAAATCCCAGCCGTCCACCGGGACCGCCGAGCCCTCGGCGATCAGGGCATCGAATCTGGACACGGCCGCCAGTTTCCGCTTCCGCCGGCGCCGCGGTCAATCGAATAGCCCGCCGCCGGGCCCGCCGCTCATACGCAGGCCGGCCGCACCCGCCGGCGCGAGCCAGCGGATGCGGCCGGATAGCTAAGCCGTCAGGCGCGGATCAGGGGATGTAGTACATCGGGTTGGGCAGCTTGACCCGGCGGTCGGCGAAGCCGCCCTTCAGGTCGCTGAACTGGTCGCCCATGTTGGCCAGGATGTTGTAGCCCATGCTCGCGATGTGCTCACGGGTCATCGACTTGAACTGGATGGTGGTGCAGGTCAGCCCGCAGGTCAGGTACGCCGGCGGGTTGGCGTCGGGCTTCATGAACAGGTGCGCGGTGTCGTCGGTGGCCTGGTAGCCGACGGCGGTCAGGTTCGCGCTGGTGAAGCTCCGCTGGCTCTCGTGCCGTCCGGTGATCCAGAAGATCGTGATCCCGTGCTGGGTGGCCCAGTTGGCCAGCGTCGTCATGCCGAACACCGCGGGCAGGGTGTGCGTCTGCAGGTAGGCCAGGTTGGAGGCCGGGGTGAAGCCGAAGCCCTGAGACACCTCGTACCCGTAGGTGATCAGGCTGGTGTCGTCAATGTCCAGCACCAGCGCGGGCTTGCTGCCGGCGTGCGCCAGTCCGGCCTTGAGGTCCCGCTCGGTCCGGGCCGTGATGCGGTCGGTCTGCCGGGCGTAGTTCGAGGTGGCCGACGCCACGCCAGTGCCACTCGGGTCGCCGTAGTAGGCCTCGATCCGCTGTTCCACCAGGCCGAGGTTGGGAATGTCGGCGGCCGTCCGCGGTGCGTGGACCGCGGGGTGCGCGGTCGTGCGCGCGGTGGCCGTCGCGTGCTGGCTGCCCTGCGCGCTCGCGACGCCGGTGCCGATCAGGCCGGCCGCGGTGACGGCCGCGGCGGCGGTCGCCGCCAGCGCATAGACGCGCTTGCGGGAAAGCGATCCGATGGTCATGGTGGTCCTCCTGGGTTGCTGACTGCGCTGGCAGCGGGGCGGTCCCCTGGGTACTGGCAAAGCGCGCCAAACCCGTCCGAACGCCAGGCCGCTGGCCACGCTCGCATGACCATCTCGTGAACGTCAAGTGAACGGCTCTTGACCTGCCCCGGCGCCGTTCCCGGCCATTCCCGCTGCCATTTGGCCAGCCGCTCAGCGGCCGGCGGCGGCCTGCTCGACCAGGTCCGCCGCAGTGCGCAGGCCGTGCCGGCCCTGGATCTGCGCCGCGCCGCGGGCCAGCCGCTCGCGCAGCCTGGCGTCGCCCAGCAGCCGGCCGATCGCGGAGGTCAGCTCGCCGTCGCTGAAGTCGTAGGTGTCCAGCCGCACGCCCAGGCCCAGCTCGTCCACCCGCTGGGCGTTGTCGTACTGATCCCAGAACAGCGGCAGCACGATCATCGGCTTGCCGAAGTGCAGGCACTCGGTGGTGGTGTTGTTGCCGCCGTGGGTGATCACCAGGTCGGCGAGCGGGATCACCGAGGTCTGCGGCACGAACTCCGCGCCCCACATGTTCGGCGCCAGCTCGATCTCGGCGTGCAGCGGGCCCTTGGACACGATGTAGCGGTGCGGGGTGGCGGCCAGGCAGCCGATTACCCGGCGCATCAGCCCGACGTCCGCCGAGCCCAGCGAGCCGAGCGAGAAGTAGACCAGCTGCCCGTCGCCGTCCGCCAGCCCGGCCGGGAGCTCGAACGCCGCGTCGGTCTCGCGGACCGAGGAGTCGATCCGGTGCCAGGAGCCATCCAGCGGCCGGGCCCGGTCATAGTCGGCCAGCTCCGGGTACACGTACAGGTTCAGGTCGCCGGAGTGGATGAACTCCAGGTCCGGCAGCGGCGGCGCGCCCTGCTCGGTGACCCACTGGCTGAACTCGCCCCACATGCCGCGGTGCACGCGGTCATACTCCGCGCGGAACTCGGCCCAGCCGTCGCGGCCGTGCGCCGCGTACCCGGAGAACGCCGGCGGCAGCGCGGGATCGGCCACCTCCAGCGGATTGCACGACACGATCCGCGCGAACGGGACGCCCGCCGTCAGCAGCGCCGGGAAGCTGATGACGTTGTCCTCGACGATGATGTCCGGCCGGACCCGGTCGATGATCGCGTTCAGCTGGTCCTGGCAGTACCGCGCGCCGCTGATCAGCTCCGCCCAGACCGGCTTGATCCAGGTCTCCAGCTGCTCGATGGTCGGCTTGCGGAACTCCGGCGCGGTGGCGGCGATGAAGTCCTTCCAGAACTGGCCCGCATCCTGGTCGCCGGCCGCGGGCGGGGCCAGGTCGACCAGGTCCTCGCCGAACCCCAGCGGCTCCAGCTTGCCCTTCCAGGATGCCTCGGCGGCGAAGACCACCCGGTGCCCGCGGCGGCGCAGCACGTCGCCGATCCCGATGCAGTTATTGGTGGGCCCGTAGGCGCTTTCCGGCATGAACAGCACCGTCAGCGATCGCCCGCTCATGGCCGCTCCCTCCGCCCCGCCGCAGGTCCGGCCATTGTGCCACCCGCCGGACGCAAACCGGCCCCAAGCCAGACGAAACGACGAAACGAGGATCCCCGGCCGCCGGGTTGCCCGCTCGCCTGCGGGAGCCCGGAGGCTCACCCGCTGGCGGGAAGGCCCGGCTCAGCGCCGGCGCGGCGTGCTGCCGGCCGGCGGTCGGCTGGCCCGCCCGGCGTAGCCTGGCCCCATGCGCGCCTGGGTGGTTCATGAGCCAGGACCGGTGAGCAAGGGTCCGCTGCGGCGTGACCCAGCGGACCACCCCCGGGTACCCCCAGCTCCGGGGGGCACGCCCCCCGGAGCCCCCCTGCGGCTGACCGACCGGCCGGTGCCCGAGCCCGGCCACGGCGAGCTGCTGATCCGGGTGCTGTGCTGCGGCGTCTGCCGGACCGACCTGCACCTGGCCGAGGGTGACCTGCCGCCCAGGCGCCCCGACATGACCCCTGGCCACGAGGTCGTCGGCGAGGTCGCGGCCGCCGGGCCCGGCACGACCCGGTTCCGGCCCGGCGACCGCGTCGGCGTGGCCTGGCTGGCCGGGACCGACGGATCATGCCGGTACTGCCGGCGGGGCCGGGAGAACCTGTGCCCCGCCTCGACCTACACCGGCTGGGACATTCCCGGCGGCTACGCCGAGTACCTGGTCGCCGCCGACGCCTACGTGCACCGGCTGCCATCCGGGTTCACCGACCAGGAGCTGGCCCCGCTGCTGTGCGCGGGCATCATCGGCTACCGGGCGCTGCGCCGGGCCGAGGTGCCGCCCGGCGGCGTGCTGGGCATCTGGGGGTTCGGCGGGTCGGCGCACCTGACCGCCCAGATCGCCATCGCGCAGGGCGCCGCCGTGCATGTGTTCACCCGGTCCCCGCAGGCGCGCGAGCTGGCCCTGGAGCTGGGCGCCGCGTCGGCGGCGGACTCCCTCGACCCGCCGCCGGAGCCGCTGGACTCAGCGATCATGTTCGCGCCGGCGGGCAGCCTGGTCCCGGCGGCACTGCGGGCCCTGGACCGGGGCGGCATCCTGGCCATCGCGGGCATTTACCTCAGCGACATTCCCGGCCTGGACTACGAGGCGGAGCTCTTCCAGGAGCGCGAGCTGCGCAGCGTGACCGCCAACACCCGCGGCGACGCCGAGGAGTTCCTGCGCCTGTGCGAGCGGCTGCGGCCGGAGGTCTCGGTGGTTCCCTACCCGCTGGAGCAGGCCGACCAGGCGCTGGCCGACCTGGCCGCCGACCGGTTCGCCGGGGCCGCGGTCCTGACCCTCAGCTAGCTCCCCGGCCAGGGCCAGTACTGTCCCGCGATCAGCGTGCATCCCTTACCAGGCACGGTTTCGCACGCGCAGGTAATGATCAGCTTTGCGCCGTCACAAGTTTGCTATCAGAACGTGACGGGCAGATCACTCTCGGTTATCGGAACGATACGCAAAAGTAACGGCGTATCGGTCTGCCTCTGGCGCCGCCCCGTGGGTGCGCAGAGTGCAGTCAGCCGGACCTGGTGACCAGGCCGGCGCGGGCCTCCAGTCGGCCCGCGGCGGCCGCGGCCCGCCCGCCAGGCGGGTGCCGGCCAGGTCCCCGCGCGGCGGGTCCGCGCGGCTGTGCTCGGTGCCCACGCCTCGCCAGCGCCGGTGCGTTACCCGCCGGGGCCAGGTGAGGAAGCGTGACGGTCACGCGGCGCGACACGAGGAGGAGTTCACACATGCGGATCGGCCTGATTGCTCCGCCCTGGGTGCCTGTACCTCCGCCGGCCTACGGCGGGACCGAGCTTGTCATCGACAACCTCGCCCGCGGGCTCCAGGAACTCGGCCACGACGTCCGGCTGTTCACAGTGGGAGAGTCCACCTGCCCGGTGCCCAGCGAGCACCACTACCGCGAGCCCGTGGCGCCGATAGGGCTGACCGTCGCCGAGTCGGCGCACGTCGTGGCCGCCTACGAGGCGCTGGCCGATGTTGACCTGATCCACGACCACACGCTGCTCGGGCCGCTCATCTCCGGGTCATCCGGGATGCGCCGCCCGCCCGTGGTGACCACCAACCACGGGCCGTTCACCGACGACACCCGGCCGATCTGGGCGCAGACCGCCCGGCATGCCTCGATCATCTGCATCTCGCACTCGCAGGCCCGGGCCTCGGGCGGGGTCCCGGTCTCGGCCGTCATCCATCACGGCATCGACCTCGACGTGCACGAGGCGGGCCCGGGCGGCGGCGACTACCTGATGTTCATCGGCCGCATGTCGGCCGACAAGGGCGTGCACCACGCCGTGCGCATCGCCAAGGCGGCCGGGCTGCCGCTGAAGATGGCCACCAAGATGCGCGAGGCCAGCGAGCTGGCCTACTTCAACGAGGCGGTCCGCCCGCTGCTGGACTCCGACGACGAGACGCCGTCGGAACTGCCGCTGCGCCGCCGCCTGGCCTTGCTCCAGGGCGCGACCGCGCTGGTCAACCCGATCACCTGGCGCGAGCCGTTCGGGCTGGTCATGGCGGAGGCGCTGGCCTCGGCCACGCCGGTGCTGGCCTTCCCGAACGGAGCGGCGCCGGAGATCGTCGACCCGGGCCGCACGGGGTTCCTGTGCCGGGACGAGGAGGAGATGGTCAGCGCCGTTAAGCGAGTGCCGGAGATCGACCGCGACGAGTGCCGGATGGCCGCCGAACGGCGGTTCTCCCTGCAGCGGATGGCCCGCGACCACGAGCGGTTCTACCGCCGCGTCCTGGACCGCGAGATCGTCGGCCGGCTCGGCGCCGCCTCGGGCGAGTCGCTGGTCAGCGCGTAATCACCAGGTGAACGGCCCGGCAGCCCGCTGGCTGCCGGGCCGTCGGGCGCTACAACGGAGGTGGCACGGTGAGCGGACCCTGGGCTACAGCGGCCGCGGCCCCGCAGGGACTGGGGGCCTGCAGCCCGGCGACGCTGATCGAGGGATCGACCTTCTGCATCAGCGAGCCGGACGGTGACATCCTGCCGGGCCGGCCGCAGGGCCTGTTCGTCCGCGACACCCGGGTGCTGTCGCGGTGGCAGCTGACCGTGGACGGCAAGGAGCCGCAGCCGCTGTCGGTGCAGCACCCCGAGCCGTACGCGGCGACCTTCCTGGGCCGCATGCCGGCGCGGGCGGGCAAGGCCGACAGCACGCTGCTGGTGGTCCGCCGCCGCTACGTCGGTGACGGCATGCGCGAGGACATCACCATCCGCAACACCGCGGCGCGCACCGTCCGGTGCAGCCTGGAGCTGGCCGCCGACGCCGACTTCGCCGACCTGTTCGAGGTCAAGGGCCGGGCCAAGCCCAAGGCATCGGCCAGCGTGCACGCCGCGGGCTCGACGCTGGTGATCACCAGCGGCCGCCGCGGCCGCGACCAGGAGCTGGTGATCGACGGGGACGGCGACCCGATGGTGGCGGACGGGGTGCTGACCTGGCGGGTGACGGTCGCCGGGCACAGCGAGCGGACGGTGAGCATCGAGGCGGTGCCGGTCTATGACGGGGTGCCGATGACGCTGCGCTACCCGCGCGGCAAGAAGCTCGCCCGGGCCATCCCGGCCAAGCGGCTGCGCAAGTGGCGCCGCCGCGGCCCGCAGGTGCGGACCGTCGACGCCAACCTGTCGGCCGTGCTCGACCGCAGCATCGAGGACCTCGGCGCGCTGCGCATCTTCGACCCCGAGCACCCGCGGCGGCCGGTCGTGGCGGCCGGCGCGCCGTGGTTCATGGCCCTGTTCGGCCGGGACTCGCTGCTGACGTCCTGGATGCTGCTGCCCTGGGATCCGGGCCTGGCCGCCGGCACGCTGCAGACCCTGGCCGCCTGGCAGGGCGCCAGGGAGGACTCGGCCTCGGAGGAGGAGCCCGGCCGGATCCTGCACGAGGTACGGTTCGGCCCGGCCTCGGCGGTCGCGCTGGGCGGCGGCCGGGCCTATTACGGCACCGCCGACGCGACACCGCTGTTCGTCATGCTGCTCGGCGAGCTACGCCGCTGGGGCAACAAGGAGGCGACGGTCCAGGCGCTGCTGCCGCATGCCGACCGGGCCCTGGAGTGGATCGAGCGCTACGGGGACGCCGACGGCGACGGGTTCGTCGAGTACTGCCGCAAGACCAGTCACGGGCTGGCCAACCAGGGCTGGAAGGACTCCTGGGACGGCATCAACTTCGCCGACGGGACAATCGCCGAGCCGCCGATCGCGCTGGCCGAGGTCCAGGCTTACGTCTACGGGGCCTACCGGGCCAGGGCCGAGCTCGCCGACAGCGCGGGCGACCTGGCCGGCGGGCGGCTGTGGCGCAAGAAGGCCAAGGAGCTGAGGCAGGCCTTCAACGAGCGGTACTGGCTGCCCGACCGGGGGTACTTCGCGGTCGGGCTGGACCGGAACAAGCGCCCGATCGACGCGCTGACCTCCAACATCGGGCACACCCTGTGGACCGGGATCGCCGACGCCGACAAGGCGGCCGCGGTGGCCCGGCACCTGATGTCGGAGGACATGTTCTCCGGGTGGGGCATCCGCACCCTGGCCCAGTCCATGGCCGCCTACAACCCGATGAGCTACCACAACGGATCGGTATGGCCGCACGACAACGCGATCTGCGCCGCCGGGCTGATGCGCTACGGCTACGTCGAGCACGCGCAGCGGGTCGCCGAGGCGGTCCTGGACGCGGCCGAGCACTTCGGCCACCGGCTGCCCGAGCTGTTCTGCGGGTTCTCCCGCGACGACTTCGGGGCGCCGGTGCCGTACCCGACCTCGTGCTCGCCGCAGGCCTGGGCCGCCGCCGCGCCGCTGCTGCTGGTGCACACCCTGCTGCGGTTCGTGCCGGAGATGCCGGCCGGCCGGCTGTGGTGCGCGCCTGTCGTGCCCGAGCGCTACCTGCCGATGCGGGTCGGCGGCCTGCGGCTGGCCAAGAACCGGGCCGCGGTGGAGCTGTGGCAGACCGGCTGGGAGATCTCCGGCCTGGACGAGCTGGGCCTGGAGGTCATCCCGACCCGCCGCCCGGCCCGCCCCTCCTGACCCGCGAGCGAGCCGAAGGGGCGCGAGCAGCGGCGCTGCCGGCCAGCCAGGCTAGTCGTCGAGTTCCTCGACCAGCACCCGCGACCCAGGCGGCGCGATCTGCTGGAAGTCGGCCGCCGTGGCCTTGCCCTCCTCGGACCGCCTGGCCGCGTCCAGCGCGGCCTGGTCGGCGAAGTACAGCTCGGCCGCGCGGTAGTACTTCGGCTCGGCCTCGCCCTGCGCGGCGGCAAACTTGCCGCTCTCAAACCGCAGCAGGCCGGGCATCGCGTGCACCAGCGGCACGTGGGTGGCCAGGTAATGCCGGTCGAATTCGCCGGGGTCAGCAGGCGGGGTGTACAGGACCACGATCTTGGCTGTCATGGCCAGGACGCTACCGGTCGCCGCCGGCCATGTCAGCCGCCGTCAGAGCTCGCCGGCCAGCTCCGAGGTCCAGATCACCAGCCGCGTCCGGTCACCGCGGAACAGGTCGCGCGCGTACTCCAGCGGCTGGCCGGCCTGCGAGTAGGCGGTCCGCTCGACCAGCATCAGCGGGTCGCCCTCGGCCACCTGCAGCGCCTCGGCCTCGCGCACCCGGGCGATGACCGGCTCGAAGGTCTCCCTGGCCCGGTGCGGGCGCTGCCCGTACCGGTCGGCCAGCAGCTCATACAGCGACCCGTCCAGGCGGCACTCGAGCATGCCGGGGAACAGCGCCGCCGGGAACTGGGATCGTTCCAGCACCATCGGCCGCCCGTCGGCCAGCCGGATCCGGCGCACCTCGTGCACCTGGTCGCCGGGGGCCAGGCCCAGGGCGCCCGCGGCCGCCGGGCCGGCCGGGATCTGCGCGGCGGTCAGCACGCGCGCCCCGGCGACCATCCCGTGCCGGCGCAGCTGCTCGGAGAACCCGGCCAGCGTCGTCACGTCCTGGTCCAGCTTCGGCTCGGCCACGAACGTGCCGCCGTGCCGGCCGACGGCCCTGGTCACCAGCCCGCGCCGGACCAGCTCGCTGAGCGCGTGCCGGAGCGTCATCCGGCTCACCCCGAGCCAGGCGGCCAGGTCGTGCTCGGCGGGCAGCCGGTCGCCGGGCGCCAGCTCGCCCGTCGCGATCGCGCCGGCCAGCCAGTCCTCGATCTGCGCGTGCACGGTCGTCCCGACGCCGCGCTCCAGCTTGGGCGGCATCCGGGCGGCCGGGCCGCTCAGGAGGCACCCGCCGCCGGGATCGGATCGTCGGGCGCTGGCGCGATGACGGCGGCCATCTCCTTCTTCCGCCCGGCAGCCAGGTAGTAGACGGCCCCGATGATCGCGATGACGATCAGCACCGTCCACAGGATCGGGATCCTGTCCAGGAACCCGATACCCAGGCTCAGCAGGCCGCCGGTCTGCCGCGGCTCGGGGTTGCTGGCCGCGCGCGGCCAGGCGAAGTTGATCAGCATGGCACCGCCGTACAGCAGGCCGAGCCCGTTGACCAGCAGGCCCCAGCGGCCGAGCCGGAACGGCGCAGCCGTCCGCGGCCAGCCCCGCAGCCGGGCCCGCATGATCACGATATTGCCCAGGAAGTAGCTCAGGTAGATCATCCCGGTCGCCGCGATGGCGATGATGCCCGCGCCGGAGTACTTGATGAACGGCACCGCGGCCAGCACGGCAACCGCGACGCAGGTCCACACCGGGGTGTGCAGCGTGGGCGAGACCCGCGACAGCGGCCGGGAGAACGGCAGCTGGTTGTCGCGCGACATCCCGAAGCACAGCCGGACCGTGGAGGCCATGATCGACAGGCAGCACACGAAGATCGCGGCCGACACGACCAGCAGGTAGATGGTGGCGAAGGCAGGCGAGAAGTTGGCCTCGATGATCTGCGCCGGGCCGTCCAGGCCCTTGATGGCCCCGCCCATGCTGGGAATGGCGACCAGCGTGCCGAGCAGGAATACCCCGCCAATGACGAACGCGCCGATAACCGAGAACAGCACCGCCTTGGGCGCGGCCCGGCGCGGGTCGCGGGTCTCCTCGGCCAGTGTCGAGGCGGTGTCGAAGCCGTAGATCACGAACAGGCTCATGAACATGGCGGCCAGGAACGTGTTGGGCGCGACCTTGATGCCGGCGCTGTCGGTGACCACGTGGAAGCCCTGATGGTTGTGGAAGGCCATCAGCACCAGCGCGAACACGAACATGCCGAGGATCTCGAACAGCACGCCGGTGTTGTTGATGATCGCCACCAGCCGGACACCGTAGATGTTCAGCACGGTGATCACGATCAGCGTGAGGACGGCGACGATCAGCTGTGTGTGCAGGCTGCCGCCGTCCAGGCTCTTCCAGCCCAGGCCGTTCAGCGCCGGGATCAGCGCCAGCGGCAGGGTGGCGACCACGGCGGTGACGGTCAGGATGCCGGCGAACAGGTAGATCCAGCCGGTAAACCACGAGTAGGTCCGGTTGGCCAGGTACTTGGTCCACTGGAAGACCGAGCCGGCCACCGGGAAGTGGCTCGACACCTCGGCGAAGTTCAGCGCGATGATGAACTGGCCGAGCGCCACGACCGGCCAGGTCCAGATGAACACCCCGCCGAGCGTGGTCAGGCCCAGCGCGAACAGGGTGAAGATGCCGGTGGAGGGGGAGATGTAGCTGAATGCCACTGCGAACGAGCTGAACGTTCCCAGCGAGCGCTTCAGTTCCTGCTTGTAGCCGAACCGGGCAAGATCGGCGCTGTCGCGCTCGCCGCCCGTGACGTCGGTTTCGGCGCCCATGGCCTGGTCCTCTCTGTCCGACGGGACCGCGGGGCTGGCCCGGAGGAGCGCGCGCACCCACCCCCGGAACCCCCAGTAACTGCAGGAGTGAGCCAGAGCGTAAAGCGGGCCCCGGCTAACTGTCCATACCTCAGGACCGGCGTCAGCAGCGTTTTCGCGGCCATTCCGCGCGGATTCCCCGCTCCCCTTGCTGAAATTGCCCCAGGCGTCTAGACCTTTTGCGCCCGCGACTCGTAGCCTGCGAGGACCGGCGGCGCGGATCATGGTGACGGGCGGGCGCGAGGAGGCGAGGCCGATGATCACCGGCGAGCAGCACGACGCCGCCGAGGTGCTGGCCCGGGTGCCGAGCCTGGCCGGCCGGCCGCAGGTCATCACCGAGCTGCCGGGCGGCCTGACCAACCGCAACTACAAGGTGAGCACGCCCGACGGCACCTTCGTCGCGCGAGTCTGGTCGGGCGGCGGCGACCTGCTGGCCATCAACCGCGATCACGAGTACCGCAACTCGGTGATCGCCGCGGCGGCCGGCGTCGGCGCGCCGGTCATCGAGTACCGGCCGCAGGACCGCGTCCTGGTGCTGGGGTTCCTGGACGGCAGGACGCTCGGGGATGCTGATGTCCAGGATCCGCGCAACATCCCGCGCATCGCCGCCGCGGTCCGCCGGCTGCACCAGGCGCAGCGCTTTGTCAGCGAGTTCGACATGTTCGAGATCCAGCCGCGCTACCTGCGGGCCGCGCGGTCGGCCGGGATGGCGGTGCCCGACGGGTACGGCGACCTGGCGGCGGCGTTCGAGTCGGCGCGCCGCGCCCTCGCCGTACGGGCCGAGGGCACCGTGCCCTGCAACAACGACTTGCTGGCCGCCAACTTCATCGACGACGGTGCGCGGATTGCCCTGATCGACTACGAGTACTCCGGGAACAACGACCCGTGCTTCGAGCTCGGCAACATCGCCGGCGAGTGCGGGCTGAGCGCTGCTGGCCTGGCCGACCTGGTCACCGCCTACTACGGGCGGGCGCGGCGCAGCCGGATCGCGCGGGCCCGGCTGTTCGGGCTGGTGTCCCGGTACGGCTGGACCCTGTGGGGGGCTATCCAGCACGCCACCAGCCCGCTGGACTTCGATTTCTGGTCCTGGGCCATGGAGCGCTTCGAGGGCGCCGCCCGCGGCTTCACCGCGGCTGACTTCCCCCGCCTGCTGTCCGAAGTCCAGGAAGGCGACTGACGCCGATGCCCGCAATCCCGCCCCGCAGCCAGGTCGTCATCATCGGCGGCGGAGTGATCGGCACCAGCGTCGCCTACCACCTGACCGCGCTGGGCTGGACCGACGTGCTGCTGCTGGAGCAGGGGCAGCTGTCGTGCGGCACGACGTGGCACGCCGCCGGGCTGGTCGGCCAGCTGCGCGCCTCGGAGGCCGGGACCCGGCTGGTGCAGTACTCCACCCGGCTGTACGAGCGGCTGGAGGCCGAGACCGGCCAGGCCACCGGCTTCCGCCGGTGCGGCGGCGTCACGGTGGCCAGGACCGCCGACCGGATGGCGGCCCTGCAGCGGACCGCTGCCACCGCGGCGGCCTACCAGCTCGACTGCGAGCTGATCAGCCCGCAGCGCGCCCGGGAGCTCTACCCGATCCTGGAGACCGCCGACCTGGCGGGCGCGATCTGGCTGCCGGGCGACGGCCGGGCCAACCCGGCCGACCTGACCATGGCGCTGGCCAGGGGCGCCCGGCAGCGCGGCGCGGTGATCCGCGAGCGCACCGCGGTGACCGGCATCCTGGTCCGGGACGGGGCGGCGGCGGGGGTCCGCACCGCCGCCGGGGACATCGAGGCCGAGGTGGTGGTCAACTGCGCCGGGCAGTGGGCCAAGCAGGTCGGCCAGCTGTGCGGCGTCACCATCCCGCTGCACTCGGCCGAGCATTTCTACGTGGTCACCGACCAGATCCCCGGTGTCCACCCGGACCTGCCCATCCTGCGCGATCCCGACGGCTACACCTACTTCAAGGAAGAGGTCGGCGGCCTGGTAGTCGGCGGCTTCGAGCCCGAGGCCAAGCCCTGGGTAGCGCCCGACCAGATCCCGGTGCCGTTCGAGTTCCAGCTGCTGGAGGAGGACTGGGACCACTTCAGCGTGCTGATGGACAGCGCGCTGACCCGGCTGCCGGTGCTGCGCGAGACCGGCGTCAAGAAGCTCTACAACGGCCCGGAGTCGTTCACCCCCGACAACCAGTTCATCCTCGGTGAGGCACCGGAGCTGCGGAACTTCTTCGTCGCCGCCGGATTCAACTCGGTGGGCATCGCCTCGGCCGGCGGAGCCGGCCTGGCGCTGGCCCAGTGGATCACCGACGGCCAGCCCGATACCGACCTGACCACGGTCGACATCCGCCGGTTCGCCGCCTTCAACGGCAACAACCAGTGGCTGCGCGACCGGGTCGGCGAGGTGCTCGGGCTGCATTACGCCATCCCGTGGCCCAACCGCGAGCTGCAGACCGCGCGGCCGTTCCGCCGCTCGCCCGCCTACCACCTGCTGCGCGAGGCCAACGCCTGCTTCGGCGCCAAGATGGGCTGGGAGCGGGCCAACTTCTTTGCCCCGGCCGGCGCCGAGCCGGTCATCAGCTACTCCTGGGGCAAGCAGAACTGGCAGCCCTGGTCATCGGCCGAGCAGCGGGCCACCCGCGGCGCGGTCGCGGTGTTCGACCAGACCTCGTTCTCCAAGTACCTGGTGACCGGGCCGGACGCGGAAGCGGCCCTGCAGTGGCTGTGCACCAATGACGTGGCCGTCGCGCCGGGCCGCACGGTCTACACCGGGCTGCTCAACGACCGCGGCACCTATGAGTCCGACATCACCGTCACCCGGCTGTCGCAGCAGGAGTTCCTGCTGGTCGCCAGCGCGGCCACCGCGGTGCGGGACACCGACCACATCCGGCGCGCGATGCCGGCCGGATGCCGGGCCACCCTGGTCGACATGACCTCGGCCTACGCCGTGTACGGGGTGATGGGCCCCCGGTCGCGGGAGCTGCTGGGCCGGCTGACCCGCGCGGACCTGTCGGACGCCGCGTTCGGCTTCGGCGCCAGCGCCCTGATCGGCCTGGGCTACTCGACGGTCCGGGCGACCCGGATCACCTATGTCGGGGAGCTGGGCTGGGAGCTGTACGTGCCGGCCGAGTTCGCCGTCGGCGTCTACGAGGACCTCATGTCGGCCGGCGCCGACCTCGGCGTGCGCAATGCCGGCTACTACGCCATCGAGTCGCTGCGGCTGGAGAAGGGCTACCGGGCCTTCGGCCGCGAGCTGACCCCGGACTACAACCCGGCCGAGGCGGGCCTGCTGTTCGCCTGCAAGCTCGGCACCGGCACCGGATTCCTGGGCCGCGAGGCGGTCGAGAAGGCCAGGGCCGCCGGGCCGCGCCGCCGCCTGGCCTCGCTCGTGCTGGCTGATCCCGAGGTGATGATGTGGGGCGGCGAGCTGATCGTGCGCGATGGCGTGCCCGTCGGCCAGGTCACCTCGGCGGCCTGGGGCGAGACCGTGGGCGCGTCCGTCGGGCTGGGCTATGTTCGTGATCCGTCCGGCGCCCCGGTAACCGCCGCGTTCCTGCGCGCGGGCAGCTACCAGGTCAGCGTCGGCGGCCAGCTGACCGGTGCCCGGCTGAGCCTGCGGCCGCCGTATGACCCGGCGGGTAGCCGGGTCCGGGGCGGGTAGCGAAGCTGGCGCGCAGATTGCGCAGCGCGCCGGCGGTGCCACACAGGCGCCCCGCTGGCGCGCAGGATACAGAGGGCGGGATGATCACCACAGTGGTGGCAGATCAGACAGGAGCGCGGCCATGACGATCAGCGTCTTTGACCTGTTCAAGATCGGTATCGGCCCGTCCAGCTCGCACACGGTCGGGCCAATGCGGGCTGCCGCCATGTTCGCCGCCTCCGCCGCCGGTGACGGGCTGGCCGGCCGCATCGCGCGGATCCGGGTCGAGCTGTTCGGCTCGCTCGGCGCCACCGGGCACGGCCACGGCAGCGTCAAGGCCGTCGTCCTCGGCCTGTCCGGCGAGCAGCCGGAAACGGTCGACCCGGCCGCGGCCCAGCCGCTGGTCGATGCGGTCCGCGACACCGGCATCCTGAACCTGCCCGGCACCGCGGGCATCCGGTTCGATGTCGATGCGGACGTGATCCTGCACCGGCGCAAGCGGCTGCCGTTCCATCCCAACGCGATGCGGTTCGCCGCCTACGACGCCGGCGGAGCCGAGCTGAGCGCGCGGACGTACTACTCGGTCGGCGGCGGGTTCGTGCTCGGCGAGGACGAGGCCGGCAACCCGGCGATCGTCCGGGACGCCACGCCGGTGCCCTACCCGTTCAGCACGGCCGCTGAGCTGCTCGCGCACACCGCGGCGACGGGACTGCCCGTCAGCGGGATCATGCTGGCCAACGAGCTGGTCCGCCGGGACAAGGCCGAGGTGCGCGAGGGCCTGCTGCGGATCTGGGCGGTGATGCAGGAGTGCGTGGCGCGCGGCTGCGCGGCCGACGGGGTGCTGCCCGGCGGGCTGAAGGTCCGCCGCCGGGCACGCGGACTGCGCGAGACGCTGGAGCGGGCCGGCGACACTCACGACCCGCTGCACGCCATGGAGTGGATCACGCTCTACGCGCTGGCGGTCAACGAGGAGAACGCGGCCGGCGGCCGGGTCGTCACCGCGCCGACCAATGGCGCCGCCGGGATCATCCCGGCGGTCCTGCATTACTACACCCGGTTCGTGCCGGGCGCATCTGACGACGGCGTGATCCGGTTCCTGCTCACCGCCGGGGCCATCGGGGTGCTGTTCAAGGAGAACGCGTCGATCTCCGGAGCCGAGGTCGGCTGCCAGGGCGAGGTGGGCTCGGCCTGCTCGATGGCCTCAGGCGCGCTGGCCGAGGTGCTGGGCGGGACGCCGGAGCAGGTGGAGAACGCGGCGGAGATCGGCGTCGAGCACAACCTCGGCCTGACCTGCGACCCCGTCGGCGGCCTGGTGCAGATCCCGTGCATCGAGCGCAACGCCATCGCGTCGGTGAAGGCGATCACCGCGGCGCGGATGGCAGTCCGCGGCGACGGCCAGCACAAGGTGTCGCTGGACAAGGCGATCAAGACGATGCGCGAGACCGGCGCGGACATGAAAGACAAGTACAAGGAGACGGCCCGCGGCGGGCTGGCCCTCAACGTCGTCGAGTGCTAGCGAGCCCGGCTCGTGCTGCTGGCGCTCGCCTGCGTGCTGCCGGGGGCGCCGCCCTTCCTGCTCGCAGGCTCGTGCGGCGTCAGCGGCTCGCCGGCGCCCGCCGGCGGGCCGCCGACGCCGCTGAGGAGATGTCGTACGAGCGCCGCTACCTGAGGTAAACCTGCCGTCCGCGGTCGTGCTGACCGGAACCGGCAATCGGCCGCCGGCGTCTGCGAGTCAGGGCAGATTCCGGCCCGGATATCGGCCAGGATCAGTCCTGGCGGCGGCGAGCCGGCCGGCAGGGAGATGTCCAGACGGGAGCAAGCGGAGTGAACCAGCCCGGCCGCGCCAGCCTGCGGCGCAGCCGCGCGGGCGGCGCGCAGCGCGTGACCAACATCGAGCTGTTCTTTGACCTGGTCTTCGTGTTCGCCGTGACGCAGCTGTCGCACTACCTGCTGAGTCACCTGAGCCTGGCCGGAGCCGTCCGGGCCGGCCTGCTGCTGACCATGGTCTGGCTGCTGTGGGCGTATACCACCTGGCTGACCAACTGGCTGGATCCGGGCCAGATCCCGGTCCGGCTGCTGCTGCTGGCCCTGATGCTGGTCAGCCTGGGCATGTCGGCCGACCTGCCCGAGGCATTCGGCGACGGCGGCCTGATCATCGGCGGCGGCTACGCCGTCATTCAGGTGGGCCGCAGCGCCTTCGCGGTGTGGGCACTGCGCGGCGCCGCTCTGCAGCGCAACTTCCAGCGCATCCTGGCCTGGTGCTGCGTCAGCGGCGGGCTCGCGCTGGCCGGCGGGCTGGCCGGGAGCGGGCCGCGCGAGGTGCTGTGGCTGGCCGCGGTCGCCGTGGACCTGCTCGGCAGCGCGGCCGGCTTCTACACGCCGGGGCTGGGCCGGTCCCGGACCCAGGAGTGGGACATCGAGGGCGGTCACTTCGCCGAGCGCTGCCAGGCCTTCATCCTCATCGCCCTCGGCGAGTCCATCGTGGTCACCGGGGCCACGCTGGCCGGCCTGCTGAGCGGACCGCTGGCCGCGCCGCAGGCCAGCGCCGGCCCGGCCCTGGGGGCGTTCTGCGTGGCCTTCGCCGGCAGCGCCGGGCTGTGGTGGCTGTACTTCGACCGCAGCGCGGAAGCCGGCGCCCGGGTCATCGCGGGATCCGCCGACCCCGGCCGGCTCGGCCGGTCCGCGTATCACCTCATTCATCCGGTGATGGTCGGCGGGATCATTGTCGCGGCCGCGGGCGATGAGGTCATGCTGTCGCATCCGCTCGGGCATGTCACGGCCGGCGCCGCCTGGCTGCTCCTCGGCGGACCGGCGCTGTACATCGCCGGGCATGCCGCCTTCAAGGCCGTGGTCTGGCGGCAGGTGCCCTGGCCCCGGCTCGCCGCGATCGCCCTGCTGGCGCTGCTCGGCCTGCTCGCCCCGCACGTGCCGGCTCTCGTCCTGGGCGCGTGCGCGGCGGCCGTCGTCATGGCCGTGGCAGTCACCGACTACCGGACCGGGGACCGGGCCCGGCAGGCCGGCCCGGAACACGCCTAACATGCGCGGCTCCCGGCCGGGCAAGGCGGCGGGAAAGATCCGGCAATGACTTGGCCGCGGCCGGCATGATCATGAGTCAGGCCGGGCCATCGGGAGATAATCCCAGGCAGCAGTAGCAAAACAGCAGTGGCAGGCCGGAAAGCCGATTGCCGGGGCGCAATCGCCTTCGCGAATGGCCCGCCGGCGGGCGCAACCGTCGTTTACCATCGGGGAGGTCGCCGCAGCATCGCCCGCGCCCGCCCCGCCCGGGCCTGGCTCTGTGGCTGAGGTGCTTGGCAATCCCAGCTCGCCAGACCGCCTGGATGGTCTTCCCGCCAGCCAGGCGCGCAACTGCGTGCTGGCCTGGCCCTGCCCGGTCACAGGCTCCTGAAGCGGTACTGACAGCCCAGCCTTACCTGATCATGCCCGGCTACCTGGCGTGGCCGAGGCGCTAGACGGGAGATAGTCAGCCATGACCGAAGTGCTGCACGGGCCGACCGCGCCCGGCACGGTGCTCGACATCCGGCCCGGCGTGGGGGCACTCATCCTGCATACCCCGCGGGAACTGGCCGGCCACGACATCGAGATCAGCCCCGCCGGCGGCCCGTGGGCCCGGCGCACCCACGCCCAGGTGCGCGAGCGGCCGGTCGACACCGGCACCGGGTACGCCGCGATCTACCCCGGCCTGCCAGCCGGCCGCTACACCATCTGGCGCGACAAGATGACCACCGCGGGCTCGGTCATGGTGATCGGCGGCAAGGTCGCCCGGTTCGACTGGCACTGATCCGGCGGGCAGCCCGGTCAGTGCCCGGCCCGCCAGCGGGCCGGGCCAGGCGGCGCCGGGACCGCGAGGCGCCCGGGCCAGGAGCGTGCGACGAGGGAAGGCGGCGCCGGGCGCGCCCTCCGGCGAGGCAGCCGGAACCGCCCGGAGTGCCCTGCGGCGCGGGCGCTCCGAAATCCCGGTATCCTAGGTCAGTCCCGCGCTGAGGCCTGGGATTCTGGCCGCCCGCCTGAGCCGGAATCCAGGCTCCGGCGGCGGGGCCTGCGCGGCGGAGTAGCTCAGTCAGGCAGAGCAAGCGGCTCATAATCGCTGTGTCGCCGGTTCAAGTCCGGCCTCCGCTACGAGACGTGCCCGGCGGCCTGCGCGCGGACGGCATGGAATAAGCCCGGCCGGCCGGGTGCTAGACAGGCTGCCGAGCCCCGCGTGCGATAGTTTCCCGTGTGCGGGGGCGCGGATCCCCGATGATCAGGACGCCCGGACCCGGGCCGCCCGCAGGAAAGAGAGGCACTCCACGTGGCTGCGACAGATGTCAGGCCGAAGATCACGCTGGCCTGCCAGGAGTGCAAGCACCGTAACTACATCACCAGGAAGAACCGGCGGAATGACCCCGACCGGCTCGACCTGAGCAAGTACTGCCCGAACTGCCGCAAGCACCAGCCGCACCGCGAGACCCGCTAAGTACCGGGCCGCGGTGCCGCATGGCCATTAACCCTGACTATGTCGGCCGGGCCTACCCGGCCACCGCGCCGTACGAGGTAAGCCGGGTCAAGATCGCGGAGTTCGCTGACGCGATCGGCGACCCCAGCCCCGTGTACCGGGACGCTGCGGCCGCGCAGGCCGCCGGGCACCCGGATGTGATCGCCCCGCCCACGTTCGCGATCGTGGTCAGCATGACAGGTGCCGGCCGCGCGGTGGCCGACCCCGGCCTGGGCCTGGACTACTCGATGGTGGTCCACGGTGAGCAGCAGTTCTCCTACACCCGCCCGATCACGGCCGGTGACGTGGTCACCGCGCAGGCCACCATCGACAGCATCCGCTCGGTGGGCTCGCTGTCCATGATGACCACCCGCACCGAGATCCGCACCACGGCCGGCGAGCTCGTCTGCACGGCCGTGTCCACACTGGTCGAGCGGGGGAAGTGACGCGGTGAGCGAGCAGGTCAGCTACGCCGATGTCGAGGCCGGTGCCGAGCTGCCGGCGGTTACCTACCCGGTCAGGCGGCTCAGCCTGGTCAAGTACTGCGGCGCATCCGGCGACTTCAACGTCATTCACTGGAACGAGCGGCTGGCACGGTCGGTGGGCCTGCCTGACGTCATCGCGCACGGCATGTTCACCATGGCGCAGGCCGGCCGGTACGTGACGGACTGGGCCGGGCCGGCTGCCACGGTGGCCGAGTTCGGCGTGCGGTTCTCCGCCCCGGTCGTGGTGCCCGACGATGACGCCGGGGCGGCGATCGAGGTCACCGGCAAGGTTGAGGAGAAGCTCGACGGCAACCGGGTGGCACTGGCGCTCACGGCCCGCGCGGCCGGCACCAAGGTGCTGTCCCGGGCCCGCGCCGTGGTCATCCTGCCCTGACCGGGCATCCCCCGGGCCGCCGCCGCGGGCCCGGCAGGCCCGGCTGCCCCGGCTACAACATCAGGACCGGCTGTCCCAGGCCGCTGAGCAGGATCGCGGCCAGCGCGCCGGCCAGCAGGAACGGCCCGAACGGGACCTGCGTCTTGCGGGTGGCCCGCCGCGCGGCCAGCAGGGCCAGCCCGGCGACGGCCGCCAGCAGGTAGGCCAGGACCAGCCCGGCGACCAGCGTGCTGATGCCCAGCCAGCCCAGGTACAGGCCGAGCAGCCCGGACAGCTTCACGTCGCCCCAGCCGATGCCAGCCGGGTAGACCAGCGCCTGGATCACGAACAGCAGCCACGCCGCGGCCAGCCCGGCCAGCCCGGTCAGGAAATGCCGGCCGCCGTCCGGCGCAGCCGGGGCCGCGATGCCCAGCAGCACCAGGGCGACCGGGTAGGACGGCAGGGTCAGCGGGTCGGGCAGCCGCTTGTGCCGGGCGTCGATGAACGCCAGCGCCACGCCCGCCACGCCCAGGTAGCAGAAGGCCGGCAGCGCCGGGCTCGCCCCGAGCCGCAGCGCCAGGACGGCCAGCACGGCGGCGGTGAGGATCTCGGCGGGCACCCGCCAGGCGCCGATCCGGGCCGCGCAGCCCGGGCACCGGCCGCGCACGCGCCGCCAGCCCGACAGCGGCACCATGTCGGCCGCGCGCAGCGCGGTGCCGCCGGGGTGCGGGCAGCGCCGCGGCGGGCACCAGCGGACCGGGTCCCCCCGGGCCGGGTCAGCCTCCGGGAGCCAGGCGGCGAGCACCACGACGTAGCGGCCGGCCACGAGCCCGGCGGCCGCGGCGGCCACCGTCACCCACGCCAGCTCGTTCATGACTGTCCAGTATGCGGTGACGCGGAACAGGCCGCGGCCGGGCCCGGCTGGGGTCGCGGCTAAAAGGCATCATCTCGGTCACAACGGCTGCGGGCCATTGCCGATCCTGTGTAGCTTTATGGGCGTTCGCGCGCGCCCGGAGGGGCGGCTCGCTCGGAAGGCGGGGTCATGTCCGATCTGAAAGTCGACTTTGACATTCTCCAGGGCACCGAGAAGGCGCTGACCAGCCTGCATTCCGAGTTCAGCAACCTGAAGGCGCAGGAGCGGGTCTACGACAGCGAGTGGGGCTCGGGCGACGTCAAGGACGCCATGCACAGCTTCACCGACAACTGGGATGACCACCGCAAGAAGCTGCTCGACTCCATCGCGAACGTCGGGAAGCTGGTCAGCGAGTCCATCTCGGCCTTCCAGAAGACCGACGGCAAGCTGGCCACCGACGTGACGCCGAAGAAGTAGCCGGCACGATCTGGCCGGCGCCGCCCGGCCGCAGGGGTGATGACTGTGGGGCGACCGCCCGCCTACGAATGGCAGGCGCTCGGGCTGGACGATGATCCAGTACCCGGCGATCCGGCATCGGTGAGTCAGGAGGCCGCGCACCTGTCCGGCGTGGCCAAGACGATCAGTGACCAGGTCACCGCGCTGAACAAGATTGCCAGCGGCGGGACCAACGAGGTGCTGAAGGGCCATTACGCCGACAAGATCCGGTCGGCGGCCGGCGATCTGTCGGGCCAGCTCGGCAAGGTCGTCGGCCGGTACCAGAAGGCGTCATCGGCGCTGAACGACTATGTGCCCGACCTGGAGAAGGCACAGTCGATGTCGCTGACAGCGCTGCACGAGGCGACCGGCCCGCACTCCCAGCTCGCGTCGCTGAGCGGCCAGAAGCTGCCGTCGGGGTCGAACCTGACCACTGCCCAGCAGCAGCAGGTCACCGACCACAAGAACGCGGTGAGCAAGGCCCAGGCCGCCATCGGCGAGGCCAAGGGCCTGCTGCACAAGGCGACCTCGCTGCGCGACTCGTCCGCGGGCACCTGCGCCCACAAGATCCATACCGCGTCGGATGACTCCATGAAGGATCACCATTCGCTGTGGGGCGCGATCAAGAGCGCGGTCCATGCCGCGGCCGGCTGGATCAAGACGGCCTGCACCGTCCTGGAGATCGTCGGCCTCGTGCTGGCGGTCATTGCCTTCGTCATCGCCCAGTTCATTCCTGGCCTGGACTTCCTGGTCGACGGCCTGGTCCTGGCGGCGTTCTGGACGACTTTCGCCGCCATGCTGGGCCGCGGGGTGCTGGCCGGGACCGGCAACGGCTCCTGGTGGGACTTCGCCCTCGACGCGTTCGCCTGCCTGACCTTCGGCGGCGGCCGGCTGCTCGGCGCCGGGCTCAAGGCGCTGTCGGAGGGCGGTGAGGCGACCGCCAAGGGATTCATCGCGGGCCAGCGTGCGCTGAACGTGCTGTGCGGCAGTGATGAGCTCGTCCCGGACCTGGCCAAGGTGCCGGAGGAGATCCCGGAGCTCAAGGCGGTGCTGAACCTGGGCGCGACGGGCGAGGAGGCCGACGCGTTCAAGAGCATCTACTCGGTGTCCAGCCGGTTCGCGGGCTCGGCCGCCGACAACCTGGACCAGGCCCGCACGATCGTCAAGCTGATGGGCGGCCTGGCCGGGGCCGGCGCCGGCGGCGGGATCTTCGGCCTGGCCGGCGGGGGCATCGCGCTGGGTCCCGACGCGGACAACCCGTCGGTCAACCTGCAGCTGCCCGTCCACAGCTTCACCAACTGGTACGTCAGCACATTCGAGGAGCCCACCGGGGGCTAGCCCGCCTGCGTGTGCAGCACCGGGACGGGCGGAGGGAGACAGGTGGCGTCGCACACCGAAACGGACGTTCTCGGCGAGCCAGGAAACCACGGCGAGCCGCAGGGCCTGACCGGCGACGGGCGCACGGCCAGCGGCTACGCGCTGGTCCTGCCGCCCGGCTGGCGGAAGATCCCCGTCCGGCACGGCACCGACGAGGCGATCCGGGAGATCCTCGATGAGGTCCTGGGCCGGGTCGGCACCGGCCCCGACCGGGAGAAGCTGATAAGGGTGCGGGTCGAGCTGCAGGGGCGCCTGTCGGCGATGGCGGTGCGCGCCCGTGAGGCCTCCGGCGTCGACCTGTACCTCCCGGTGGAGTACGTGCACGGCACGCCGGTCCCGGCCTCGTTCTCGGTGTCGGAAGGAGCACCCGGCTCGCCCGGCGGCGCAGCCGCCGCGGGCGGGGCACCCGGAACGGCGGAGCCGGCGCAGCCCCTGGCTCCCGAGGAGCTGATCGCCTACCTGGCCAGCGCTGACGACGCGACGTCCCTGGTGGCCCTGGACGGCGCGCCCGGCGTCCGCACGGATCACGTGGCCGCCGCCGACCCCGGCCAGGACGCGCCGCTGCCCTCGCGGCAGGTCGACTATGTTGTCACTATCCCCGGCTCCCCGGACCGGTGGCTGATGGTGGTGTTCTCCACGGTGGGCGACGGTGACCCGAACGGCCAGTTCGCGGGCATCCTGGTCGAGCTCTTCGATGCGATCATGTCCACCTTCCGGTGGACCTGGCCGGGCCAGGAGCCGGGCCAGCGATCAGCCCTGCCAGGTCAGGAAGGCAGCCAGTGAGTGACCAGCCCGATCCCCGCACCCAGACCAGCCAGAAGGGCTGGATCAGCGTCGACTTCGACAAGACCTTCTGGGTGCCGTGCCCGCCGTCCTTCGCCCCCGGCGTGGACCGCGAGCGGTGGGCGAGCGCCTACGCGCGGGCCTGCTGGGAGAACTCCGGGCTCAAGTACGGCAAGCGGCAGGTCACGGCCCTGGCCAAGACCTTCGCGCACATGCACGAGAGCGCCTACGCCACGCTGCCCTGTCACCTGGCGCTCATCCACGTGCGCGATCCGCGGGCGGTCCCGCTGCTGGTGTGCTTCGGCGTGTGGCAGGCCGCGGGGGACCGGCAGGAGCAGATCCGGCTGCTGGCCGGCGCCGACGCCAGCGGCGTGATGGAGCCGCCCATCGTGACCGATTTCCCGACCGAGAACCTGGGCGGCGGGCTGAAGGTCCTGTGCTACTTCCGGGACAAGGGAACGGTCACCGCGTCGCTGGGCTACGCATGGCGCTCGGAGGAATTCGAGACGGCGGTCCGCCTGTTCACGGCCTGCCCGGACCTGGGCCGGCTGGAGGGGGCGACGGAGGACATCGACGAGCTGGCCCGGCGGATCCAGGTGATCCCGCGCGGGTAGCGCAGCCCGGCCGCCGCGGGGCCCTGGCCGGCAGCGTGGTTGCGGCCCGCCGTCCGCCGCTGCCATAGTGGCCGGGATGGAACGTGGCCCGCTGCGCTATCTGCGCCTAGCTGCCGGACTGATCGGTGCGGGCTTGGTGATGCTGATCGGCGCGATTGCCGGGTTCGTGGCCCACGCGCCAGCCGCGGGCATCACGTTCATGATCCTCATGCTGTTCTTCGGCTCCTCCGGCTGTGCCGCCGCCTGGGTGCTGACGCTCCGGGCCCGCAAATGGCGCGACCGGCAGCAGCTTGCCGCCGACAACATCGCCGCCGGACTGCCGCCGGGCTACGGTCAGCGCTGAGCGACCGCCGGTCAGCCTGACGGGACGGCCACCGTGATCAGGCTCCCGTCGCCGGTGCTCAGCAGCGCCCGGCCCGGCCGCACCGGCTCGCCGAGCACGCTGCGGGCCACCCGCGCCCCGACCAGGTCGCCGTCGGTGATCTGCTGCGGGGATAGCAGGCAGCCGCGCCTGGCTCGCTTGGCGTCGACCTGCCAGCCGCTGAAGCCCGCGCACAGGTCCTCGGAGTTGCCGCCGAACACCAGCGCCCGCTGCCGCTCGGCGCCGAAGGAGATGATCTCCCGCAGCTCGTCGGCGGCATCGCAGTCCCGCAGCACCTCGGCGTCATCGATGATCACGACGCCGGGCCCGTCCAGCTGCTCCAGCGCGGCGCGCAACTCGGCCGCGTTCAGGTCGGTCCCCTCGAACAGCCGCACCACGCCGGGCTCTGCGGCCAGCCCGCGCAGTGGCGAGGGCCGGGGGGTGACCAGGATGATGCGGGTTCCGGCGGCCAGGAAGGAGCGGGCCATGGTGGCCAGCACGGTGCTGCGGCCCGACTTGGCCGGCCCGCCGACGATGAAGGCCGGCAGCCCGTCGGCCAGGTCCGCGCCGTAGGCGGCCAGGTCGTCGCCGCCCACGCCGACCAGGCCCCACAGCGGCGCGGCCGGGGCAGCCGGGTCGCGCAGCTGCCACGCGTCGTCGAAGGACAGCCGGGCCGGCAGGACATCAACCCGGAACGGACGCTGCGCGCGCGGGACCGCGGAGTCCCGGCTGGCCGCCCGTCCGGCGATCTCCCGCAGCGCGGCGGCCTGGCCGGGGCCGGACGCGTCCGGGGCGAGCAGCGCGACCTGCGTCTCGAGACCGGACCCGGACCGGAACGCCCGCCCGGCCGGGATGTCGTCGGGCATCTCGCGGGGCCGCAGCCCGATGAAGCTGAAGTCGTCCCGGTCGGGCAGCCGGAAGGCCAGCTTGTCGTCGGTCATCGAGGAGATCCGGCCCGCGATCAGCGACCGGTCGCCCGTCATGATCAGGTGCATCCCGGCGCTGACGCCCTCACCGAGGATCCGGGTGATCACATCGGCCAGCCGGCCGTTGTCCAGCTCGCCGAGCGACGGGGTGAACCCCTCCCAGCGGTCCAGCAGGATGACGATGTGCGGCAGGGCGCTGGTGCCGCCGGCCTGCGCAGCGGCTCGCTGCTCGCCGATGTCGGCGAACCCGCCGTCGGCCAGCAACTCCTGGCGGCGGCTCAGCTCCTGGCCGAGCCGGCCGATCAGGCGGGCCGCCCGCTCGGGCTGGGTGCGCAGCACCACCGCGCCGCAGTGCGGCAGGTCGGCCACCGGCAGCAGCGCGCCGTTGCCGCAGTCGATCCCGTACAGGTGCACGTCGGCGCAGCTGAGCGTCGCGCCGATCGACCCGGCGATGGTGCGCAGCAGCTGGGACCGCCCGCTGCGCGGGCCGCCTGCCGCCATCATGTGGCCGAAGCCGGCGAAGTCGATCGCGGCGGTCCGCTGCGCCTGCTCCGACGGCCGGTCGGTGACCCCGTACGGAACCAGGTCCAGCATGCCGGGCGCCCCCGGCGCGGCCGCCTCGGCCGGCAGGTCGGCCAGCAGCAGCTGCGCGGGCAGGGCCGGCAGCCAGGGGCTGTGCTGGGCCGGGATGCCCATCCGGCTGGTAGCCATCCGGATGGCGTCCACCAGGACGCTCAGGTCGGTGATCTCCTCGGCTTCGCCGGCCGGCCCGGCCGGGCGCTCCGGAGCGGGCCGCCCGGCGTCGGCCCAGGACGTGGTCGCCAGCCACGGCCGCTCGGTCACCGTGCTCGCCGCGCCGGGCCGGCGGCCGCCCACCCGGCCGGTCTGGAACGGGACCAGCGAGGAGTGCCCGAGCCGGACATAGGCCCGGCCCGGCGTGGACTTGGCGATGTGCGCCGCGTCGGGGGCGTCGATGACGTCGGAGCTCTCGGCCGTGTCGGTGACCCGCAGCGCGATCCGCAGGTTGGTGTTGGCCCGGATCTCCGGTGACACCACGCCCGAGGGCCGCTGGGTGGCCAGGATCAGGTGGATGCCCAGGGACCGGCCGCGCTGGGCGATGTTCACCAGGCCGGTCACGAAGTCGGGCAGGTCGCGCACCATGGAGGCGAACTCGTCGATGACGATGAGCAGCCGGGGCAGCGGCGCCAGGCCCGGGTCGCGGGCCTGCCGGGCGGTGTAGTCCTCGATGTCCTTGGTGCCGACCGCGGCCAGGATGTGCTCGCGCCGGGTCAGCTCGGCCGACAGCGACTCCAGCGCCCGGCTGACCAGGTGGGTGTCCAGGTCGGTCACCATGCCGACGGTGTGCGGCAGGCTGACGCAGTCCTTGAAGGCGCTGCCGCCCTTGTAGTCGACCAGCACGAAGGTCATGGCGTCTGGCCGGTTGGCCACCGCCAGCGAGGCGACGATCGTCTGCAGCAGCTCGGACTTGCCGGCCCCGGTGGTGCCCGCGATCAGCCCGTGCGGCCCGTCGCGGCGGACGTCGATGCCGAACGGGCCGTCGTAGGACTCGCCGACCACCGCCATCGTGGACCGGCCCGACGCGCTCCACCGGCCCGCGATGGCGGCCGCCGTGGGCGGCTCGATGGCCAGCACGTCCAGCAGCCTGCTGGACTCGGGCAGGCCCAGGCCCTCGTCGTCATCGCTGATGTCGCGGATCGGGGCCAGGCTCCGGGCCACGCGCAGGCACCAGCCCGGCGCCACCTGGTCCGGCCGCGCCGCGCTGACGGCCGTCGAGCTCATCTGCTGGACCCGCAGCATCCCGTCGGCCTGGACCGCCGCCACTGCCTGGCACTCGGCCGGCAGCAGGCGCTCATCGGAATCCAGGCAGACCGACAGCACGCCCACCGCCGGGCCCTCCCGCAGCACCTGGATGGCGCCGGGCAGCGACCGCAGCCGCCGGGAGCCGTCGAAGATGACGAGGATGTCGGCCTGCCGGAAGTCCACCTGATCCCGCCGCGCATCGGCCCTGGCCTTCTGCCGGTCCTTGACGATGGCCAGCAGCTCGGCGATCCGGGCACCGACGGTCTCCGGGTCATTGCCGATCATGGCCGCGCCCGGGCTGCTGCCGGCGCCCGGGTGCTGGCAGTGCGGCAGCCAGCGGGCCCACTCCCAGCTGTCCTGGCCCGTGGAGTCGGTGAGCAGGCACACCTGCACGTCGTTGGGGCTGTGCAGGACGGCCGTCTGGGCCAGCAGCCAGCGGCCGATGGCGCGCGGCGCGGCATCCGGCCCGGCGATCCCGATGACGCCGCGCTCCCGCAGCGGGATGGCCACCGGGGCGCCTGTCATGGCCCAGACCACCTGCTGCCGGTGCTCATCCTGGGCCGGGTCACGCAACTCGACGGCCGAGGGCAGGTCAGCGATCCCGACCCGGAGCAGCAGGAAGTCGGGGTCGCTGCGGCGCCGCTCCCACAGCCGGCGCCGCGGCCCGGCGGCGATGGTCAGCACGGTCGCGGGGTCGGGGCAGCTGTCCCGGCGCGCGGCCAGCTCGGCGGCCAGCGCCTCGTGCGCGTCGGACTCGACCCGGGCCCGGTGCTCGCGGTGCGCGGCCATCCGGGCGGCATAGGACTTGCGGCCGTGCTTGCGGTCGGAGAAGTAGCTGCCGATCATCGTCACCGGGCTCAGCGCGCACATGGCCAGCATGTAGACCTCGTGCATCAGCACGGCCATCAGGACGCCCAGCAGCACCGGGACGACCGCCATCAGGATCGGCAGCGGCCGCCGCTCCTCCCGGCCGGGCGGGGCGGGCAGGGTGAACTTGGTCTGGGTGTCCGGCGGCAGCAGCCGCGGCGGGCGGTTGAAGTCCAGCCCCGATCCGTCCTCGGCGGGCCGCAGCGCGGCATCAGGAGCCTCGTAGCGGGCCAGTTCCAGGACCCAGGGGCCGATGCCCAGCTGCTGGCCTGGCTGCCATGTAACGGGCCCGGTGACCGGCTCGCCGTCCAGGGCGGCCGCGGTTCCCTCGGCCGCCATCAGCTGGCAGGCGCCGCGCGCGTCGACGGTGATCCGCAGGGCCAGGCCGGCGGCTGGCGTGCCCGCGGCCGGTGTGCCGGCCGGGCCGGCGGCAGGCAGCCGCACGGCGGCATGCGCGCTGGTGCCAATCTCGGCGGCGCCCACGCTGAGCCGGTGCACCGCGCCGGCCCCCGGTCCGCTGGCCACCCGGATCTCGACGATCCCGGTGGGCTCGGGAGGCAGGCAGCCGGACGGGTCGCCCAGGCTGACCACGCAGCCCGGCCGGAGCGGGGAGTCGGCGACGGGCTGCGCGGCCGGCACCGGCCGGCCGTCGACGTACAGGACCGGGGCGGTTCCGTGCGAGCCCGGCCCGCTCTGCCTCCTGGCGTCCGGGTGCAGGGCCAGCACCGTGGTGTCGCCGGCCGCGGTCCGGGCTCCGGGCTGGGCGGGCAGCAGGTCCCGGCCATCGGGGCGCGCGGCCGGGAAGCGGATGACGTTGGCGGGGACCGCCGCGCCCGGAGCGTTGGCTTCGGCTGCGGCCAGCCCGTTGCCGACTGCGCTCAAGCCGGCTGCGCCCAGGCCGGCCGAGCTCAGCCCGGCCGGAGCCGGGCTGATAGCCGGGCTGCCGTGCAGCAGGGCCGCGAGCTCGGCTGCGATATCACCGGCGGGCGTCTGCGAGTCCGCGTCGAGCAGGACATCAACGCGGATCCCGGCCGCGGGGGACACCGCGGTCATCATCAGCCGCATCGCGGCCCTCCCTCATGCGCGATTCGCCCCGGCGGGCGCGGTCGTGCCACGACGCCGGGCTCGGCGACGGGGCGTTACCGGCCCCGGGCATGGCTCAGCGCCGGGAGCCGCGTGGCGGGGCCCCCGGCGCTGTCCGCAGGCGCCTACTTGAGCGCGTTCGCCAGCTGGCCGTCGGTGTCACCGAACGCCTTGGCCGCGGCGGTGAGGTACTTGCTCATGCCCTCCAGGCCCTGGATGGTCTGGACCACGCCGTGGTTGAACTCGGTGTAGGAGGCCTCGAACGCCTTGCTGGAACGGTCCGTGACGTAGCCGCCATTCACGAGTCCGTCGACCATGGTCTTGAGGGCCGACAGCTTGCTGGTGATCTCCTGATGGCCGGTGATCAGCTGCTTCGCAGCCGTCTCCATCTCCCCGTAAGTTACGTTGACGTCCGACGCCATGAGTTTCCCCTTCTTGTTGGTGGCGGAGTATTCCGCCCGGTTCAGCCGCCGTTAATGCTCTGGATCTCGCTGACCGGA